>CALHXU010000109.1 GCA_938040365.1 uncultured Acidimicrobiales bacterium
GACCGCAGCGGCGTGTTCTTTGTCGAGGAGACGCCACGGGGCCGCCGAGAACTGCATCATTGGGCAGAACGCGGCGATTTGTGCGTGGCGGACAAAGACCTCTTGGTCGATCCGATCTTCGTCGAAGTCGAGGTATTCACCCCCGCCGATCATGTCGGGGGCGCCGGCCGCCATCCCGAGCAGTCCTTGGGCGAGGTGGTTGGGAATGAGCTTTGCGATTCCTTTGTCGTCCCAGCTGTGGTGCGCGTCGGAAAGCCGCATCGCCAAGCCTCGCCCGCCGAGGTTCCATCCCGCACGAAGTTCGTTGAACTCGAATTGCTCGGCGAAGGTTCCGTAATGGTGCACCTGCCCTGCCGATGACACGGGTTGGGCGGTTACATCCCCGTCGCAATACATGTCAGGGTCGGCGCCATCGAACTTAAACCCGTCGATCCCAAAATCGTCCCGTAGGCCGGTCAATTTTTTGTGGAACCAGTTGCGGGCAGCATCGTTGGTGAGGTCGAGGACCGCGCTGTAGCCGTTCCACCAGCGGCGGATCACCGGTTCACCCGCCGCATTTGAGATGAGGAGCCCGGCGTCTCGAAGGTCGAGGTAGTTCCGTCCGTCGGGGCTGACGTATGGGCACACCCACAACATGACCCCGAACCCCATGGCCTTGAGCTGGCGAACCATGTCGGCCGGGTCGGGGAAACGGTCGGCACGGAACTTCCAGACGCCGTAGTCCTCGCTCCAGTTGTCGTCGATCATCAGCACACCCGGCTGATAACCGTGAGCGAGGATCTGTTGTGCGTAGTCGAGGACCTTGGCTTGTGTTTGCTCGTAGAGGTGCTCGATCCAGGTCACCCACTGCGGCTCGAACATGGCGAGGTGAGGAAGTGACCGGGGCGTTTGGTGGAGGTGCGTGCTCGCCCAGCGGACGGCATCTTTGAGCGTGTCTCCAGCGATGTCGACCCGTACATCCCCGTCGATCTCGATCGAATCCTGGCCAACCGTGAAAGAAAACGGTTCGCTCGACCAGATGACTCGACCACGGCTCGATACGAGGAGGCCGGCCGCCTGATTGGACCCATGATCGGAAAGGTCGACCGAGGTGCCGGCCCGGAACGGCATACGAACACCATCGACGATGCGCCCACCCCACCAGAGTTCGCCTTTACCGTTCGCTACCAGCACAACATCGACCCTACGCGCTCAACTGCAGCCCATCGGTTCCAACGCTCCCAAACTCAGTCCATCGGCGCCAACGTGGTCGAAACGGCGCGAATACCCGCGAGGGTGGGCGGGTTTCTGACTCACGTAACTCCACCCGCCGTCGAGCTGGCCTCGCGGTAAAGAATTGAACTCCCCGGTGTCCATCCAACACGTTTCGCCAACATCGCACGCCTCCGTCGCGTCGGCTGCCGATTCGCCTTCGCCAGAACGAGTTGGAACAACGTTGGGAGTTGCCTATGCGATCGTCGCACTTGCGTCTTCGGCGGCTGCCGTTGTCGTGCCTACGATCCGAGATGAGTTCGACCTTTCCCTCGCTACTGGGGCGTGGGTGATCACCGCGTTCGTGGTCGCGCTCGCCGCGAGCGCGCCGATCTATGGCCGGACGGCCGATCTGATTGGACCCCGCCTGCCAATCACCGTTGGCCTCGTCGTGATGGCGAGCGGCGCCGCGTTGTCTGCAGTCGCTCCCAACCCAACGATGCTCCTCATTGGAAGAGGTATCGTTGGCGCTGGTGCAGGGGCGATTCCGGTCCTTGGTCCGGTAATCATTGCCGGTCGCCTCACTGAAGAAGACCGACCGCACGCGCTTACCAGGATGTCCGGTCTCGCTGCGCTCTCGGCTGGCGGTTTGTTGCTCGGTGCGGTGATTGCCGATCGCTCCGGATGGCGAGCGGTTCTCGCACTGCCGGCCTTCTCGCTGCTGCTCATCGGGCCGGTCCGTCGGCTCGCATACGACGTACGCGGCGGGCTAGCAGGCCTTGACGTGGCCGGAGCGGTCGGTGTGTCGGCGATCACCGTCGGCGTAAATCTCGGCCTTCAGCTCGGGGCGAACCCGATGATCGGTGTCATAGGCGTCGTTCTTTTCGTGTCCGGAATCGGTGCCTCGATCGCGGGAATTCGCAGTGCGCGAGCGTCCTTTATCCCAGCGAGTGTTCTGAGGCGAGCAGCGACATGGAGGATAGCGGTCGCAGGTGCATCGATTCCGGCGGGTTTCTTCTCGCTGCTGGTTGCGGTACCGGCGATTTTCACCGAAGAATTGGGAGCAAGCCGCATCGCCATCGGATTGTGGATTCTGCCAGCAGCTGCAGCTGGGATACTCATGACCCCGGTCGCCAAATGGCTACGAACCCACCTCTCCGCCAAACACGTCGCCGCACTTGGTCTCGCAACTGCATCGGTCGCCCTGTCTACCGCCGCCATCTTCACCTCAAGCCCGATCGGTTTGGCTGGGGCGTTCATTCTCGTATCGATGTCGTTCAGCGTTGGCCAGGCAGCGCTGGTCGGGCTGCTCACCACCGCAACCCCACCGAGCGAACGCGGCGCTGCGCTGGCGGTGTTTATGGTCGTGTTCTTCCTAGGTGGAGGGATCGGCGGCACGATCCTGACGTCAATCGGCGAGGCCGCTTCGCTTCGGGCGGCTATTGCAGTCCTCGCCGCGCTGCCAGCTTTGGCGACGCTTTCGATCCTCTCGCTCTCGGACAAGATCGTGAGCGGCGAGTCGCTATAGATCCATCCACGGCGGCTAAGTCAAAAGCACTGACTACTCGCCTTTTCGCGAGCCTTTATGTGCGCTGGCCCACAGTCGGCCGAGTGCCACTGACATTTCCCGCGCATCAATCGATCGTCCTGCCCCTCAAGCTCTGGCGCCCCCGTTGGTTCGACGGCGTCGCGCTCGTCGTTGGATCGGGCAGCCCCGATCTGTTCAGCGCCCTCGCCGCGATCGATACCTTCGACTCTCACCACGTGGAAGGAGTCGTCGTCGCCGTCGTGTTCACGGTGGTGTACTCGATCCTCCTTCGCCGTTTCGCAGCCGATGGGCTCTTTGGCGCACTCCCCGACTTCGGCCCGCTGCGAGCCAGAAGCTACCGAGTCCTCGCCTTGGGTCGGCCTCGCCTTCTCGTCACGGCGTTCTCTGCGTTTGTTGGCGTTGCCAGCCATGTCTTCATCGATAGCTTTACCCACGCCGGTCGCTTTGGTTCGAACCTGCTCGGGCTCAACGAGGTGCTCTTCGAAGTTCCTGTCCGCGGCGCAATGTCAACCGCTCGCGTGCTTCAGTACTTCGGCCACACGGTCGGTTCGCTCGTCGGCGTCGTGTTGTTCGCTCAGGTCGTGTCGCGGCGCCACCTCGGCGAGTGGTACGGGCAAGACCAAGTCCAATGGGCTCGCAACGCACCGACGCGCCAAAACGCTGAACGCCGCCTCGCAACCATCCTCGTTTTCGGGATCCTGGCCGGAATTGGCTGGGGCGCTTTCATCGACGGCGTGATCCCGATCTTCCACGTGGGACTCACGTTCGTCGTTGCGCTCCTTCTCGGCGGAGTCGCGAACCGCCCCGCCAAGCCCAGCCAAGTTTCGGCCCAACCAGTTTCGACCCGCGCAGCCTCAAGAGCGCGGCGTCAATCGGCTCACGACGATCGGGGTAGCGCACCGCTCGAACCCCTCGGTGCGTTCGGGGCAAGAACGGCCCCTAGGTTGCAAGGCCCGAGAACGCAGGCTCGTCAACGCCGGTGACACCAAGTCCATCGATCCGAAGGGTCGTGCCGGGAACAAAGCCATCTCGGCCGGGCTCTGACGGAGTATTTCCACCGCTGCCGATGGTGGTGACGAACAAGACGTTCAGGTCCGGGCCGCCAAAGCACGGCATCGACGGTTTCTGCAGCGGAAGTTCGACCCGGCGGTCGATCCGTCCGTCGGGCGTGATTCGGAGAAGCGCCCAGCCGTACACCGACGCCGACCAATAACATCCATCGGCGTCAACACAGGCACCGTCGGGCTTGCCCGGCACCTCGGCATAGTCGAAGAAGACCTGTTCGTTGGTCGCCTCGCCGCTCTCTACGTCATAGTCGAAAACGAGTACCCGGTCGGTGGGTGTGTCCGCGAAGTACATAAGACCTCGCTCGAGGTCGAAAGCCAGTCCGTTAGTGACTCCAATGCCAGATCGCAGCCGGGCTGTTCCGTGCAGACCGACTCGGTAGAGCACGCCGGTCGTCTTGCCCGCAGTGGTATCGGCGAACATCGACCCGACGACGAAACGACCAAACGGGTCACACCGACCGTCATTCAGTCGATTCCCGGTGTTGGGTGCTTCGAGTTGCAGAAGTTTCGATGTTTCGCCGGTCGCCCAGTCCAACTCGACCAACTCGTGCTCGACAGCGACGACGAGGTTCGCGTCCCGTTGGCTCTTGACGATCGAGCCAGGTCGTCCGCCAAGGACGTGACGTTCGTGAGCGCCAGTATCCCAATCGTGCCTATGGATGGTGCGCTCATCGATGTCGACCCAATACAGAGCTCGTTCGCTCGCTGACCACACCGGACATTCTCCGAGCGTGGCGACGGGGGCATCGACCGCAGTCACCTCAATGGTCGGATCCATAGAAACCTTTCTGTACACCTGTGCATGGCCTAGGGTCGCGGTGCGTACGTATTCATTCGTTGTTGGACCATCCAATGGCAGAACGCAGGTCGATGCAAATGGGGGCTGACCAATGCAGGGGTTTGATGATCGCTTCACCTCACCGCCCGACTACATCTTGGGCATTACCGAGGAAATTTGGGAGGACCGTGGGGTGGAGCTGTTGCACGACTACTACACCCCAGACATTCCGGTTCGATCCCCCGATGGATTCGTGGTTGGCAACGAGGCGGTAATCGACGCGACCTATGCGACGCTCGAGGAGTTTCCCGATCGCCAACTGCTCGGCGAGGACGTGATTTGGTCCGACGACGGCGAGGGCGGCTTCTTGTCGTCGCATCGCATCTATTCGACCGCAACCCACACCGGGGCCGGGGCGTTTGGTCCGGCGACCGGCACCCGGTTGCGATACCGGGTGATTGCCGACTGCGCTGCCCACAACAACCAAATCTACGACGAATGGCTCGTCCGCGACTTTGGGGCCATTGTTCGCCAACTCGGCACCACGCCTCAATCGTTCGCAAAACAGAGACTTGAGAACCTCGGCACGCAGAGCCTCACGCCGCTCGCTGACCAAAGCACGCCCCCGCTGGTCTACACCGGCCGCGGCAACGACGACCCTCGGGGCCATCGCTACGCGGAGAACCTCCGAGCAATGCTGATCGATCCGCAGCCATCGGTGAAAGAGGTGTACGACCGTGCCGTACACGCTGAAGTACCGGGAGGATTCGACCTCCACGGCTGGGACGAAGTCGATACTTACTGGGCCAACCTCCGGGCATGCTTTAGCGATGTGCGCCTCGAGATTCACCACCAGATCGGCCGCGAGGATGAGGGCCTTGGCGAACGTGGAGCACTGCGCTGGTCGCTTCATGGGACACACACCGGCGGCACCCTGTTTGGCGATCCGTCCGGCGCTCCCGTCCACATCATGGGCATCAGCCACGCCGAATTTGGGCCCTGGGGGCTCCGGCGGGAGTTCGTGCTCTTCGACGAGGTAGCGATCTGGACACAAATACTCCAACACGCCAGCGCCAACGCGAACAGAAGCTGAATTTGACAGTATGAATACGTAGTCATTAGCCTCCCCCTAAATGGGGGAAACGGTTGGGAAACGTGTCGAGTCGGTGACGTCACACGACGTTGCGGCCAAGGCAGGGGTATCGCAAGCCACCGTGGCGCGCGTCTTTTCGGCTCCCGATAAGGTCGCCGCCAACACCCAACGAAGAGTGCGCGAAGCGGCCGAAGCGATGGGGTATGTACCAAACGCGATCGCTCGAAGCCTGAAGTCACAGCGCACCCACATCGTCGGCGCCGTCGTGCCCGCTGATGGCGAGTACTGGCAGAGCGTCCTCTCGGCATTCTCACGGGCACTCGCCGAACGCGGCGAACAGTTGCTCCTCTTCTCATTCGATGACGCCGAACATGTCAGCGATGCGTTGGATTCGGTCGAGCAGTACCGACTCGATGGCCTTGTGCTCGCATCCTCGACGATTGGCCAAGAGCATCTCGTTCGAATGCGCGGATCTGGACTGAGCGTCGTTGCGTTCAACCAGCCCGCAGCGGGAGGCCTCGTCAATTCGGTCTCGGTCGACGACGAGGCAGGCACCAGCGATCTGGCCCGGCACCTCCTCGCCCAAGGCATCAACTCGGCAGCCTTTGTCGGTGGCGTTGCAGACGCATCGACCGATCGGAGCAGGTACCGGGGCGCAGCGACAACCCTCGCCGAAGCTGGCATCGCGTTGCCCTACATCGAAGCGGGTGCCTACACCTACGACGCTGGCTACAAGGCCGCTACACACATCCTCGAAGCGAACGACCGTCCCGACGCGGTAATGGTGGCGAGCGACGAGGTTGCATTTGGTTTGCACGACGGGCTTCGCAGCGGCGGCATCGAAGCTCCCCACGACATCTTGATCACCGGCTTCGATGGCCTACCGCAGGCTGCGTGGGCGGGATATGACCTCACCACCCTCGTACAACCAGTTCGGGTCCTCGTCGACGAGGCCATCGCCATCATTTCAAATAGCGACACCCATGAGGGCGAACAGGTACGCGTTGCCACCGGAACAATACGCCACGGTCGAACCACCCGAAGAGGCATCGACGACCACCACCTCTCTAAACGAGAGGATCGACCATGAAGGCTCCCCTCCGAACTTCATTGGCGAACGTGGTCGTCGATGCCTCCGAGATGGCACGACGCGTGATACCACCGTCGCAGTTCCAGGCAGATACTGCGGCCTTTATTGACGTACGAATTCCCGGCTCTGCTGGTAAAGCGAGCTACTCGTTCATTGGCCCGGGCGTTTCGCAGAACGGTGATCAAAAGATCAACTTGACCGAACCGCATGGGTTCAACGTTGGCGCAGCCAGCATGCCCCACGGTGTGGTCAACAACCAGCACATGCACTACAGCGCCGAGGTCTTCATCTGCACACGAGGCGAGTTCGAGGTTCGAGTCGGTGAGAATTGCGAGCAAACGCTCACGATCGGCCAAGACACGATTTTCTCGGCCCCGACCTGGATCTTTCGCGGATTCAAGAACACCGGCCCAGACGATGGCTGGCTCTTCGCCGTCCTCGGCGGCGACGATACCGGAGGAATCCTCTGGGCACCGCAGGTCCTAAAGGCAGCGGCCGAAACTGGGCTCTATCTCACGAGCGACTACGACATCATCGAGTCGTCATCGCCAGTTCCAGAAGCGGTGGCTCCGATCGACACGACCGAGCTCGCAGAGCTCGACTCGTACACCGACGATGAACTAGCAGAGTTCGTGGTCGAGCCCAGCGAACTCGACTGGTCAACCCGGGCGCTGCTCTCGAGTGTCCTCGCGCACCACAGCGCCGATCTCGCACCCGTTATTGGATACGGGATGTCGCAAGATCGCAGGCACGCTCCCAAGATCACAAACCCCCATGGCTTTACCATCGAATGGCTTCGGCTCGAACCGGGTGCCTCAACTGGCGATCACCGCATTGCCGACAACCAAGTGCTGTTCATGATCGACGGCGACTGGAGCGTCGAGGTCAATCTCGGCGACGACCGGTTGCGCCAGCAAATCGAGTTGGGTTCGATCGTGTCGATCCCAGAGAATGCATGGCGGAATCTGGTCAATACCGGTTCGGGTCAGGCTCGATGCCTCGTCGTTTGCGGCGGAGACAGTCCAAGTCGAATCGACTGGCACCACACCATCATCTCTGCCGCGAAAGAAGCTGGCTGGGGTACCGATGCATCGGGCTACATCGCTCCACTCGCACTACTTGGGAGCCAGACGTGATGCACCTCGACACCGATCGCTCGGGAACCGACCTGCCGGTCGTGTACATACCCGGCTCGCTCTGTGATGCGCGCGTCTTCACCGCACAATTACTGGGCGTGCAGGCACCAGCGACGGTTGCCAATATTTACTCTGACGATTCGATCGAAGCCATGGCGCAACGAGTTTTGGCCGATGCACCTGAAACGTTCTGTGTCGTTGGCCTTTCGCTCGGCGGAATCGTTGCAGCCGAGGTTGCAGCGATTGCACCCGAGCGGGTGAAGGGAGTGGCCCTGTTGGATACGAACCTAGACGCTCCGAACGATCAACAAATCCGCACCCGAACTCGCTGGGCATCTGACACCCGCGCGGGCCACTTCATCGATGTCGTCACCGAGTTGATTTCCGAGATGACCGCGTGGCCAGCAGTGACCGGTCCCGAAATTTTAGCGATGGCTCGCGACCTCGGACCTGCGGTCTTCTTGTCGCAGAATCGGGCGCTTTTGCATCGCACCGATCGGCGCCAACTCGTCTCGCTGTTCGACTGCCCGACACTCATTGCCTGCGGCGAGGGCGACCGCGTCTGCTCGCCTGGAGTGCACGCCGAACTCGCCTCGTACAACCCGCGTGCAAAGCTCGTCATGATCGAGAACGCCGGACATCTCTCAACAATCGACCAGCCCGAAGCACTCAACCGAGTGTTGAACGACTGGATTGAGCAAGCCAACACACAATTCCACAGGGGGGAATTTCATGGAATACAAACCAACTAAATGGTGGCGTCTTCTCGCCGCCTTCTTCACACTCAGCCTGATCGCGACCGCGTGCGGTAGCAGTTCAGACACGGCGACCAGCGATACCGGCACCGATGAACCAGCCGAAGAAACGGCTGAAGAATCCGAACCGGAGGAGTCAGAGCCAGAGGAATCCGAACCGGAAGAGTCAGAGCCTGAGGAGTCGGAGCCAGAGGACTCCGGTGGCGGCATCATTTCCGATGAATGCCCGATCCCAGCACCGAGTGATTCGGTCGAGATCGACCTCATTGGTTGGGAGTTCCCTGTGACCGCGGAGATCGCCAACGAATTCGGCGATTGCAATAGCGACAACCTTCAGGTCAACATCCAGTTGCTCGACAACGCTGGCGCGCAGGACCAGATCAACCTCGATCTCGCCACCGGTTCGCCCGAGTTTGAGATCATCCACGCCACCGATTCATTGATCGGCACGTGGGCAGAGGACCTCACCGACCTCACGCCGTTGATCGATCAATACCGTGACGAGTTCGGACTCGACGACATCCCACAAGCAATGTGGGACGGCGCAACGGTCGATGGTCAGATCCTTGGAATTCCGCTGTTCTCGAACACGATGCATTTCTTCTACAACTCGGAAATCTTCGAAGCGAACGGCCTGACGCCACCTGAGACCTACGACGATGTGATTGCTGCATGTGGAGTTCTCCGAGAGGCTGGATTCGACGATCCGTTCAACATCAACCTGTCGGCGAACTGGTCGTGGGAGATCGAGTTCTCGAACTTCATCAAGTCGCTCGGCGGCAACATCGTCAACGACGACAACACCCCGGGTTGGAACACCCCAGAGGGGCTTCAGGCTGTAGAGCGCCTCGTCGAGATCACCGAAGCGTGTCAGTCAGATGCCGGACGAGCATTCGGCATCGATGACAGCGAAGCTGCACTTCGTGCTGGTGAGCTTCCTATGGCGACGATCTGGGCGTCACGCGCTGCCCAGATGGATGATCCCGAGAACTCACTGGTCGTTGGCTTGATCGAGTTCCTGCCAGCAATTCGTACCACCGATGATTCGCTCCGCAACGGTCCGGCATTCGTTGACTACTACGCCATCCCAGCGGGCGGTTCGGTCGATGTTGAGCAGGTCTTCATGACGATCATGGCTGCGATCGACGTCGAGTCTCAAGATGCAGCAGCAGCACACGCTGCGGTTGCACGCCTGAGCGCATCGAACGAGAACGCTCCACGCAACGGTGAAGCATCGGCAATCTCGGTTGCTGAAGGCGTTGGCGCTCGCATTAAGAACCCAGCGCTTCCTGTTGCTCAGGGAGTGCTCGGTGATGCACTTCTCGAGATCACTGCGAGCGGTGCCGACCCAGCGACGGCACTTGCCGAGGCCGAAGAGGCGTACATTGCCGAGGCAACGGCGGCGGGCTTCCTCGGGTAGTCCATTCAAACATGTGGGGTCGGCAACAGCTGCCGATCCCACATGTTGGTTTGCCCAGAACTGGGCGAGCCGCCACCAGTCAGTTCAGTTTCGATGGTCCAGTGTGAGTAGGTAGGAGAAGAGTTGGATCGCAAGACCTTCGCCGGTTTCACCGTCACGAGCGTGTTCATCATGTTCGCGTTGATGGTCTTCCCGCTCGTGACAACGATCTACCTGTCGTTCAACCGCATTCTGCTGCGGGACGTTGGCATTGCAGAGTGGATTGGCTTTGGCAACTACACCGAAGTGCTGTCCGATCCCGACTTTTGGGCGGCGTTCCGGCTGACGATTCTTTATGTTGCCGTCGTCGTCCCCGTACAGATCATTCTCGGCTTCGCCGTCGCAAATTTGCTCGACCGCGTCGTCCGCGGCAGGGGCCTCTACATGGCCGCATTGCTCTTGCCGTTCATCGTCACCCCCGTTGTCGGGACACTCCTCGTTCGCGACCTCTTCGATCGAGGGGGTCTGCTCGCATGGCTTTGGGAGCTAGCGACTGACGAGGCGTTCGTCATCACCGGCAGCAATATCAAATGGGTGCTGATCTCTCATGGTGTTTGGGCAACCGCGCCGTTCGCCGTCATCACGTTCTTTGCCGGGATGCAAACACTTCCCGGCGAGCGAGTGGAAGCAGCCGAAATGGACGGCGCTGGATTCTGGGCGAAACAACGGTTCGTGGTGATCCCGCACCTGAAGTCATTGCTGATCTTCGTCCTGCTGATCAGCATCATGGACGCCTACCGGGTCTTCGATAGCTCGTTCGTGTTCGGACAGAGCGTGGGCCAGGCCGCGAACACGCTGATGGTCTACAACTTTGACGTTGCCTTTAACGCACAGCTCGGCCGGGTTGGCAAAGGCAATGCAATTGCGGTGATCACGGTCATTGGCATGTTCATCGTGCTCATCCCGTTCCTCATCAAGTCCTACCGAGAACAGATTGCCGAACGATGACTCAGGTACGCGATTACTTCAAGACGTTTAGCGTCCACACCACGCTAATCCTGCTGATCATCGTCACGTCGGTGCCGTTTTATTGGGCGGCCCAAACCTCGATCAAGTTCACCCGTGACACGATCAGTAGCACGCCTACGTTGTGGGGTTTCGAGGTTACCGCTGACCCCTACCGCAAGTTCTGGTTCGTCGATGAAGAGCAGAACATGTGGGCGGTCGGCCTGTATTTGCTGATCGTTGCCGTAGCGGTTTTCGTGCTCAGCAAAGTCCGCAAAAGACTTGCGACCAAGTGGCCCGCCACCGTGGCGATCTTGGTGTCGTTGTGGGCTGCCCTCACGATCTTCCCGATGGTCTTCGAGATGAACCGTGAGTTCGACTTCTTTATCAACTCGATCTTTGTGACCGTGCTCACCGTCCTTATTTCAATCAGCATTGGTCTGCTCGCCGGCTACGGTCTCGCCCGGTACTCGGGTCTATCGGGGGCGGTCATCCTCATCGCAGCACTTGCGTTTCGAGCACTCCCCCGCACGGCGTTCGTGCTGCCCTATTTCATCGTGGCCAAGGAACTCGGCATCCTCGACTCGCGGCTCGTCATCGTGCTCGCGCTCGTCGCGGTGAACCAGCCCTTCACTATCTGGATGCTTCGGAGCTTCTTTATGGAGGTTCCACGCGAGATTGAGGAGGCCGCGATGATGGACGGCGCAACTCGGCTGCAAGCATTCCGCTTGGCCGTGATCCCGATCATGTGGCCCGGGATTATCGCAACCTCGTTGTTCACGATGCTCCTCGCCTATAACGAGTTCCTCTTCGTCCGTGTCTTGGCGGTTACCGAATGGACGCTGCCGGTTGCGATTTCGTCGCTCACCGGCGGCGACAGCGCAGGCACGGTTACCGAAGCCGCAGCCGCGTCGGTCTCGATCACCCTGCCCATCATCATCGTGATCATGATCTTCCAGAAGCACTTGGTTAAGGGTCTTGGCGCAGGAGCAGTCAAGGGGTGACCACCGACCTGCAGCACGCGAAACAGGTGGTGCTGGACTATTACGCTGCGATCGACAACGCTCCAGCGGGACAGCTCGCTTCGGTCGTGGCCGATCACACCACCGATGACTATTCGTGGCGCGGCGTGCATCCCTTTGGCGAACGCCACGGCGCAGCCGAGGTTGCCGAGGTTGTGCTCGAACCGCTGCGCGCCGCGTTTTCGCCAATTCAACGTCGCCCGGATGTGTTCCTCGCCGGGCACAACACGGTCGATGACGATACCGGTGACGGGCGCGGTGTTTGGGTGTGTCAAATGGGGCACTTGCTCGGCCTGTTCGATCAACCGTGGCTCGATATTCCGCCGACTGGCCAGATGTGCTTCCTTCGCTTCGCCGAGTTTCATCGAGTGTCGGGGGATGTGATTGCCGAATCCGCGTTGTTTCTCGATGTGATTTCGGTGATGGCCCAGGCGGGGCAGTACCCGCTGCCTCCCCAGACCGGCGCCAGCCGGATGCATCTCGGCCCACTCACCCACGATGGGGTGATGATCGACGGGCAGGATCCTGAGCGAGCGGCGCGCACCATGGCCATCGTCGACAAGATGATCGATGATCTGAGTCGAGCAAACGAGGTTGCGAACACAACCGGCGACGACCGGGTGCCACCCGAAGCGCTCGCCGAGAGCTGGCATGAGGACATGATCTGGTCGGGACCAGAGGGCATTGGCGCTACCTACACGATTCGTCGTTACCAGCATCAACATCAGTACCCGTTCAGGTTCAACCTGACCGACAAGCACTTCAACGGCCACGTCGCTCGATTTGCCGAGGGCAACTACGCCTGCTTCTTTGGCTGGCCCAACCTGAGCAACCGAGCGAGCGGCGGGTTCTTGGGCTTGCCTGCAGGTGCGACGTCAGCGGACATGCGCGTCGTCGATGTGTATCGGCGCGACGGGGACAAACTCGCCGAGAACTGGGTCTTTATCGATCTGTTGTACTGGCTCGACCAGCAGGGCCTCGACGTCCTTGCTCGCATGCGCCAGCTGCTCAATAAGGAGAGTTTCTAGTGGTTCACGAGCGCCCCGAACAGGCAACGCTGACGAGGGACACCGACATGTCCAAGACCGCCGAAACTCAGGCGGTGATTGAGAACATGGTCGACGGTCTCAACGATCACCGGATAGCCGACATCGGCGAGTTCTTCGCCGAGGGCTTTCGATGGATGGGCAACGCCGGGTGCGGCACGAAACACGGGTTGACCGAGTTTCAAGACGGATGGCAGAAGCCCTTTCAAGCGGCCTTCCACGACAAGGTCTGCGTCGACGAAGCGCGGCTCTATATGGGCGAGTGGGCAGCGGCATTTGGGCGACAGGAAGCGATTCATGGTGGTGAGTTCATGGGGATAGCTCCCACCGGCAAGAAGGTGGAGATTCGCTACATGGATTTCTGGAAGGTCGTCGACGGCAAGATCGTCGACAACTGGGTGATGGTCGACTTCCCCCATGTCATGGCCCAACTCGGGGTAGATGCCTTCGACGGGCATGGATGGGAGAAGTTCGATGGCTGAGGTAACGCTCGACAAGATCACCAAGGTGTACCCGAACGGGTTTCAGGCGGTGACCGACCTCTCGCTCGAACTCAAAGACGGCGAGTTCCTCGTATTGGTAGGGCCGTCAGGGTGTGGGAAGTCAACTGCCCTTCGCATGATTGCCGGCCTCGAACAGATCACGAATGGCGATTTGATGCTCGGCGGGCAGCGAGTGAACGAGACGGCGCCAAAGGATCGCGACATTGCCATGGTGTTCCAGAACTATGCCCTGTACCCGCAGATGACAGTCGCCGAGAATATTGGCTTCCCCCTCCGGTTACGCAAGATGTCAAAGGCCGACCGCCGAATCAAGGTCGAAGAGGCCGCTGAGGTCCTCGAACTGACCGAACAGCTCGACAAGCTGCCTGCGAACCTGTCGGGTGGCCAGCGACAGCGGGTGGCTATGGGACGTGCCATTGTTCGCCAGCCATCGCTGTTTCTTATGGATGAGCCGTTGTCGAACCTCGACGCAAAGCTCCGAGTGCAAATGCGCGCCGACATCGCCGGTATTCAACGAGACCTCGGGGTCACGACCTTCTATGTAACCCACGATCAGGTCGAAGCAATGACCATGGGCGACCGGGTGGCGGTCATCAAAGACGGGCTGTTACAACAGGTCGCATCGCCCGAGTCGCTCTATGACAACCCCGACAATGTCTTTGTCGCTGCGTTCATTGGCTCGCCATCGATGAACCTCTACGAGGCACAGGTCTCGGAAGGTAACGGCCAGTTGGTCGTTCAGCTCGGTGATCAAACCCTTGGGCTCGACAATCGGGCCCTCGACATCCGTCCAGCGCTTCGCAACTACCTCGATCGACCTGTTGTCGTCGGCATTCGGCCCGAAGATATGGAAGATGCTGCGGTCGCTACCGACCACCCGGCCGACCACAGACTCACTGCGACCGTTGCGGTGAGGGAGGCTTTGGGCGCCGAAACGCTCATGCACTTCGGCCTCTCGGCGACCCAGGTGGAAAGCGGCGACCCCGACGCACTCGATGAGTTAGGCGACGACGAGGCGAGCCGATGCACGGCGCGCTTTAGCCCGCAGAGTAGGGCAAAGCCTGGCGACGAAATACAGATCAATGTCGACACCATCAAGATGCACTTCTTCGACCCGTCAACCCACGAGGCAATCCGATCATGAAGCTCAGCACCGACCGCATTCTGACGACCCACGTGGGCAGCTTGCCTCGTTCCCAGGCCGTGACCGACGGTGTCTTCGCAATCGAACAAGGTAAAGACGTCGACCAAGAACAACACTGCAAAGAGGTGGCTCGCGCGGTGATCGATGTCGTCGAACGGCAGGTAGCCAGCGGAGTCGATGCCGTAAGCGACGGCGAGATGAGCAAGCTCAGCTACGCGACCTACATCAAGTACCGAATCAGCGGCTTCGATGGTGACAGTCCCCGACGCGCACCCGCCGACCTCGAAGACTACCCAACCTTTCTCGAACGCCTCGCCGCAACGGGCGGCACGCCGACCTACAAGCGGCCCCAATGTGTTGGCCCTATCGAGGTGATCGACATGGAACCGTGCAACGAGGACACCTCGAATTTCCGAGCGGCGGTCGACCTACATGAGCCGGTCGATGCGTTCATGAACGCTGCATCGCCAGGAGTGATTGCGCTCTTCCAGCCCGATTCGTACTACAACGACCACGAGCAATACCTCGGGGCGCTCGCCGATGCCATGCGAGCCGAGTACGAAGCGATCGTCGACGCCGGGTTCATCTTGCAACTCGACTCGCCCGACTTGGGCCTTGGTCGCCACATGATGTTCAAAGGACAGCCCGACGCTGAGTACGAGCGGCTCGCCAACCTCCACGTTGAGGCGCTGAACCACGCCGTTCGCAACATCGACGCCGACCAGATGCGATTGCACATCTGCTGGGGAAACTATGAAGGTCCACACACCCATGACGCTCCCATGTCGCAGGTCTTACCGATTGCCCTGAAGGCAAAACCCCAAGCGCTGCTGTTCGAGTCGGCGAACCCCCGTCACGCGCACGAGTGGGCCACGTTTGCCGAAGCCGACATCCCCGACGACAAGGTCCTCATCCCCGGGGTTATCGATACGACCACCCACTTCATCGAGCACCCCGAGCTGATTGCGGAACGCATCGAGCGGTTCGCCAACATTGTCGGGCGTGAGCGTGTAATCGCTGGGACCGATTGTGGCTTCAGCACCTTTGCCGGATACGCGGGGATCGACCCCGAGATTGCCTACGGGAAGCTCGCCTCGCTCGCCGAGGGGGCTCGGTTGGCATCTGAAAGATTGTGGTAACCGCAATGTCGACGGGCAACGAGGCCGAAGTGAACCAGAAGAACAAAGCGGCGGTATGGGACTTCTGGCAGAAGATGAATCACGCCGTCCCGAGCAATGTCCCCGACGTCATCAGGGCGGCCTGTCACGACGACGTTGAGTGGAACGGTCCCGCCCCGATCGATCGGGTGCAGGGGGTCGACGCGCTCATCGCCGACGTTTGGGAGCCGCTGCTCGAGAGCTTTCCCGACCTGACGCGCACTCCCGATATCTTCATGGGCGGAATCGATGATGGCGGCTCGCGATTCGCATCCGGTGACGGAACCGAATGGGTTTCGGGTTGTGGCCACCTGACCGGCACGTTCGCCAAGGACTGGTTGGGCATCCCTGCATCAGGCAAGAAAACGCACATGCACTTCGGACAGTTCTACGTCATGCGCGACGGAAAGATTGCGGAGAGCTACGTCATGTTCGACGTGCTGTCGGTCATGCGCCAGGCCGGATTCGAAGTGCTCCCGCCTGCCCCCGGCGCTGACGGCGGCAAGACTCCCCCGCCCGCAGCAGGAGATGGGATTCTGCTCACCGAGCAAGATCCCCTCGAGGGTCGAAAGTCAATACAGCTCGTCGAAGCTATGGGGAGCGGACTCGAACGATACGTCCGCAGCCGCGATGGGGCCGATATGAGCCGCATGGAACAGTGGAATTATTGGGCTCGCGACATGTCGTGGTACGGCTATTCGGGCATCGGCCGATGCCACACGCTCGAAGAATTCGAGGACTTTCATCAACGACCCTGGCTTCTTGGTTTTGGTGATCGTGGCCTCAGCCATGACCCCGATCATGGTCGTGTTATGGGCTTTGTCGGCGAAGGTTTGTATGCGTGTGGCGGAATTTGGGATGTGGTCTTCTCTCATCACCACGGGACCTACGCCGGGATTCCCGCTACGGGAAAGCTCTTGACCATTCGAGACTTCGACTGGTGGAAGCGAGGTCCAGACGGGCTCTTGATTGAGAACTGGATTCCCATCGACCTCATCGACCTCACCCGACAGATGGGCGTCGACCTGATGGAACGGCTTGAGATACTCATCGACGAACGGAAAGCCAAGAAATGGTGGTAGGTGACACGTGGTAGGCGACGGTGTGGACGCAAACGCAGCGCTCGGTCAGGACAACAAAGCGCTCGTGCTCGACTTTTGGAAGCGACTCGATAGTGACCAGGCCGATGAGCGCGCCTCGGCCGCAGACTTGCTCGCCGCAGACGCGACCTGGCATGGACACGCGCCAGTCGGCAGCCTCGATGGGCCAGCCAGCTTTCTTCACGATGCATGGGAACCGTTGCGAGCATCGTTTCCCGATCTGCAACGAGAGACCTTCATCTTCTTCGCAGGGGTTTCGAACGGCCGAGTGGATGGCGATATCGAACTCGATGGACACCATTGGGTGACCGGCACCGGCAACCTTCGGGCCACATTCGCGGCCGACTATCTCGGCATCCCTGCGACCGGGACGGAGGTCGCGCTTCGTTGGGGTGAGTTCTGCCGGGTCGTCGACGGTGTGATCGATGAGGTGTTCTTCCTCATCGACATCGTCGATCTGATGCAACAGGCAGGGATCGACGTGCTTCCACCGGCCCGTGGCGCAGACGGCATGTACCCAGCGCCGAAAGCCGCCGATGGTGTGCTCATGGATCGACAAGATCCGGACGAGTCGGCGTACAGCCTCGATCACATCCGCCGCTTCATCTTCGATGGGCTCAACGGTTTCGACACCGATGAGCTGTCGTCGATGGGAATGGCTGACTATTTTGCCCCCGACGTGTTGTGGTACGGACCCGGCGGAATTGGCGCATGCTTGAGTTTCCAAGAGTTCGAGGACCTGCATCAGGCCCCGTGGCTGCACGCCTACCCCGATCGGAAAGTCCAAAACCTCAACGCGCTCTTTGCCGAGGGTAACTACAGCGGTGGCCCCGGTTTCGCTGGAGTGCTGGCGACACACACCGGCGAGTATCTCGGGGTTCGGCCAACAGGAAACACGATCGAGTTCAACGGCCTCGACTGGTGGAAGCGCGAGGGCGAGGTGTACGTCGAGAACTGGGTGTTCGTTGACATGATCCACCTGTTCGACCAGTTCGGCGTTGATCTCTTCGCTCGGATGCGTGAGCAATTGCGCTAGCGGCTCGACTTCTACCAGCGGCCCTACTAACTACATCACCAATTATTTCGATGGCTGGGTTGTGAGGAACGTCAGGATGCGATCAAAGACGCGGCCCACGTGAGCGCCGTGGTTCTCGACTCGGGCGAGGAGCGTGGCACCTTCGAGCGCGGCCAAGAGCAGGTTGGCTTCCTCGCTCGGGTTGAGTCCACTCGAGAACTCACCAGATGCCATCCCCTTAGAAATTACGTCGGTAAGCCAGCGCGTCTGCTCGGCAAAGAACGCTTTGACTTCGTCCTTGGTACTGTCGCCAATGGCCGACCATTCGGCGGCAGCTGATCCGCAGAGACATAGATCGCCCTTGGTCACCGTCTCCTCGAAAAGATCTCGGTAGCCCTCGAGCTGCTCGACGCTCGAAGGGCGCTCCTCAAGTTCGCGAAGCTGAGCACCGAAGTTGCCTCGGTACCGACTGGCGATCTCGGTTACGAGGTCTTCCTTCTTGGCGAAGTGATGGTGGATCGAAGCAGACCGGATGCCGACACGTTCTGAGAGGTCGGCGTAGCTGAACTCGGCGACGCCCATCGATTGCGCGAGCTCTTGGCCAGCGATGAGTATCTCGTCACGCATTGCCCGTCCGGTTGGTTTGGCCACAGTGGTCCTTTGATCGTTCTAAATCTCGCTCGGTGCTCGCAACACCCCTGCATAAATGAGCCTACCTAGGGGCACTAGGTGCAACGGGTTCGACCAGAATTCTCTGGCCCGGAAAGTTTTTCTCTCTCAAGTCTACCAAGTACTAGGTAGACTCGGTATAGTGACCGCATGAGCCAAAACCTTCAAACCTTCACCCGAGCCCTACACATGCTGCGCAACGTCGCGGTCCGAGTCCCACAAGACGCATGGGACAATGCGTCTTGTTGTGATGGATGGACCGCACGAGAGGTCGCTGGTCATGCAACGTGGGTCATCAACACCGTCACCGCTGGAGCGACCAACCAAGCAAAGCCTGGACCCCAGGCCGAGGCCGATATCGCTGGAGCCGACCCCGCAATGACCGTCTGCAACGCGGTCGACGGCTGCCTCGCTGCCCTCGACGCCGATGGCGCGCTCAACAACGAGTACGAGAGCCTCTTTGGAATGATGCGAGTAGACGACTTCCTCGGCTCGATCTTCCCAGATCCCCTCGCACACACCTGGGATATCGCCGACGCCACGGGCATTCACCACGGCATCGACACCGCCATGGCCAATCAAGCAATTGCGACGCTCACCCCCGCATCGGACAGCCTCCGCGCCCCTGGCATGCTCGGCGACATCGTGGAAACGACGTCATCGGATGCGGTCGAACAAATGATTGCGTTCACCGGCCGCACCAGCGTCAATAGCTAGACCGTCGCACAGCCATCCAACTGTAAACCCAACAAACCGATAAGAAAGCAGACATTATGCGTGCCTCCATTGCTGAACTGCTCGCCGAGTACGACCGAGCCTGCAACTACACCGACAGCTTGTGGCTCGACCTGAGCCCCGAGCAGGTGGTGTGGCGAGAGAGTGACGAAGCCAGTGCAATTGGTTGGCACGTCGGCCATCAGGCCGCGGTGGCGCACTACATGGTGCGAAATCTCACCGCGGCCGAACCGCCGATCAACGAGGATCTCGACAGCTTGCTCGATTCGGCAACCGCCGAGCGAGACCGAGGTGTCCTACCCGATATGTCAACGCTTACCGACTATCGGACCGAGGTATCCGAGCGTGTGCGTTTCCGAATCAACAACATCGATTCAGGAAACGTCGGCGCACCAACCCAGCTTCGTGTCATTGCTCAGAACCTGATGATTGCGGTCGTCAACCACGAGTACCAGCACGCGAAGTGGGTTGGCGAGGTACGAAGCGACGTGCACAACGTGGATCTTCCTCCTGACCCAACATCGGAGCTTCTCTCCGTCGTCGACGGCTACTTCCTCCTCCAGTAAGGGGCGAGCGATCAGGCCTGGGCCATGAACTGGCGCTTCACCTTTCGCCAGTCTTCATCGGTGTGGCGGCGGCGCCAGTAGGGCGAGATGGACTCGTTTGATACATCGACACCTCGATCGTTCTCGAGATGGCGCTTCACTGCCACGACCTCGCCCGCTTCACCGTGGACGAACGTGTCATGGGTGCCAGCTGGAAAGTCTGTTGAGGCAACCGCTTCGGCGACCCAGCTTTCCGAGTCGGATGCCTCTTCGCGGTAGAGCCAGTGGATCGTGACGTTGCCATTTGTGGGAAGTTCGATCTCGCAGCCGCGGGCCTGCACCACAGCGAATACGACGGCCCTGTCGTTTTCTCCAAGAGCCTCGAGACTGGCGCCGATTGCGCCCATCGCGCTTTCGTCGCCGATGAGTAGGTGCCAATCGACATCCAGCGAGGGTCGATACGACCCACCGGGCCCTTCGAACTGGAGTCGATCGCCCAGCTTTGCTCGTTGGGCCCAACTGCCTGCGTACCCTGCGTCGCCATGCACGACGAAGTCGATCGACAGCAGTTGACGCTCGGCGTCCCAGTCTCGGATCGTGAAGCGGCGGGGACGAGGCCGAAGTTCAGCGTCGACCCCTTCGAGGTCTTCGGTGGTGAACGGCACGTGGACCGGTGAGCCTGCTGGAAGGAACCGGGCGTTGATGTAGGCGTCGGTGGCGGCAACACCCTCGAACGTGTCGAGGGTGCCACCGCCGAGAATGACGCGGACAAGATCGGGGCTTAGCTGCTGTATGTCTTGGACTTCTCCGTACATCGGCGGCCCCTTTCTAGACCGGGCCCATTGCGTGGCTCGAGTGAATGGTGAGCGCATTGCCCTCCGGGTCTGTTGCGGTGAAACTGTCATGGGGGTTTCCTCTCGTGATTGCACTCGGGGCGCCATCGTGGGCCGCGAGCAACGCGTGTGTTTCGTCGATGTCATCGACCATTAGGTCGAGGGTCGACACTCCTGCTTGTCCGGCGTGGAACACGATGTGTGTGCCGCCCCGAAGTTCGACGATCGCCATCCGGCCCATCTTCGCTACGGGGCGCATGCCGAGCGATATGTAGAAGTCGGCGAGCTCGTCACTCGCGGCTGCGGGAACTGAAATGTGTCCAATGCTGAATCGAGGGCGGTTGTCTTCCTCGGATGGACGAGCGTTTTGTTTCCTATTTTGCACTGCTTGCATATGGTGAATCTCCTGGTGGATTTCGGACTCGCATTGTTGCTGTCGTGGAATCAGTGTGCGGCGAGCTCAATGAATAACAAAGGTCAGTACAGGACAACGGATGGTTAGTTTTTGACAATCGGACACCGTCTTGGCAGGAAGGGTGTATAAACCCTCTATGAAGGAACCAGCGTCGGACGATGTTCTAAACGATGTAGTCGAAATGCGGTTGAGTCGGGCCATCGCTGCGACGACGACAGACGTCATCCGGTCCACGCTTCGCGAACGCTTCAATGCCGATGGGCCGGAAGGGCCGCCGGTCGAACTGGTGCAATTTCATGTCTTCATGCACTGCACCCGAGGTGCGGGTAGCCACATGGTCGACTTCGAGGACTTCGACCTAAACCCAGGCTCGGCGCTTTGGATTCGACCAGGCCAGGTTCAGCGGTGGAGCGGCGTCGGCTCGGACTTTGACGCAGATGTCGCGGTGTTTGAATCATCGGTAATCCCCGACCTTCCACTGTTCGACCATTTTGTTGGGCGGACGAGCTTTGCTGAACTCGGTGATGACTCGACTCTGTTGGAAAATCAGATGAAGTGGATGGCTTCGGACCTCGATGCAACTGGAGACTCCTCGACTGCAGCTGCAATCGTTGGGGTCATACTCCGACTATTTGCCCGCCGGATAGAACAGAGCGAAGTGAGGAATGAACCGCGACAACGACTCGCAGCCGCATTTGTCGAAAGCGTCGACAGCAACATTGAGCAACGGTCGGTGACCTGGCACGCCAACCACATCGGAGCATCAGCAAGGTCGGTCGCCCGCGCGACCGAAGAAGTGCTTGGTCAGCGACCCAAAGAGGTTTTGGATTCGCGCGTCATACTCGAAGCGCAGCGCCGATTGGCGTGGTCTGACGACGACATTGCGACCATCGCTCGAAGCCTTCAATTCTCGGAGGCATCCAACTTCACAAAGTTCTTCCGCGGACGTACCGGGGCGTCGCCATCTGAGTTCAGAGAGTCCGTGGGCGGGCTCGGGAACGTCGACATGACGAGAACTGTCAAAAATTGACCACCCGAAGTCCAGTATCAACCGGGACGAACTCGGGGTCGATCGGTACGTTGCAACCATGGCAGTTATCGAAACGATCACACTCAAACTGAGCGATGCAGCACGTCCCGACGCGTTCGTCGCGGCAAACAGCAAAGTGGAGGCGGAGTACTTGCCTTCGCAGCCGGGATTTAACCCCGGTTCACGAACCACGACCGTGACCGAAGATGGCCTGTGGACGATCTCGATGCGCTGGGACAGCGCGCACGACGCAAGCGAATCGATGCGGAACTTCATGAGCGCTCCGGCCACACAAGACTTCCTTCAACTCGTCGACGCGAACTCGATGTCGATGGACCAGGTCGTTGAGGTTCCGCCCCTCAACCCACCCCGCCTCGACCATGCAACGCGGCTGTACCTCGAAGGAATTCGAGATGGCGATGCGCGCCGCGCAGTCGAAGAGTTCACCGGCGACCGATACACCCAGCACTCCACCGGCGTACGAGACGGAGTCGAAGGATTCGTCGAGTTCTTCGAGCCATTCGTCGAACGGAACCCGGATCGACAGATCGATATCGTGCGCTCCTTCGTCGATGGCCGATACGTCTTTGTACAGGTCGCCCAGTCACTGAACGGCGGCGAAAGCCGTTGGGTTACGACAGACCTTTTCGATACCGATGGCAACGAGAAGATCGTCGAACACTGGGATGTGATTGCTGAACTCGGGGGAACAAACCCCGCCGGTCGCACCCAGATAGACGGCTCCACCGAGATCACGGACCTCCACCTCACCGAAGCCAACAAGGATCACGTTCGCCGCTTCCTTACCGAGGCATTCTGCGAGGAGCCAACGGCACCCTTCTCCGATTTCATCTCTAGCGAGACCTACATCAACCACAATCCGGAGGCACCCGACGGGCTTGCTGCGCTCGAAACGATGGACCGCGAAAGTCGAGCAAAAGGTGAAGCGTTGTTCTATCCAGAAGTGCATCGCATCATTGGGCAGGGCAACTTCGTCGTGGCGATGGCCCATCAAGTTTGGAACGGCATCGACTACGCCGCCTTCGACATGTTCCGCCTCGAGGACGGCATGATCGTCGAGCACTGGGACAACGTCGAGGTCATCCCACCTGCAAACCAACTGGCCAACTCCGGCAAGTTCTGATCGGGCGATGACAACAGCAGCTCCAGCTCTACGGCCACGCCCAAAGAAGGCGTCGATCCGCACTCGGGTGTGGCTCGACATTGCACTATTCGTTGGGTACGTGCTGCTCTCTGCTCCCCAGTCGACGGGCATTGCGTTTCACGAGTACTTCACGGTCGTCTTCATCCCGATCTTCATCTCGCACATCGTGTTGGACTGGGCGTGGGTGAAGCGAGTGTTTCGAAAGTCCGACAACAAACGAAGTGGCGAGGTGCGGTTCAACCGTGCCTTCGACATCGTCCTGTTCGTTGGCATGGTTGTCGTCATCTACTCGGGCTTTCTCGTGTCCGAGTCGATACTCCCCGACTTCGGAATCGACCCGGGCGCGACCACCTTCTGGAGCAACGTGCACGACGCCAGCGGCAACCTGCTGATTCTGCTCGTCGGCATCCACATCGCCATGCACATGCCGTGGATCAAGCGAAACCTCGGCCGAATTCGACCAAACAGGAGTGCCATATGAACGCATGGCTTGGCCGCAATGCTTCACCGATCGCGATCGTTTTGCTCGCCTCGGCCGTGGTGATCGGCGCGTGGGAAGTCCTCGACGCCTTTGCCACGTCAGAACCGCTGGGCACTCCCGAAGGCGACGCCCCACTCAACCCGGGCGGCCTGATCAAGGTGACCCTATTCCTTCTCGTCCCCAGCCTCATCACGTTGGCAATCCGACGCCGCCAACGATCGCACTGAAGGCAACGCTCCACGAAGCTTCGTACGGGCAGGGGTAAGCCCCCTCTGCGAAGCGCTATCTGAGGATGGTTCCGTCTGGGCGGATGATAGTGATGGTTCCGGTTTCGTCTCGGAACACTTTGTAGCCACGTTCTTTGTGGCGGTTATGTTTCCCGCAGCAAACGCCTGCGTTGTGCGGGTTCGTTAACCCTCCGCCAGGGTCTGGACCGCACGGGCCGTCTCGCATGCTGTGCGGTGTCAGATGATCGATCTGGGAGTTGCTCACGTTGACATGGCAGCCAGGCCAGTAACACTCAGAAGCGTTGAGTTGTGCTGCGAGCCGGGCATAGCCGGTAAAGATTCGTTGACGGCCAAGATCGGTAGTCACACTGTCAGCGCCTACGACCATGCGCCGGAGGTTGCTGAGCATTGCGTGGGAGACGGCCGTCTTTGGCGAAAGTTTCTTGCCGGTGAGGGTTCGGCATTCGTAGTCGTCGCGGCACGGATCATTCGGGCCGTGCACTTCGTTTGGGTCAACGCCGGCGAGTTTGAGGACTTCGCGTTCGAACGTTTCATCATCGATCACGATGTCGGTCACGATTTCGGGTCCACCGTCAGCTGCTAACCCTTTGGCTGCGTAAAGGTGAATCTTTGCGAACGCATCGGCACGCCGTTGGGCTGCGGTTCGGGGCATGTGGGTCGAATTCGCTTCGTCACCATAATTCTCGACCGCCCAGTTCCAATCGATATCGAACTCGATGCGTTCGAACGCGTCGAAGATGTCGCTCGAGATCGACCCATCGAACGCCGCGCAGCTGCCTTTCCAGTCCCACGAGCCATCCTCGGTCTGATACATCAGGTGGTTACGGTTTTGTTCGTGGCGGGCGTCTTTGCTTTCCGCACCATCTTCGTCGGCAAGCTTTTCCCACTCAGACACAACTGTGTCGAAAAAATCGTAGGTGTCATCGAGTGCGTGTTGGGCGAGCCAACCATCAGCATCGACCACAAAGTCACGAATCCGCGGGTTCGAATACAACCTGCCGAGCCGATCGATGACCGAGGTCGAGATCTCGCCATCGTCATACCGCTTCGCCACGACCGGCAGCGCTCGCAGCATCTTCATGTTCTTTTGACGCGCGCCGCCGGCTGCCTCGGACAACTTCGCGTGATGCGAAACCATTGCCTTGGCGGTGCGATGCCCGTCGATCGCGTGCACACCGGTCCGGTCGATCGAATCCATCACTTTGGTACGGGCCACATCGACCTGGCGGCCAATGAGCTCGACCTCGGTGATCAACTCGATCGCCGTGTGCGTGTGATGAGTATCGAGATTCGTGTGGTTCAGCTTGGCGACACCGGCTTGGATCAGCGTGAGCGCGTCAGCAACATCACGAGAAATCAGACAGTCGTCAGCACAACCAACTCAATCTCAAGTGTTTGCGCGGCCGTGATCTCCATACCCACCAAGTTACTAATGGGGTATGACAAGGCTTTTGGATCGATGGTTCCGATCAGCGCAGACGCCTGATAGCTCGCCGCTGAGCACGATTAAGTCGGTGACCTACGCCCGTGCTTGCCTTTGGGTCGGAAAGGTCGAGTTGGGTCGAGGCACAACACGGACACGCAAGATGTGGCCCGAGCTGCAGCTGAACAACGTCGACGGTGTTCGGCTCCTCGCCATAGTAGGTACGCCACATATTGAGCAGACTGCCATCGAGGTGGCTTGTATGAACGGGGACGACCGTGAACTTATCGTCGCTAAAGTCGTCCAAGCCTTTGCCATCTTGCAACTCGTCGATCACCCATGAAAGCACGGTCACTGCTTCGTGGTTGTCGAGGTTAGTAATCACCAGCTCAGGAAGATCGAAACTCTTCGAGAGACCGATCGTGTAGGTCCACGCGATGTTGTTTGGGTCGGGCATCACCCCCTGCACGGTGTACCCATTGGTGATGATTCGCATCTCCATGTCGGAGAGAAGTTGGTCGAGGAAATTCATGTCGCTCCCTTGTGAAGGCCATATGGCCAAGTTCAGAGGGGAGCACTCACTGCTGTGCAACCGAAGCATTGGGTGGAAGTCACGGGGACTTTCCACCTAGTGAGGAGGTTAGACGAGACCTATGACAGTCAACGCATGCGCGACCGTCACAACGGCTAAGACGGCCCGTCTGGCCGTTCGTATTTGTTGCCGACCACTTCTCGAGTCGGGTGGGTGTCGTAGAAGATCTTCATCGACACGATCTCATCGTCATCGTTGAACTCGAAGAGGTCGACGCCGTCGAATTCGATCTGGCCACCTTTGGTCAGCGTCCAGTCGTAGGTGAAATGCGCTGCATGCACAGAATCGTCCTCGGAGCTCATGACTCGATGGACGGTGAGCGCGTTCTTTGATGATGCGTCATCGAGCGTCTCGTAGAAGGCCCCGGCGGGCATCGTCCCTAACACCGGCGATTCGACGTAGCCGTCGTCTGCGAACAGCGCGACGATCGACGCGGTGTCGCTCGCCGACAGGAGTTCGAAGTACGACCGAACGATGTCGGCTCGTGAGGTAGTGGTCGACATGGCGTGCGCTCCTGAGACGGCCTGATGAACAGCGGCTGGGTAGGGTTCCAAATATGTGCTCCTCGCCCGCAGTGCGTCAAACCGCAACGAGTCGATCCGCCGAACCGGTCGTCATTGCTGGCGGCGGAATTGCGGGGCTCACTATGGCGCTCACGTGCCATCAGGTAGGCGTTGAGGTAATCGTGTTGGAGTCGGTTCGAAGCATCGCTCCTCTCGGCGTCGGCATCAACCTGCAGCCGAACGCGGTTCGGGAATTGATCGAGCTTGGTCTCGGCGAAGAGTTAGATGCGATTGGCATTGAGGCCACCGAATGGGCGCTGGTCGCCCGCGGTGGTAACGACGTGTGGTCTGAGCCACGAGGGCGGCGAGCAGGATATGAGTGGCCGCAATATTCGGTGCACCGCGGCGAGTTGCAGATGTTGCTCCTACGAGCGGTCAACGAACGCCTCGGCCCGGGCGCCGTGCGCACCGGGCACCGCGTCACCGGTTACCGGAACTCGAGCGACGGGGTCGTCGCCGTTGTCGACACCCGAGACGGCGCCACCACCGAGGTGGAGGGATCGGTGCTGTTGGCCGCCGACGGACTGCACTCTGCAGTACGCAGTCAGATGCATCCCGACCAACCACCGCCGCACTGGGGTGGCCAAATCCTGTGGCGTGGCGCCACCCTCGGCCCGCCGGTTCGCACCGGTGCGTCCTTCACACTCATCGGGACGATGGAGCAACGTTTCGTGCACTACCCCATCTCCCGACCCGACCCAGAAACTGGGCTGCAGTTACAGAACTGGATCGCCGAGCTAACCGTCGACACCTCCGAAGGCCTCGGCGCGAGCAACTGGAACGAGAAGGTCAACACCGATGCGTTCCTCCCCGAGTTCGCGGACTGGACGTTCGATTGGATCGACATACCCTCGTTGGTCAATGACGCGCCAGCCGTGTGGGAGTTCCCGATGGTCGACCGCGACCCGGTCGAAACGTGGGTCGACGGCCGGGTATGTCTGATCGGTGATGCCGCCCATGTCATGTACCCGGTCGGCTCGAACGGTGCGAGCCAAGCAATAGTCGATGCCCGAGTGCTCGGAGCCCACTTCATCGAACATGGTGTCGGCCCAGATGCGCTCGGCGCCTTCGAGTCGCAGCTTCTCGCGCCGATGTCCGAGCTCGTACTTCGCAACCGTGGCCACGGGCCGATCGGGATCCTGGCGCTCGTCGACGAACGATCGGGTGGCTACTTCGACAACATCGACGACGTCATTGCACACAGCGAAATCGACGCGTACATGTCGACCTACAAGGCTGCGGCCGGGTTCGCCATCGAGTCGCTCAACGCAGCGCCACCCACCATTGCGCCCGGCTCACGGGTTACGGTCAGATCATGAGTGAAACGCACGGTCGGAGCCCGGTCATCGTCGTCTCGATCGATGGCGTCGCACCACGCTCGATCTCGCCGGAACGAAGCCCGACCATCTGCTCAGTCGCCCGTTCTGGTGCCGGATGCTTTACCGGAACGACCGTTACCCCACCCATCACACTTCCGGCCCACACCTCGATTCTGCGCTCGGTGCCACCCGATACGCACGGCATCCTCGACAACGAACCGCAGCCGCTCGACAACACCGCACCGAGTTTCTTACAAGCCGCTCGCAATGGCGGATGCACCACGAGTGCAATCGTGAGTTGGCGGCCGCTCGATTCGGTGATCGAACCGACCGCAACAACGGTTCGCATCGTCCTCGACGGAGGCTATGGCCCAGGCGACGACCGGTTCGTTACCGATGCTGCCTGCGACCAGTTCGCTCGTGGCCAACACGACGTCACGTTCATCTACCTCACCGCACCAGACCTCGCTGGCCACACACACGGCTGGGACCACGGCGAGTATCACGCTGCGGTGCACCAGGCCGATGCGATGCTCGGCGAGATCGTCGCAGCCGCCGATGACCGTTCGTCGATTCTCGTCACCACCGACCATGGCGGCAGCGGCAAGGACCACGCCACGATCGACGCAGACACGATGCAAATCTTCGTCGCCGCACGATCACCACTGCTCGATGCGGGCGGGTGTTGGGAGACGTTCTCGCCGGTCGATATCGCGCCGACCGTTGCTCACCTCGCTGGATTCGAGCCGCATCCCGACTGGCAGGGCACCTCACTGCTCGGGAAAGCGGTGCCGTTGGTCGACCACATTTGTGCGATGCTGACCGAACTCGAACAGCACGCCTACGGCGAGTCGGTCAACATGGCCGAACACTCGCTCCAGACCGCCGAACGCTTACGCTCCGACGGAGCTGGCGACGCCCTCGTGCTCGCCGGACTCCTCCACGATATTGGCCATCTCCTCGGCGAATCAGGCCAGTTCGGCTATGCCGATCACGCCACCTCGGCAGCCCGCTTCCTGCAACCCTGGTTTCCAGCCGAGGTCGTCGAGCCGATTCGTCTCCATGTCGAGGCAAAGCGATACCTCGTCGCGACCGAACCCGACTACGCCGACGAACTGAGCGCCGCCTCGGTCGAAACACTGCGCCAACAAGGCGGACCGCACACCCCCACCGAAGCCGCAGCCTTCGCCGACCTCCCGATGGCTAACGAAGCGATCAGGCTCCGCCGCGCCGACGAGGCCGGCAAAGTCGCCGGTCAGCCAACGGCCGCCATCGAAGACTTCCGAGAACTGATCGAATCGCA
>CALHXU010000110.1 GCA_938040365.1 uncultured Acidimicrobiales bacterium
AATCGGCGGCGGAGCCGCCGGGCAGAATTCGTCTACTGACTGTTCCAGGCGTCTTGGCAGGCTTGGGAGATGTCGCGGGTGGTCTTCCAGCCGAGGACGTCGTTTGCCTTGGTTGGGTCGGCAACACATTCGGCAATGTCGCCAGCTCGGCGGTCGGTGACCTCAAAGGGAATGGTGAGACCGGTTGCTTCTTCGACGGCGCGAATCAGTTCGAAGACGCTCACGCCGTTGCCTTGACCGAGGTTGTAGACCTCATAGCCGTCTTGGGCGTCGAGGTGTTCGAGGGCAGCGACGTGGCCTTCGACGAGATCCATAATGTGGATGTAGTCGCGTACGCCGGTGCCGTCAGGGGTTGGCCAATCGTCACCGAAGACCATGACCTTGTCGCGCTTGCCGGTTGCGACTTCCATGATCATCGGCATGAGGTTGTTGGGCTTACCGAGTGGTGCTTCTGAGATCTCGCCCGACTCATGTGCGCCAACTGGGTTGAAGTAACGCAGCGAGGTGATCTTCCACCGGTCGTCCGATGCAGCGAGGTCGCGAATGATGACTTCGATCATTTGTTTGGTCATGCCGTAAGGGTTCGTTGCACCGATCGAGGCGGTCTCGGGAATCGGGCATGACTCGGGGTCTCCGTACACCGTTGCCGAAGAAGAGAAGACGAACTTGTAGACACCGGCCTCGCGCATGGCTTCGAGCGTTGCGGTCGCGCTCTGCACGTTGTTCGAGTAGTACTCGAGCGGCATCTCGACCGATTCGCCAACGGCCTTGAGTGCCGCCATGTGGATCACGGCGGTCACGTCGTGTTCGTTGATGACCTTGATGAGCAGATCGACGTCTCGGGCATCCCCTTCGATCACGGGAATTTCACTTCCGGTGAGTTCAGCCACAACATGCAGCGCATCGGCCTTCGCGTTCACGAAGTTGTCGACGACGACAACGTTGTGACCCGCAGTGATCAGCGCCATTGCGGTATGGCTTCCGATGTATCCAGCGCCGCCGGTAACCAAGACTGTTTCGCTCATGACTTTTCCTTGTTTGGGCCGCGCACATAACGCACGAGTAGGTAACACGATGCCAGAACCACAGCTAGGTCGCATGGGGCAGAAGTCACTACCGTTGCTGGCCGTGCGTATCATTCTTGCCTCTGGATCGCCTCGACGCCGTCACCTCCTCGAAGAACTCGGCCTTGAGCTGGTCATTCGGGCAGCAGACATCGACGAGACTCCCCGTGAAGGCGAGGACGCTGCGGCCTACGTCGAACGGCTCGCGATCGAAAAGGGCGCTGCGGTCGTTGCCGAGTCGGCCGATCTTGCTGCTGATGATGTCGTGATCTCGGCCGACACGATCGTCGTCTTAGATGGCGAGCTGCTCGGCAAGCCAGTTGACGACACGGACGCTGCATCGATGCTTCGGCGACTGTCGGGGCGAACCCACGAGGTGATGACCGGCGTGGCAGTGCACGTCGACGGGTCGGTCGAGTCGCTGGTCGAGACGACCGTCGTCCACTTCGCTGAACTCACCGACGCAGACATTGCCTGGTACGTCGGAACGGGCGAGCCCGCTGACAAGGCCGGCGCCTACGGCATGCAGGGGCGGGGTGGTGCATTCGTCGTGAGAATCGAAGGCAGCTACGACAACGTCATCGGCCTCCCCCGCCATCGCATCCGCCACTTGCTCGCTGGGGCTTAGGAACGGCGAGGAGTTGTTCGCGTCACTCCACGGCGTCGTGCACTGGAGCCGGCGATCCGTTTGCCCGCACGACCTTTGTGTACTTTCCAAGGCGCTCGTTGCGAAAGCGAGCGACGTCGAGAAACTCCTGTTTGTTGCCGACAAATTGTGGACTGCCACCGGCTGGCGACTCCCGTCCAAAAGTTAGGGTTACGCGAGGCTGGGGTCGGTCGACTTTCAGTCGCCTAATGGCTGGGGCCAATGCCATGCCGTTGCGGGCCGCCAGCCATAGGACAGCGTCTGCGATTCGGGCAACCGGAGTCTCTACCTCACCAGTTGGCACGCGACCGAGAACCGGAGTTCTCGGCACGAATCGGAAACCGTCTTCGGATTCGGGAATGAAGTCGAGAAGCCGAATGAGGTCAAACGTTTGGTCCTGCCGTTGTTCCCGATCTCCATGCTCAAAGAACCGCAAGAGGCGGTGGAGGTGTGTATCAGTTTCCACTTCGATGCCGCCAGAAAGCAACGTGACGGCAGTAATTGAATCGAAGGGAACGACAAAGTTGCGACCCGAAGTTCTCGGAGGTTGCACGAGACGCCGAGCCCATTCGTAGGTCGCGTACTTCCGATATGGCCGTGTCAGCACCATTCTGGACGAGTCAACGAAAGCGACCGTGTAGAAGGACATCCCGTCTACGACGATTTGCGTTGCATCTTCCAGCATCAAGTTACACCTGCCCATACCTGCGTTTCGGAAGAAGTAGGCCCTCGCATTAGGGGCGGCCCAATCGCACTTTGTTTCGTCGATGGCAGAATAGAGAACTATGGATTCGCTTCCAACAGAGCTGAAGATCGGCCCGATCACCGTTAGCCCGCCTGTCGTCCTTGCGCCGATGGCTGGGGTGACGACCGCGCCGTATCGCACGTTGTGCCGACGGTTCGGTAACGAAATGGCCTACGACGATGCGACTCCTGCTCCCGGCGATGCAACGACGGCGAGCGGCGGACTCTATGTGAATCAGATGATCACCGCCCGTGCCCTCATCGAGGGCCACAAGAAGATGATGCACTCGGCCGAGTTCGCCGACGGCGAGACACCGCGCAGCATCCAGCTCTACGGCACCGACCCGTACTGGATCGGCGAGGGTGTCAAGAAGCTGGTGAGCGAGGGCAAGGTCGATCACATCGACATGAACCTCGGTTGCCCGGTCGCGAAGATCACCCGCCACGGCGGTGGCAGCGCGCTTCCGTGGCGTCACGCCTTGCTGCGCGACATCGTGCGGGCGATGGTCTCGAACGCCGAGGGTGTGCCGGTCACGCTGAAGTTCCGAATCGGAATCGACGACGACCACATCACGATGCTCGACACCGGCAAGATCGCCGAAGACGAAGGTGCTGCAGCCATCGCACTGCACGCTCGAACGGCAGAACAGGCCTATTCCGGAACCGCCCGCTGGGAAACGATCGGCGAGCTCAAAAGCCACATCAGCTCGATACCCGTCCTGGGCAACGGCGACATTTGGGAAGCATCTGACGCCATTGCGATGATGGAACAAACCGGCTGTGACGGCGTAGTTGTTGGCCGCGGTTGCCTAGGACGGCCATGGCTTTTCCGAGAGCTGACCCAAGGCCTGAGCGGAAGCGACATCACCCCTGCACCATCTCTGCACGGTGTCATCAAGATCATGGTCACCCACCTCGACCTACTCACCGAGTGGCTGGGTAATGACCGTGGCACGAGAGACTTCCGCAAACACACCAGCTGGTACCTGAAGGGCTTCCCGGTCGGCGGCAAGTTCCGCAAAGACATCTCGATGATGTCGAGCCGTGAAGAAATGCTCGACCTGCTCGGAACGCTCGAAGACATCGAGTTCCCACCCGAGGCAGCCCGCCTTACACGTGGACATAGCCACGGACCCCGAAAGGTTGCCCTCCCCCACGGCTGGCTCGAAACCCGCGACGACCCCACACCACCGGGTGTGCTCGCAAGCGCCTTTTCCTCTGGCGGCTAGCCCCAAGGATTTGTTCCCCGTTTGGAACCTATGCGGTATCAAACAAGGGACAGATCCTCTATGGCCGGGATTTGTTCGGGCTTTGGGCACCTATGGACTCACATATCCTGTACAACTCCTCATGTGACATTCGATATTGACCCGTTCTACGTCATGGAAGTCGTCGCCGCTGCCCAAGAGCGCGAACAGTCGGGCGAAGCGGTCTTTCACCTCGAAGTTGGCCAACCGTCGACGGGCGCGCCTCAGGGCGCGCTCGATGTGGCCCATGAGATGCTCGACTCGGACACACTCGGATACACGACGAGCCGCGGCATCCCGTCCTTCGCTCCCGCGATCGCAGGCCACATTGCTTCCCAATACGACGTCGAGGTCGACCCGGCACGAATCGCAATCACCCAAGGAGCCTCGGGCGGTTTCGTGCTGTCGTTACTGGCCGCATTCGAGCCGGGGGCCCGAGTAGCCGTAAGCACGCCCGGTTACCCGTGCTATCGCAACATGCTCACCGCGCTGCACATGGAACCGGTCGCGATCGACGTCGACGCGTCCACTCGCTACCAGCCGACGGTCGAACTGCTCGAAGCCGCGGGTCCGCTCGATGGCGTGATCGTCGCAAGCCCGTCCAACCCGACCGGAACGGTGCTACACCCCGACGAACTTCGGGCGATGGTCGAGTGGTGCGATGCCAACGACGTGCGGTTCATCAGCGACGAGATCTACCACGGCCTCACCTACGGCGACATCGAGACGGCGACCGCCACTCAATTCTCCGACAATGCCATCGTGATCAATTCGTTCAGCAAGTACTTCTCGATGACGGGTTGGCGCGTTGGGTGGGCGGTGCTTCCCGAGGAACTCACCGGCATCTTCGACCGACTCGCCCAGAACCTCGTGATCTGCCCGCCAGCGCTCGGCCAGCACATGGCAGTTGCGGCGCTCGACTGTCGGGACGAACTCGAGGGCCACCTCGCCCGCTATGCCGCGAACCGACAGATCTTGCTCGACGGTTTGCCAACGGCCGGGCTCACCGACCTCGCCCCATCCGACGGCGCGTTCTACGTGTGGGCGCGCACCGACCACCTCGCCGCCGACAGCAAACTGCTCGCTGCGCAGTGGCTCGACCAGCTCGGCGTGGCGGCGACACCCGGCGTCGACTTCCACCCAACCGACGGCCATCGCTTCATGCGATTCAGCTTCTGCGGTACTCCCGAGACAATGAAGGGCGCAGTCGACGCCCTCCATAAATGGTTCCTCCGCTCAGTCTCCGGCTAACTACTCAGGATTTGTCCCCCGTTTGATACCGCATAGGTTCCAAACGAGGGACAAATCCTTGATCTGTAGGATGGAAGTGGATCCCTGGCTGAGGTGAGGTGCGATGCGTGAAATGACAGATGCCGAGACGAAAGAGTTTCTGCTGGACGGAACCCGAACGGGCAAGCTTGCGTGGGTTTCACAAAGCGGAGCTCCGCACGTTGCTCCGATCTGGTTCATTCTCGATGGCGACGACATCATCTTCAACACCCACAGCGATAGCGGGAAAGGGAAGGCCCTCAAGCGGGAAGGTCGGGCCAGCTTGGTCGTCGACCTCGAAGAGCCGCCATATGCGTTCGTGAAGATCGACGGCACGATCACGCTCGAAGACGACCTCGACATCGTTCGGGCGGTCGCAAAAGAAATTGGTCGCCGCTACATGGGGCCAGAACGCGCCGAAGAATTCGGCGAGCGCAACGGCGTACCGGGTGAACTCGTTGTACGCCTCACCCCAACCAAGATCACCGCCATGGACGACCTCGCCGGCTACTGAGACATTTGTCCCTTGTTTGATACCGCATAGGTACCAAACGGGGGACAAATCCTGTTAGGGGAATTGGGGGCGGCGTTTGTTGAGGAAGGCGTCGATGCCTTCGACTGCCTCGGGGTGGAGCGCTTGGTTTGCAATGGCGAACGACTCGCGTTCCATCGACTCACCGAGCGAGGAGTGTGCGCCTTCGATGAGCAGGCGCTTTGCGGCGCCGAAGGCAACCGAAGGTCCTTTCGCAAGTTTCGCGGCGAGCGCTCGAGCGTTGTCGAGCACTTCGTCGTCGGGGTGAACCGCGTTGATGAGCCCCCAATCGAGCGCCTCGGCGGCCGACAGCACCCGATTGGTGAGCACCATCTCGGTGGCTCGACGCAAGCCAATGACGCGACTCAAGAAGAACGTCGACGTTCCATCGGGGGCCAAACCCGCGGCGGTGTAGGCCATGGTGAACTTGGCGCTCTCGCCCGCGTGCACCAAGTCCATTGCCGCAACGATGCTCATGCCAGCACCGCCAGCGGTTCCGGTGATAGCGCCGACGACCGGCGCGTTCATTCGAGCCAAACGGCTAATAGCACCGTGGAAGTCGATCGTCATCTCGTGCAGGTTCGCCGGAGTCTGGTCGCCGCCATCGCGAAATTCGACGAGGTCGCCGCCGCCGAAGAACACCTTTCCCTCACCGGAAAGCACCACCGCACGGACCGCTGCGTTCGTTGTGAGTTGTGCCGAAGCGTGGCGAAGTTCGAACGCCATCTGCTTGCTCAACGCATTCGCTGGAGGGTTCGTGAGGGTGAGTTCCCAAACGCCACCTTCGGTCTCTTCGAGTCTGATGGTTTCGTAGTTCACAACTTCTCCTGACGAGCGACGTTTCTCGATCGTAGACTGCCGATATGGAGATCGCAGACTCAGTCATTGACCTGATCGGAAACACCCCACTTGTTCGGGTTCCAAAGATCGCTGGCGATCTCGCGTGCGATTTCGCACTCAAGGTCGAGCTCACCAATCCGGGTGGTTCTTCGAAAGACCGTCCAGCGCTTGCGATGATCAACGCCGCCGAAGCTTCGGGTGAACTCAAGCCCGGCGGAACGATCGTCGAACCAACGAGCGGCAACACCGGAGTCGGACTTGCAATCGTTGCGAACCAGCGTGGATACAAGTGCGTCTTTGTGATGACCGACAAGGTCGCTCCCGAGAAAGTCGACCTGCTCCGCGCCTACGGCGCCGAGGTTGTCGTCTGCCCCGTCGCGGTCGCCCCCGAAGACCCACAGAGCTACTACTCCACAGCCGAGCGTCTCGTGAACGAGATCCCCGGCGCCTACCGGCCCGACCAGTATTCGAACCAGGTCAATCCGCAAGCCCACTACGAGACGACCGGCCCCGAGCTTTGGCGTCAGACCGACGGAAAGATCACGCACTTCGTGGCGGGTGCAGGAACCGGCGGGACCATCTCGGGTGTGGCGAAGTATCTCAAAGAACAAAACCCCGACGTCAAGATCATCGCCGCCGACCCCGAAGCATCGGTGTTCTCGGGCGGCTCGGGTCGCCCGTACCTCGTCGAAGGCGTCGGCGAAGATTTCTGGCCAACCACCTACCACCCCGACCTCGTCGACGAAGTCATCCCCGTCTCTGATGCGGACAGCTTTGCAATGGCCCGCCTCGTCGCACGAGAAGAGGGCCTGCTCCTCGGCGGATCGTGCGGAACCGCAATCGCTGCCGGGCTACGAGTCGCTGAGAAGCTCGGCCCCGACGACCTCATGGTTGTGCTCACGCCAGACTCTGGCCGCGGCTACCTCTCGAAGGTGTTCAACGACGACTACCTCGCCCCACTCGGATTTCTCACCGCCGACACCGGGCCATGTGTCAGCGAAGTGGTGAAAGCAAAGGGCGACCAGAACGCCGAGTTGATCTACGTCAACCCCGAGACGCCGGTGCGAGAAGCGGTCGAATTGATGCGTGACCGGGGCGTCAGCCAAGTGCCGGTCGCAAAGAACGAGCCACCATTTGCAGTCGCCGAGATCTCCGGCGCAGTCTCAGAACTGCAGCTCATGAACGCGGCATTCGCCGACGAGAGCGTGCTCGACAAACCGGTCGAATTGGTCATGGCGGCAGGCCTTCCGACGATCGGCATTGGCCAGACGGTACAAACCGCAGTCGAGCTGTTCGAAAAGTCGAACGCACTGCTCGTGATCGACGGTGGTCAGCCGCTGACCGTCATTAGCCATACCGACGTGTTGGAGTTCCTCTCCCCGACGGTCTGATCACCGGGCGCTTTGGACCGACGCCTGTAGAGTCCAAGCCATGTCTGACAGCACAAAGAACACCGATGGCTTCGAGACGCGCGCAATCCACGCCGGCCAAGACCCCGAACCGGTCACCGGATCGGTCATCACGCCAATCTTCCAGACGTCGACCTATGCCCAACCCTCGCCGGGAGATCACACCGGCTATGAATACTCGCGTACCGGCAACCCGACTCGAACCGCACTTCAAGAGGCTCTCGCAAACCTCGAAGGTGCAAAGTACGGCTATGCGTTTGCGTCGGGTCTCGCTGCAGAAGACACCGTCCTGCGTTCACTCGTTGCCGGAGACCACGTCGTGCTCGGCAACGATGCCTACGGCGGTACGTTCCGGCTGATCTCACAGGTCGTCACTCGTGCCGGTGTCACGTGGAACGCCGCCGACCTCACCGACCCCGCTGCCCTCGATCGAGACTGGAACCCGGCAACCAAAGTCGTGTGGATGGAAACGCCCACCAACCCGTTGCTGACCGTGTTCGACATCGCCGCAATCGCCGAAGTCACCCACAAGAACGGCGCGAAGCTCGTCGTCGACAACACCTTTGCATCGCCGTACCTCCAACAACCCATCACCCATGGCGCAGACCTCGTCATCCATTCGACGACGAAGTACATCGGTGGCCATAGCGATGTCGTCGGCGGGTTTGCCGCAACCAACGATGACGAATGGGCGAACGACATTCAATATCTTCAGAACGCGGTCGGCGCGGTACCTGCACCGATGGACTGCTTCCTCACGACCCGAGGGCTCAAGACTCTCGGCGTTCGTATGGATCGCCACACCGAAAACGCAGAAGCGATCGTCGAGATGCTGCTCGCACACCCTGCGGTTTCCCACGTCCTCTACCCCGGTCTCGACAGCCACCCCGGCGCCGAAATCGCCCGCCGCCAGATGAAGGCGGCTGGAGGCATGATCTCGTTCCGAGTCCACGCGGGCATCGAGGCAGCGAAGTCGGTCACCATGCGGACCCGGCTCTTCACGCTCGCCGAATCGCTCGGAGGCATCGAGTCGCTCATCGAGCACCCGGGCATCATGACCCACGCATCGGCCGCCGGATCTCCACTCGAAGTACCCGACGACCTCGTCCGCCTGTCGGTCGGTATCGAGACCGGTGACGACCTCGTCGCCGACCTCAACGAAGCGCTCGACCAGATCTAGGTCAGGGTCAAGCGCGCCTAGCCGGCGTTGACCTGTGGCGAGCAGGTGATTTCAAAGTTCTGACCTGCCATGCGATAACGAATCAAATAAGTCTGGTTACCAGCACCAGGATTGGTATCGGTGAAAGTCGTTGCGTTGCTCACCGTCGCAACCCAACCATCATTGTCACGCACCTGATAAGAATCCTCACCAGGAACCGCATCCCAATTCACCACAACATTTCCGTTGTCCACCTGGGCAGAACACGCTGGAGCGCCACCGCCGCCATTGCCGACGTTGACCGAGGGCGAGCAGCTGATGGTGAAGTTCTGACCTGCCAAGCGGTAGCGAATCACATAGTTCCGATCTCCAGCACCAGGATTGGTATCGGTGAAGCTCGTCGCATTGCTCACCGTCGCAACCCAACCATCATTGTCACGCACCTGATAAGAATCCTCACCCGGAACCGCATCCCAATTCACCACAACGTTTCCGTTGTCCACTTGGGCTGAACACGTTGGAGCGCCACCGCCAGCGGGCGGAACGGTGATCGAAGATGGCGTGCACGCAACATCGACGGCGGCGCCGTCTGGACGCCAGCGAACAACGTAGCTGTAGTCGCCGGGCTCAGCGGCCGTGTCGGTAAAGCTCGTGGTACCCGGAGCCTGCGTCGACAGCCATCCGCCGTTGCGGCGAATGATGATGTTGCTGTTCGAGTCTGAGACAAAGTCGGTGAGCGTGATCCTTGGCTGATCATTGTTGTTCAGCGAAACCGAGCACGCTGCCTCACCGGCAATCGTGAAGACCGACTGGCTCGCCGGGCTCGTATTGCCAAACTCATCGCCGGCAAAGCCGTTGATTTCATAAACGCCCGGCGGCAGGCTCGGAACGTCTACTAACCACGAAACTGCACCGATTCCGGTGATGGTCACGGCTGGGCCAAGGTCGGCCCGGTCATCTCCGAAGGACCCGTTTGGCTGCAGCCATTGACCGGTCGTCACGTTGTTGAGCTGAACGACTACCCGGTTGATCGTGCGATCATCGGTTGCGGTGCCGGTGAGCTGGGTAACACCGTCTGGAACACTGCCAGCGAGTGGACTCGTGACCTCAAATTCAGGAGCGGTGGTATCGGGGCCAGGGGGTGAGATATCGAAGAATCCAGAACGACCGACGAATATCTGGTTGTAGCGGTCGCCGTCCTGACCGGCGAGTAGGCCACGGTCGATCAAGGTGAGGTCGAAGACGCCGAGGTCGTTGTTGCTTCCCGGATCCCACGCAAGCGCCTGGCCATTGCCTGGATTCAGCGCCGCCATCTGACTCCGGAACACGGCGTTATCTGGGTCGATGACCGACGGATTGAACGCCGCGTCGGGGTTGTTGACATCGCAGGCGTTCGCGGTCAGCGGATTGTCCGAGCTGATGCCGCCGGGCGGAATTGGGTTTCGTGGCGCTGCGCAGAAGTGGCCTCCGACATAGACCGCAACATCGCTCACGGCGAGGCTAAAGACGCTCGAGTACATGCGAGCTGCCCAGTCATAGTTGACCGTGCCATTTCCACCGGTTGGGTAGCGAGTCACCGAGTCGCAGTTCGGCGGGTTGTCCGCACCCTGTCCGCCGACCACGAGGAAGCTTCCATCGGGCGAGATGGCAAGGTCACGAAGGGCATCGGCGCATTCGCGTCGTCCGGCCTGGGCTGTCCACGGAACGTTCCACCCGCTGAGCGTTGGGTTACCGCCGTTGATGTCGAACTTCGCGATCACCTCTCGAACTTGTCCATTGACCGCCGACCCGTAGTGCAACACGAACAGGCTCGCACCATCTGGTGTCACGTCCATAGTTCGCACGAGTTCTGAGCCCGCAACCGAATCGGTAAAGGCAGGGGTGAAACTCGCATCGACCACACCGGTGACGCGGTCGACCTTTGCAAGACCGGTGACTGCAACGCCTGACACGTCGAGAAAGTTGCCTCCGATGTAGACGTCGTTTCCGACCTCTTTGATCTCGTTGACCCGTGCTGATGCACGAGCAGCAAAGTTCGTGTTGAGGTTGCCCTCTGCATCGAGCTTCGCGACCCGCAGTGGGAACGAGGTATCCCAGCTGGAGAACCTGCCGCCTACATAGAGGCCATCGCCGGCTTGGGTTGGTTCGAGCGCTCGGACCAAATTGTTGAGCACCGGACGGAAATTTGGATCGAGCTCACCAGTATCGATGTCGTAGGCGTAGATGTACGCCTGATCGATGACCGACCCATCGTTGAGCCGCACTTGGGTGAAGCTGCCGCCAACAAAGATGCGGTCTCCAACCTGGGCGTGTGCGAGAACTCGCCCGTCGAGCGCCACTGGAAGATCCCGCCGAGGCTTCTCAGGCACGACTTGGCCTTGGTTAATACCCGCTGCGCTCGCCGTTGTGGCTGTACCCAACAGCACGAGGATCAGCCCCAACACCGCCGCAACAACAACGCTGCTTAACGCATATCTTGACCGCAGAACTTGTGACATGGCGTTGGCCTTCCATACCGACAGGGCTATTTCGTCGTGTTGCTCAGATTTTTCTCACTACTCCTCAACGTACAACAACCATGCGTGGGTATTTTCTCTCATTTCGCCACTTCAGGTGGGGGTGTAGATAATCACCTACATGCCGAGTGATCACGGCTCGCCCGATAGTCTTGTCAGCTATGAGTTCTGCTTCGGATCAGCCATACCCAACCGTCACCAAGCCTGACTTTCCGGCGATTGAAGCCAAGATTCTGGCTCGCTGGGCCGAAGACCAGACGTTTCAGGCATCGATCGATCAACGCCCAGACGACAGCGAGTTCGTGTTCTACGACGGTCCGCCGTTCGCGAACGGGCTCCCCCATCACGGGCACCTACTCACCGGGTATGTGAAGGACGTCGTTCCGCGCTATCAAACCATGCGGGGCAACAAGGTCGACCGGCGCTTTGGGTGGGACTGCCATGGCCTACCCGCCGAAATGGAAACCGAAAAGCAGCTCGACGTATCGGGTCGTGTCGCAATCACCGAGTACGGCATCGGAAAGTTCAACGAGGCCTGCCGAACGTCGGTCATGAAGTACACGAACGAGTGGGAAAAGACGGTCACGCGCCAGGCACGCTGGGTCGACTTCGAAAACGACTACAAGACGATGGACCTCAACTACATGGAGTCGGTCATCTGGGCGTTTAAGCAGCTCTGGGACAAAGGCCTTATCTACGAGGCAAACCGCGTCATGCCCTACAGCTGGGGTGCCGAGACGCCGCTCTCCAACTTCGAAATCCGTCTTGACGACGCCACCCGCCCTCGTCAAGACCCTGCGGTCACTGTCGCATTCGATCTCGACCCAGTCGACGGCGACCCAGGTCCACTTCGCATTCTCGCGTGGACCACCACTCCCTGGACCTTGCCGTCCAACCTCGCCCTCGCGGTCGGGCCCGACATCTGCTACGACGTGGTTCAGACCGACGACGGTCTCGTGGTTGTCGGCACAGACGCTCGAGCCAAGTACGAACCTCAGCTTGGTGATGCCGCTCCCGTTACCCAGCTCACCGGCGCCGATCTCGTCGGCCGTTCCTACAGCCCGCTCCTCCCGTACTTCGCCGACC
>CALHXU010000111.1 GCA_938040365.1 uncultured Acidimicrobiales bacterium
GGCGAACGCATTCTTATCGATGGCGGCACCGGTTCAGAGGCCGAACGCCAGGGTGCCGAAATGGTGACCGGCGCGTGGTCGGGCGCTGCGGCGATGACCTACCCCGACGTTGTTCGCAGCGTGCACGAACAGTTCATCGCAGCCGGTGCCGAAGTGATCTTTACCAACACCTATGCGAGTTCTCGTCATGTGTTGGCCCAGGTCGACCGCGAGCATCAGTTCGAAGAGATGAACCGGGCGGGTGTGCGGCTCTGCCTCGAAGCACGTGAGAATCAGAATGCACCCCACGTCGTGGTCAGCGGTTCGATGTCGACCACACAACAAGGCGGCGAGTTTCCTCCCTACGACGTTGCGGTCAGGAATTACATCGAGCAGGCGAAGATTCAGATCGACGCTGGAGTCGACATGATCGCACTCGAGATGATGCGCAACCTTCCCACCACCCGTGCCATTCTCGAAGCCACTGCAGATCTCGACGTTCCGCTGTGGGTCGGCATGAGTTGCGTCCTCGACGAGGGTGGCGTTCCTAGCCTCTGTTTCGATGACAGCCTCGAAGACGCGATCACGCTCCTCGGTGACTACGACATCGAACTTCTCGCGATCATGCACACCGAGACGAACATCGTCGACGCCTGCCTCGATGTTGTCGACCAGCACTGGAGCGGACCGGTTGGGGTCTATGCCCAAGTGGGAGACTGGAACGGCACGAACTGGTTCTATGACGACACCGTCACCCCCGAGGTTCACACAGACCTGAATCGAGGTTGGGTTGAGCGAGGTGTACAGGTCATTGGCGGGTGCTGTGGTATCGGGCCTAGCCACATCGAAGCCCTCAAGCCGTTAGTGCAATAGTCGGGCACCTACCCTGAAACCATGACGACCACGCGCGGGACCAACGTCGAAACTCCCACGATTGCCTGGCCAACGGTGATTCTCATCTCGGTTAACCTCGCCGCCTACACAGCGGTGACCATCGCCGGGCTTTCAAGCACAGTGCCATGGTGGGCTGCGCTCGCTCTCAACACAGTCTTTGCCTACGTGGCCTATACGGGCCTCCACGAGTCGGTGCATCGTAATGTGAGCCGGTCAACTCCGTGGCTCAACACGACCATCGGGATGTTCGGTGCCTTGCCGCTCTATCACAACGTCGAACTGCACAAACTCACCCACCTCGGACACCACGCCCACCTGAACAATCCCGAGAAAGACACCGATCATTGGGTGGCGTCGGGCAATCCGCTCGGCGTGTTCGTTCGCTGCGCCACACTGTTTCTTGTGCACTACAAACGCGGACTGCAACTTTGCCTCGCGTCATCGACATCGAACCAGCGGCTTCGTCGAGCGCTCACCCAAAATGCGCTCACGATCCTTCCGATTGTTTTGGCAGGTGTATTCATCTCGTGGCCGCTGGCCATCGCAATTCAAGTGGTGCCCGGCCTGATCGCGGCGACGATCCTGGCCTTTACCTTCGACTGGCTCCCCCACTATCCCCACGACAGCGGTGACGCTCGGGAAGGCACTCGGGTCATCGAAGCTCGCGGCATATGGAACGTTCCGCTCACGCTCATATACCTCTGGCAGAACTATCACCAGGCCCACCACGTTCGCCCGACGATTCCTTTCTACCTATATCGCGAGCAGCACTACCTCGATCAGCAGCTTCGTTAGCTCGGTGAACTTGCGCTTAGAGCGCTCGCAATAGCGCCGTCGTTACGGCTGCACCGAGAACCACGACCAGAAATGGCGCTTTGCGCCATACCAAAACTCCAGCGACGAGAACCCCGGCGAGCCGCGCATCGGCGACAAGCGTGCGACCATCTGCGACGGTCAATTGCACGATCACCGCGGTCACGACTGCGGCGGGAATCAACTTGGCTGCACGGGTGAGCGTGGGCTGACGTTCGAGCCACGGTCCAACGACAAAACCGCCGAGTAACCGCTGGCCCCAAACGCCGATCGTCAGCGCGATGATCGAAAGCGTGGTCATGGCGTTCCTGATTTCGATAGCCGCGGCTCGGTCGACAAGGCGACTGCAACGACAACCCCACCCAGGCTGAGGATGATCGGCAGGCCAGGCGGTGCAAGCGGGATCAGAACGAGGCAGAGCAAACCCCCGGTTATCCCGGCAGTGCGACCATCTCGTGTGCGGAGCAGGTTTCCCATGATCGCCAGCAGCGCCGCAGGAAATACCGCATCGAGCCCCAAGCGTGACGTATCGCCCAACACATCGCCGAGGAAGGTCCCGACGGCAACGCCACTGAACCAGCCGAGCATCATCGCGGCGGTTGTCCGCCAGAACTCGCGCTCGGCGGCTTTGGGTTCAGCCTGTTGCACAGCGATCGCAACATTTGGGTCGAAGGCGTTGACCGTTGCTGCAAGCCGGCGAAGCCGACCCTCGGGCAGACGGGGTCGAAGGCTGACGGCGAGGATTCCAAAACGCGTCGCAACGATGACTCCGGCGAGTATCGCTGGCCATTCGCTCCCGCCCGCGTCTTTGACCGCGAGATAAGCAAACTGCGACGTCGCAGAAAAGATCACCGAGGAGGCAATGAACGCTCGGACCTGCGACGTGCCGATGTCGATGAGCAAGACCTGAAGCGTCACGCCCAACGAAAAGAACGTGATCACCAACGTCACGAAGTCAGCGAAGTTAAGCCGTGGACCCGCATCAACTTCGCGCTGCATGGCGAGATGTTAGGCCACCCACTTCGCACTTGGCCCAAAAACGCCAACAGGGAGCCCGCCAAAGCGAACTCCCTCTTGAACGTGTTGCGTTTACCCGCTGTGACCCGCCAAGGTCACGCAAACATCTGGTAAACCCGTTCGTTCATCACGCTAGCGAGTTTTGAACGAACAATCCAGTGCGGACTAGACGCCCGACTCTTTGGTGGTCTTTACGATCGCTGCCGCGACCTTGTACGGATCGGCGTTCGATGCTGGGCGACGATCTTCGAGGCGACCCTTCCAGCCGTCTTCTACCGTGCCGATCGGGATTCGGATCGATGCACCGCGATCTGAGACGCCGTAGCTGAACTCGTTGATCGACTGGGTCTCGTGGAGGCCGGTGAGACGCTGGTCGTTGTCGGCGCCGTAGACGCTCATGTGACGATCGATGTTCTTGCCGAACTCCTCGCAAACCTTGGTAAAGATCGCTTCGTCGCCCGACTCACGCATGACACCATTCGAGAAGTTGGCGTGCATTCCCGAGCCATTCCAGTCGGTGTTGCCGAGTGGCTTTGGGTGGTAGTCGATCGCAAGGCCGTACTTCTCGGCGGTGCGCTCGAGGATGTAGCGACCGAGCCAAATCTCGTCGCCGGCACGCTTTGCGCCTTTTGCAAAGATTTGGAACTCCCACTGGCCAGCGGCGACTTCGCCGTTGATTCCCTCGATGTTGAGGCCAGCTTCGAGGCAGAGGTCGAGGTGCTCTTCGATGATGTCTCGGCCATGGGCATTCTTTGCACCCACCGAGCAGTAGTACGGCCCCTGCGGCTCTGGGTAGCCCGCAGCTGGGAAGCCGGGCGGACGATCGGTCTCGGGATCCCACAAGAAGTACTCCTGTTCGAATCCGAACCAGAAGTCATCGTCGTCGTCGGCCTCGTCGATGGTCGCACGACCGTTGGTGACATGGGGAGTGCCGTCCGCGTTCAAGACCTCGGTCATGACGAGGTAGGAGTTCTTGCGGTCTGGGTCGGGGATGATCGCAACGGGCTTCAACAAGCAATCCGATGCTGATCCGTCTGCCTGAGCCGTCGAGCTTCCGTCGAACGACCACATTGGGCATTCCTCGAGCGTGCCACCGAAGTCCGAGCGGACCATGGTCTTGCCACGAAGGGTTTGGGTCGGCGAGTTGCCGTCGAGCCAAATGTATTCCAACTTACTTTTCATGTATTCCTGTCCTCACTTGTGGAGAGTCACTAACGAACGTATCCGCGCGTTGGGGCCGCGGCTAAGTCGGTTGTGTTAACGCCGCGTGAATCCAACGCCGACACCGGTCACATCGAATGGCAGCTTTTGACTTCACCTGCGACAGTTAATGTATGCAACCACAGGAAAACTACGTGCTTCGCACCATCGAGGAACGCGGCGTCCGCCTCGTTCGTTTGTGGTTCACCGACGTGCTTGGCCAACACAAGTCGGTGGCGATCTCGCCGGCCGAACTCGAGAAGGTTTTCGACGAGGGTCTGCAATTCGACGGCTCGTCGATCGACGGTTTTAGCCGCGTTCAAGAATCCGACGTGCTCGCCCGCCCCGACGCGCGCACCTTCGAGCTGTTGCCTTGGGGCCACGATGAGCCCTCGGCCATGGTCTTTTGCAATATCGAACAACTCGATGGATCGCCATTCGTCGGCGACCCTCGTCAAGTACTGCGACGAAATCTGAACAAGGCGCACAGTTCTGGATTCACGTTCTTCGTCGCACCCGAGATCGAGTTCTTCTATCTCCGAAGCGACGACCCGAACAACCTTCAACCGCTCGACAACGCGTCGTACTTCGACCTCACCACCGCAGATGTGGCGAGCGGATTACGCAAGCGGACGCTGCACATGCTCGAAGCAATGTCGATCCCAGTCGAGTACAGCTTCCACGAAGATGCCCCCAGCCAGCACGAGATTGATTTGCAATACACCGAGGCACTCGCCATGGCCGACTCGATCATGTCGTTTCGACTCGTGGTCAAGAAGGTCGCTCAAGAGGAGGGCGTGCATGCAACGTTCATGCCAAAGCCAATGGACGGCGTTCAGGGCTCGGGCATGCACACGCACATGTCGCTCTGGAAGGACGGCGAGAACGCGTTTTATGACGAGTCGAGCGAGTACGGGCTCAGCACCATTGCCCAACAATTCATCGCCGGCACCCTTCGACACGCACGCGAGATCACTGCGGTCACTAACCAGCTGATCAACAGTTACAAACGCTTGAACGATGGCCTCGAGGCACCCCGCTATGTTTCGTGGGCTCGCAACAACCAATCGACCCTCGTCCGGGTGCCCGTTACCAAGGCCAACAAACCCGGCGCAACCCGCATCGAATACCGAGCGATCGACCCTGCCTGCAACCCCTACCTTGCGTACTCGCTGATTCTCGCTGCGGGAATGAAGGGCATCGATCAGGGCTACGACCTTGAAGACGAAACCAAGGTCAACCTGTTCGATCGCCGCGAGGCGCAAGCCGCAGGTGTCCCGAGCCTGCCTCGTTCACTCGACGAAGCACTCGAAGAAATGGAGCGCTCGGAACTTGTTCGCGAGGCCCTTGGCGAGCACATCTTTGAATGGTTCCTTCGCAACCGGCGCGCTGAGTGGGCCGAGTACTCGCGCAGCGTCAGCGCCTTCGAACTCAACCGCTATCTCTCCCAATGGTGATCGATACGTGAACCAGCGAACCGGAATGCCCAAAACATCCACCGTTCTGATTTATCCAACGCCGATGGGCGCTGGACTCACGAAAGTGCTCGACCAGCTCAACATTGCCTGGAAAGCAGTGAGCGATGTGTCGAACGCCGAAACGCTCGAACCAGCCGGAGGTTGGTCCGGTGGAATTATCACCGTCGATGGCAACCCGCCTGAAGCCTTTCGCATCGCCGAGTGGTTGAGCACGAACGAGAACGCCGCCAACGCGACGCTCATGTTGAGCTCGGCCGAAGCCCTCCCCGAACTCGCCGACAACACCGACCTGTTCGACGATTTCTGCTTGACGCCGTTCCATCCCGCCGAACTCGAAGCTCGGTTGGAACACATGTTGGCCCGCGACGTCGAGAGCGACGACGCGATCATCACGTTCGGTCCGTTAAGCCTGAATGTCGAGACCTATCAGGCAATGGTCGATGGCAAGGCGCTCGACCTCACCTACATGGAATACGAGCTCCTCCGCTTTCTTGCCAGCAGTCCGGGCAAGGTCTTCAGCCGCGAGATCCTCCTCAGCGAGGTCTGGGGCTACGACTACTACGGCGGTGCCCGAACCGTCGACGTCCACATCCGTCGACTTCGCTCGAAGCTGGGCGAGGAACACGCCAACCTCATCTCGACCATTCGCTCCGTCGGCTACCGCCTCGGCAACGCAAGCTGGGGTCCAGAAGAGCGATAGACCGCCTCGGGTCGAGACGGCCGCTATCGGGCAGACTATTCGGGTGACAACAGATTCTCCTGAGTTGATTCCTACACACATGCATGCAGTGCATCTGTTGGGCCACGGTGGCTTCGACATGCTGGACTACCGCGAAGATGTTCCGGTGCCCTCCCCTGCCGCCGACGACGTATTGATCTCGGTGGGCGCCGCTGGCGTTAACAACACCGATATCAACACGCGGATCGGCTGGTATTCAAAGGACGTCACCGGAGCGACCGATGACGGCGGCGGGGACGGTTTTGGCGATATCTCCGCTGGTGGCTGGGATGGTGCGCTCGAGTTCCCTCGCATCCAAGGTGCCGATATAGCCGGGACGATCGTCGCCGTTGGGTCGGACGTCTCGGCCGACCGGATAGGTGAACGTGTTCTCGTGCGTTCGATGCAAACCGCGCAGTTCGATGATTCCACCATGTGTGCGACCATTGGCTCAGAATTCGATGGCGGGTTCGCGCAGTTTTGTGCGGTGAACCACGCCGAAGCGTTTGCGATCGAAAGCGATCTGAGCGATGTCGAACTCGCATCGTTTCCCTGTGCTTATTCGACGGCCGAAGGAATGTTGCACAAGATTGGCCTCTGCGAAGGTGAAGGTCGCGAGGGCGAACGCGTGCTCATCACCGGCGCGTCGGGAGGAGTCGGGTCAGCTGCAATCCAGCTCGCGAAGCGCCGGGGCGCCCACGTCACTGCCGTGGCGTCGAAGGCTAAGTGGGGCGACCTCGAACCGCTCGGGCCCGACGTGCTCATCGATCGAGACGACGACCTCGTCGATGCGTTCGGTGAGGACGCATTCGATGTCGTTGTCGACGTCGTTGCCGGCCCGAAATGGCCTGACCTCCTCCGCGTGCTCAAAAGGCAAGGCCGCTATGTCGCCTCCGGGGCGATCGCGGGGCCGATCGTCGAGCTCGACATTCGCACGCTCTATCTGAAAGACCTCACGTTGACCGGACGAACCCGCCAACCGCGCGCCGTCTTTGAGAATCTCGTTCGCTACATCGAAGCGGGCGAAATTAAGCCAATCGTCGCAAAGACTTACCCGCTCTCCGACATTCGAACAGCCCAAGAGGACTTCCTCGCAAAGACGTACGCAGGCAAGCTTGTGCTCGTTCCACCAGCGCGGTAATTCCTCGAGCGCGATATCACCTCGCTCGCTTTGCCTCGGCAGTCGAGGAGCGTCGGTTACTGAGGACCCGAGTAGGGGTTGGCTTGAGAGATCGTGAGGTCTTCGGTTCCAGCGTGAGCCGAATCGACCGAGGTCTTTGCCATTCCGCCGATAATCGCCGAAAGAACAGCACCGCTCATCATGATCGACACCGGGAAGATCACGAGTAGCAAGACGATGATGATAATTGCGCCGATCATGTCTCTGAGCGTATCGCGTTAAGATCACCCCATGTCGAAGCCTGTTGGTCCTTATACGCCCATCGTCCGTGCTGGAGACACACTCTATGTGTCGGGTCAGCTCGGATTGCTCGACGGCGCCCTCGTCGACGGGCTCGATGCCCAAGTTCGCCAGGCCATGGCGAACCTCGCTGGTTTGCTCGAAGCCGAAGGCGCGTCGCTCAACAATGTGGTGAAGACCACCGTCTTGTTGGCATCGATCGAAGACTACGCCGCTATGAACACCGCCTACACCGAGAGCTTCGGCGACCACCGCCCTGCCCGCGCCGCATTTGCCGTCGCCGCACTCCCACTCGGTGGCCTCGTAGAGATTGAAGCCATCGCCGTCCTGTAATGGGGACAGGCCCCGCCGTTCGCTTCGCTCACTGCCGAACTCTTCGAGTTCGATCGAGTTGCTCGCCCAGGGGCTCACAACATCGTTGTCCTTCAATTCACGGGGAAGAAGCGCGAACAGAGTAAGAATTGTCGTAAGTCTGGGCCTTGTTGCCGCCTCGGACTCACCACACTTTCGCCTGTCCGATAGCTTTTGGGAATGCCTTTTGAATTCGACCGACGGACCTTCCTTTTAGGTTCGGCGGCAGCTGCGACCTTGGCTGCCTGCGGCGGAACGAGCGGCCCAAGCCCCGACCGCCTGGCAGTGCGCTTCCCCGATGGGCTTCGGGCACCAAGCACCGCTGTAGCCGGCCACGGCGAGCAACGGTTCCCATTCGTGATCGTCGCCGACGACGGCCTGCCGATGCGGGCCAACGCTCCCGACTCGATCGACATCGATGTTCTCTCCGGTGGCGAACTCTTAGAGACCGTCACCGTCCCTGCGAGTGGGGGTAATCAGATCGTTCCCTACTACGCCCTTACCTTCACACCTCCCGCTGCTGGTGCCTACGTTGCCCGCACGAGTTTCAGCGACTTCGACGTCGAGTTCACGGTCCTCGAACGAGACCAAACAACGCTGTGGCAGGTCGGCGAGACCATGCCTGGCTTCGCCACCCCAACCTTCGACGATGCCCGAGGCGTCGAACCGATCTGCACCCGCCTCGGTGAACAATGTGCGTTCCACGACATCACACTCGACGAAGCACTATCGAATGGTCGACCAACCGCACTGCTCATCTCGACGCCGGCGTTCTGTCAGACCGACGTGTGTGGGCCTTCACTGGAAGATCTCATCGGCGCGGCTTCCGGGCGCGACGACATCAACGTCATCCATCAAGAGGTCTATGCCGACTTCGGCAGAGACACCGACAACGGACAGCTTCCCGACGTCGCTCCACTCCTGGCCGAATGGGAGATCGCCTTCGAGCCGTCGCTCTTCGTCATGGACGCTGACGCAACAATCCTCGGCGCAAGACACTTCGCCTTCGACAACACCGAGACCCAACAACTCATCGACCTGCTCTAGGTATTCGCTCAGCCCTGACGAGCCTCACGCATCGACCGTGGAGCGTTTTCGTGAAGCGGAGCGCAACGAAAAGGCGCAGTTTGAGAAAGGTCCGCCAGGACCGTCTCAATACCGCCTCAGGCGCCGAGGCTCCGTGCCGCATGAACGGTCCCCGAAGGGACAATGGTGAATGGGTGTGAGTGCCAGAATCAGCGGCGGAGCCGCTTGGCACTTTCACTCATTCAGGAGAAGGAACTACCGCAGCCGCAGGTGCGTTGTGCGTTCGGGTTGTTGATTTTGAACCCGGTCTCTTGGATCGACTCGGTGTAATCGAGGGTCGCGCCTTCGAGCATGCCTGCTGACGCTTCGTCACATACGAGCCTTACGTCGCCGTATTCTTGGACTTTGTCGTCGTCGTTGAACTCGGAGTCGAAGAACATTTCGTAGCTGAATCCAGAGCATCCGCCGGGGCGGACTGCGACGCGAAGCGCTAGGCCCTCTTCGCCTTCTGCGGCGATGAGGTCGGCAACCTTTGTGGTGGCGGTATCGGTGAGAGTGATCATGATTTCCTCCCGGAGAAGACGAGGGACAGTCCCTGCTGTCTTTCCACTGTACAAGATCGCCCGTTCGAGCCTGCACCGATCGGCCACTCTTAAGATCGCGTTGAAACACGAAGAAAGCCCGAAAAACCTACCGATTGCGGCCGATAGGCTGGATAGTCATGGCCGATCTTCCAACCACCGATGACCTTATGGGCGTTCTTGCCGGGGTTATCGACCCCGAACTCGGCTCAAATATCGTCGAGCTTGGGATGGCGAAATCTGCCAAAGTCGACGCCGATGGCACGGCCCGCATCACGATTGCGCTGACTACCTCGGGATGCCCGCTGCGCTCGCAGATTCAAAAAGACGTGAAGGCCCGAGTGCTCAGCCTTCCCGGTGTCGAGAAGGTCAAGATCAACTGGGACGAGTTAAGCCAGGAAGAAAAGGCGAAGGTCATGTCGGTTGCTCGCTTTAATGTGAGCCAGAACGCTCCCGATACGTCGGTGCCATCGACCACGCGTTGTGTCCTCATTGCGAGCGGAAAGGGCGGCGTTGGAAAGTCTTCGGTAACGGCCAACCTTGCCGCTGCTGTTGCGATCGCTGGCCATCGGGTCGGAGTGCTCGACGCCGATATCTGGGGGTACTCGATTCCTCGACTACTCGGCGTCGAAGGTCGCCTCGAGGGTTCGGTCGATTCGGGCAAGATCACTCCCCACGTCACCGGAATGGGTGCCGGTGAACTCGAAGTTGTCTCTATGGGGTTCCTCGTCGACGGCGAAGACACAGCGTTGATGTGGCGAGGGCTGATGCTCAATCGTGCAGTGCAGCACTTCCTCCAAGACGTTGAGTGGGGTGATCTCGATTACTTGTTTATCGACATGCCGCCAGGTACTGGCGACGTGCAAATGGGGCTCGCCAAGATGCTCCCCCACGCCGAGATGCTCGTCGTCACCACCCCCTCGAAGCTCGCGCAGACCGTTGCGGTTCGTGTCGCGAACATGGGCCGCAACAACTACCTTCGGGTTGCTGGGGTCATCGAAAATATGAGTGCGTTCGTCGATGAAGATGGCAAGACCCACGAGGTCTTCGGTGTCGGCGGAGGCGAGGACCTCGCCGAACAGATCGACACTCCCCTCATTGGCAAGATCCCGCTCGATCGGTCGGTTGTCGATGGCGGCGACACGGGAATCCCCGCCGTTCTCGGCGGCGGAGCAGCGGCCGACGTACTGCGGACAATCGCAAATGAGATCATCACCGAGCTGATTCCGCCCGTCGACATGGCGGGATGCTCGACCCGCATCATCGACCAAGCGCTTGCGAACCTCGAAGAACTCGACGAGCAAGAACGCAACGCTGCCTCTGCCACATAAGAGCTATTTCTCACGCAATGAACCCGCAGGGTTCGCTGGCGCCTCCGGCGGCGGGCCGCTCGGGCCCTGAGGCGCGCCTCCTTAGGGGCCGAGTTGGTCTGAAACTTCGGTGAGTGCTTCCTCGAGGATGTCGAACAATTCGTCGATCTGATCTCTCGTGATGACGAGCGGTGGTGAGAAGACGCACATGTTGATCGTCGGCCGCACGATAAGACCTCGAGCTTCACAGGCCTTATCGACAAGCGCTCCAAACTTGTAGTCGATCGCGAGGCGCTCTTCATCGGTGGCGTTTGATGGCGCAAGGTCACCTTCGATACAGCCAACGAACCCGACTCCCCTCGCCTCGCCGACAATGTCGAATCGTTCGAGGCGTGCGAGGCGGCGTTGGAAGTGTGGCGTCAGTTCTCGCACATGTTCGAGCAATCCAGACTCTTCCATAACGTCGAGGTTGGCGAGCGCGGCCGCACACGAGACCGGATGGGCCGAGTTCGTGAACCCGTTCGAGAACGCAATGTCGGCTCGGTCCTCGGCTCGAAGCTCATCGATGAGACGGTCCGAAACCATCATCGCGCCGAGCGGGGCGTAACCAGAGGTGATGCCCTTCGCGCACGTGATGATGTCGGGGACGATCCCGAACACCTCCTCTGATGCAAACCAGTGGCCGAGCCTCCCAAAGGCCGTAACCACTTCGTCGGAGATGTACAAAATGTCGTGCTCCGCGCAGATCTCCCTCGTTCGTTGGTGATAGCCCTCGGGCGGGATGATGACGCCGCCGCTCGCCAAGATCGGCTCGGCAATAAAGGCTCCGAGTCGATCGGCGCCTATTTCGTCGATCAGCGTTTCGAGGTCGGCGACCTTTGCATCGCACCACGCCTCGGTGCCCATCCCAGCCGGACGAAGACGCGGGTTCACATCGGGAAGAAACGCAACGAGTTCGCTCGCCGTATCCATAAAGGTGCGATCGCGTTCCTTTCCCGAAACGGTCGCAGCGAGGTAGGTAGACCCGTGATAGGCCCGCTCACGCGAGATCGTAATCTTCTTGTCGGGTCGGCCACGTAGGTTGTTGTAGAAGTGGACAAAGCGGATGGCTGAATCGACTGCGCTCGAACCACCCGTCGTGAAGAATGCCCAGTTCAGATCGCCCGGCGTCATCGATGTCAACCGACGGGCAAGCTGAGAACCAACGTCGGAAGCGAAATACCACGGACTATTAAAGGCAAGCGACTTTGCCTGTTCGGCCATGGCGTTGGCAATGCGCTCGTTGCCGTAACCCACCTGCACGTTCCACATCCCGCCGGGACCATCGATGTAACGGCGACCCTCCGGGTCGAACAGGTAGATCCCATCGGCCCTCGATGCAATCAGGCGATCGGGGCTTTTTGTCCCCATTGTCTCCCACGGGTGCATGTTGAACGTATTGTCCCAATCCCTCGTGTTGTTCGAAGAATCTTGGGAGACGCTCATTGCCTCATCTTTGCAGAGGTCTCGACGAGTGCAGCGATCGTGGACGTCGAGAGGTTGTCCCGCTAGGACGCCACGTACTCATCGGGAAGGCCGGGTGCGAAGCTCTCGCATTCGACGGTTACCGTGCCGAGTCCGAGCGGCTGACCCAAACCTGCAGCGTCGGCGGCGTCGACAAAGCGCAGCGCCGACCCACTGAGCACGCCGTCTTGGAGGAAGAGCTCAGCGGGCGCATCGATTGCGAGCTCGACGACGCGCCCCTCCTCGAACAGAACCGACACAAAGGGCTGGCCGAAGAACATCTGCA
>CALHXU010000112.1 GCA_938040365.1 uncultured Acidimicrobiales bacterium
GAGCGAGCAAGGCAAGCAGGCCCGAGCGGCCTGGCACGGAGGGCCGAGAGCGGGAAACATCAAGAGTTTTTTCTCCAGTAATTTGCTTCTTTACTGGAGAAAAAACTCCTGCTTGATCGTTTGAAACTGGAACCACCCAGCGAACGAATACCCGCTCTGGTCATAGCTGTGTTGGGCGTACTCGTCAGGGATGATCTTTGGTTCGCCTGCTGCTTGTGCAATGAGCTGGCTTTGGCACGCGCGTTCGAGCGCAATGAACCACCATGCGGCTTCGTCGACCGATTCGCCGGTCGTAATGATTCCGTGGTTCTGGTGAATGAGGGTCTTCTTGTCGCCGAGCGATTCGGCGAGCTTCTTGCCAGCTTCGAGGTCGGTGACGATCGCACCGCCGTCGTCGCTGTGCATCGCAACGTCGTTGTAGAACATGCAGTGATCTTGCGTGATCATCTTGAGGGGTTCACCGAGCGACGAAAACGTCTTCGAGTACATCGCATGGGTATGACATGCGGCAATTACGTCGGGGCGCGCCGCGTGGATTGCGCCATGGATAGCGAACGCGGCGTTGTTGAGGGGCCGGTTGCCCGAAACGACCTGTCCGGTGTGATCGACGCAGATCAGGTTCTCGATCTGCACGGCCTTGAACCCCATACCGAATGGGTTGACCCAAAACCGATCGGCAAACTCGGGGTCTCGCACGGTGATATGGCCCGCAGCACCCTCGGCCATGTTGCGGTCGCCAAGAATGTGCAGCGCATCGACGAGCATCTTCTTTCGGTACTCTCGCTCGTCGGCGACATCGTCGAAGGTTGGCGGCACCGGAAAGATCATGTCTTCGGTAACCGTCGCAGTTTCGCTTTGTGCCAGGGCGTCTGAATCGCCGCCGGCGACCGGATTCTCTTCGAGCGTGCTCATGATCTTCTGCCATGTTCTGCAGCGAGCTTCTCTTCGAGGGCTACGACCGCCGCTTCGGCTGCATCGAGGTCGCCCGCTTGGAGCTGATCCATCGCTGCCTGCAAATCTGCGAGCCGGAGCTCTAGTTCGTCGACGTCGGGAGCATCTTGCTCAACGGCAGTCGCGTCAATGAGCGTTTCCTCAGCCGATACCTCTTTGGTCGGCGCTTCGTCGGCCATCGCCGTGTGCGTCATATCGTTTTGCGTCTCTTCGGCCATGGACGAAGTGTAATCACCGGCCACGAGCCGTGCTTAGCCGACGCACTTTCGCTACAAGAATGGCGCACTACCCCGCGAGCAACGCCTCGGCAAGAGCCACGAAGCTATCCACGTTGATCTCGGCCTCAGGGTAGGAAGGCGCCCACACCATGTGTGGACGTTTGACGAACGCAGTGTGCATGCCCGTTGCTCGTGCTGCGGCCAGGTCCCAATCGTGTGCGGCGACCATCCACATCGAAGAGGGGTCAGCATCGGCGACTACCGCGGCGTGTTCATAGACCCGGGGCGACGGCTTGAACACACCCACCTCGTCGACTGAAACCACATGGTCGAACAGCGGTCGAAGGCCATTGTTGTCGACCTGCGCGTTTACCGCTGCGCTCGCGCTGTTCGTCAGCGCCATCGTGACCCAGCCCGCAGATTGCAGCGCGTCCAGCCCCTCTGCAACATCTGGAAAAGGTGCAATCCCCGCCATCGCTGCACCGACGCTCCCCCACGCGCCGTCGTCGAGTTCGACTCCATGAGCATCGGCAACTGCGGCGAGCGCCGACGGGGCAAGCGCAGAGAAGTCCTGATATTCGCCGGTGACGACCGACATCATCGACAACTGCAGCAGCTTCTGGAACCAGATCGTGAACCCGTTGTCGTTGTCGAGCAGGCGATTCACTTCGGCTCGCACAGGAGCGAGATCGAGGGTTGTTTCGTTCATGTCAAACACGGCGATGGAGGTCATCTACATGGTCTAGTTCATCGATTGTTGTCAGCGCGTAAATCCTGATCGGCTTCGAGCCCCGTAGCCTTGTAGATCGCTCGAAAGGAATCCCCATGCCATCTTGGACCAACGTTGCGAAGGCTCGAAACGACTTTGCCGACCTTCTCGACGACCTGACGACAGAACAACTCCAAACACCGTCGCTGTGTGAAGAGTGGTCGGTACTCGACGTCGGCGGCCACCTCGCGAGCTTGATCGAATTGTCGTCGTTTCAGATGGTCAAAGGCATTGCAAAGAAACGCGGCAACGTCGACGTGTACCTCGCTGACACCGCCAAAGGGTTCGCAAATTCCGGTGCCGGTTCGATCGCACAGATCCTGCGCGCAAACGCTGGAAAGCAGTTGAAGCCGTACTCGGAGGCATCGATGGTGGTCGACACCGCAGTTCACACACTCGACGTGACACGGCCGTTGGGCATAGAAGGCATCCTCGACCCAACCGTGCTTGCGATCGCGCTCGATACCAGCGCTGGCGAGCTCGCGAAGAGGCTGGGTGACGGGATGCCTCGCTTGGAAGCAACCGACAGCGACTGGACCCAAGGCGATGGCCCGCTCGTTCGCGGCACCAGCGAGGCACTACTCCTCGCAATGAATGGACGGGACGTCAGCGCAGAACTCGAAGGCGACGGCGTCGAGCTGTTGTCCTCCTAGGCCGCGGCCGAACGGGCGTCGAACCTACAACGCAACGGCGATTGCTTGAGCCAAGGACTCGGTGTGGGTCATCGTGATCTTCCACTCGGTGATGCCCAACTCGGCCGCCTTTGCAGCAGCCGTGTCGTGAAGCACGATCGATGGCGCACCGTTGTCTGCTCTTACGACCTCGATGTCGACCATCGTGACTTCGCCTAAGCCAACGCCCATGGCCTTCATCACTGCTTCTTTCGCCGCCCACCGGGCGGCATAGCGCTCGGTCGGATCGTTCTTTGCGTCCGCATACACCTGCTCGGCTTCGGTGAACGTCCGGGCTTTGATGCCCGGTGTTCGTTCGAGAGTTTTTCGGAACCGGTCGAGCTCGACCAAGTCCGTACCAATGCCAATCATTGCGACGCAGTTAATCCTTCCACGAGGGCATTGTAAGTGACTGCCGATAGTTTCGAATCTATGGCTGATCACGAGTGGGGCTTCAGAACGCGGGCGTTGCATGCGGGGGCGAGGCCAGATCCACACACCGGCGCTCGAGCAGTGCCCATTTACCAGACGACGAGTTTCGTCTTCGAAGATACCCAAGATGCCGCCGACCTCTTCGCGCTCCAAAAATATGGATCGATCTATACCCGCATCGGCAACCCCACCATCTCTGCATTCGAAGAACGAGTGGCGAGCCTCGAAGGTGGCATTGGCGCCGTAGCGACGTCGTCGGGCCAAGCCGCCGAATACTTGGCCATCACGGCCCTTGCTGGGTCTGGCGACAACATCGTTTCGAACGCGTCGCTCTACGGCGGAACGATCACCCAGTTCGACGTGACACTACGACGCCTCGGCATCGACACCCGTTTCGTGAACGCGAACAACCCCGACGAAGTGCGGGCACAGATCGACGACGACACAAAAGCCATCTTCACCGAGATCATCTCCAACCCATCGGGAGAGGTGGCCGACCTCGAGATGCTGTCGGGCATCGCCAACGAGTTCGGCGTCCCACTGGTCGTCGACAACACGTTCGCCACTGCGTTCTTGTGTCGACCGCTCGAACACGGGGCCGACATCGTCGTGCAGTCGGCGACCAAGTTTCTCGGTGGACACGGCACATCGATCGGCGGCATCATCGTCGACTCGGGGCGCTTTGATTGGGGCAACGGTCGTTTCCCACTGATGACCGAGCCAATCCCGAGCTACAACGGCCTTCGCTGGTGGGACAACTTTGGCGAGTACGCCTTCGCAACGAAGGTTCGCAGCGAACAGCTTCGAGATGTTGGCGCCACCATCTCGCCGTTCAACGCCTTCCAGATCATGCAGGGCATCGAGACCCTCCCCCAGCGCATGACCGAACACGTCGCCAACGCCAAGCAAGTCGCAGAGTGGCTCGACGCCGACCCTCGCATCAGCTGGGTCAAGTACAGCGGTCTCGCGAGTTCTCCGCACAAGACGAATGCCGACAAGTACCTCCCGCTTGGGCCTGGTGCCATCTTTACCTTCGGCGTGCGCGGCGGACGCCAAGCTGGAGCGAATTTTATCAACTCGCTCCAGATGATCAGCCACCTCGCAAACGTCGGCGACGCAAAGACGTTGATCTTGCATCCGGCATCGACGACCCATCAGCAACTCTCCGACGAGCAACTCGAAGCCGGGGGTGTGTCCGACGAAATGGTCCGCATCTCGGTGGGGGTCGAAGACGTCGAGGACATCATCTGGGATCTCGACCAAGCACTCACCATCGCAGGAGGAGGGTCCAATGGCTGAATCTGATCATCCACCGGTCGAGGGTTGGACCCCGCCGACCGCGCTCCAGCGCAAGGCCATCCTTGACTCCTCGGAATCGATCGCCATCGTCGGTGCGAGCGCAAACCCGGCGCGAGCCTCAAACTTTGTGGCCACCTATCTCTTGTCGAGCTCGACCAACTTCCGGGTCTACCTGGTCAACCCACGCGAGACCGAAATTTTGGGGGAACCCGTCTACCCCTCTTTGGCGGAACTGCCCGAAGTACCCGACATCGTCGATGTGTTCCGACGTTCTGAGGACCTACCGGGCGTTGCACAAGACGCGATCGATGTCGGCGCAAAGACCTTCTGGGCTCAGCTCGGATTGTGGAGCGGCGAAGCAGCCCTCCTTGCAACGGGCGCAGGACTCAACGCCGTGATGGATCGCTGTACCAAGATCGAACACGCGCGGTTCGCCGGTGGCCTCCACCTCATGGGCTTCGACACCGGAGTCATCAGCTCTCGCCGCCGCT
>CALHXU010000113.1 GCA_938040365.1 uncultured Acidimicrobiales bacterium
ATCCCCCACGCCACAGCCGAGTACCCACACCTCAACAAGGTCATGCAGCTACCTGAACGCCGATTCGCCAATGCCGCCGCTGCAGGCGGAGAATCAACTGGACGACGCAGGCGTCGCCGGACCGAGAACTAGGAGATCCCATGTCTGAAGATGCACCACGACGCAGAGGCCGAGGCGGCGGAGGCGGTCGCGCTGGGCGCCAAGCCCAACGTGCAGCTGCCGGAGCGGTCACCAAGCCGTATCTCACGCGCACCCTCGAACCAGTGCAGGTCATCGACGAGGCGGGCCTGCAGACCATCGAGGAGAACGCCGAGATCATCCTTTCCGAGATCGGCATCCAGTTCAACGAGTACCCATCGGCACTCGAGCTCCTCGCCGATGCGGGCTGTCGTATCGACGGCGAGATGGTCTATTTCCCCAAGGGTCTCGCCCGCAAGATCGTGCAAGACAACGCTCCAGCCGAGTACACCCAGCACGCCCGCAACCCCGAGAAGAGCGTGCAGATCGGTGGCAAGCACACCGTCTTTGCACCCAACTACGGGTCGCCGTTTATCACCGACCTCGACAAAGGGCGTCGCTATGCCACCATCGAGGATTTCCAGAACGTCGTGAAGCTCGCCTACATGCTGCCGCATCTGCACCTGAGCGGTGGCACGGTGTGCGAACCGGTCGACGTGCCGGTGAACAAACGCCACCTCGACATGGTCTACTCACATATCAAGTACTCCGACAAGCCATACATGGGGTCGGTGACCGCCCCGGAGAACGCTGCCGACTCGGTCGAGCTCAGCCGTATGGCCTTTGGCGGCGACCTCGCAGGCCGCACGGTCATGACGAGCCTGATCAACGCCAACTCGCCATTGGCATGGGATGCAACAATGCTCGGCGCAGCCGAGGTCTACGCCAAGGCAAACCAGGCATCGATCATCTCGCCGTTCATCCTCATGGGAGCAATGTCGCCGGTGAGCGTGGCCGGACTCGCCGCACAGGCACTCGCCGAAGCTCTTGCGGGCATGGCCTTCGTGCAGCTCGTTGCGCCTGGCGCGCCGGTGATCTTTGGAACCTTCGCCACGTCGATGTCGATGGCAACCGGTGCCCCAACGTTCGGCACTGCCGAAGGTGGCCTCGCCATCTACATCATGGCCGAACTCGCTCGTCGTGTCGGCGTGCCGTTCCGCTCCGGTGGCCAGTTCACCGCGTCGAAGGCTCCCGACGCTCAGGCTGCTTACGAGTCGGCCCACTCGATCCTGCCGACGATGCAGGCTGGCGTGAACTTCGTGCTACACGCTGCGGGGTGGATCGAAGGCGGCCTCGCGATCAGCCTCGAGAAGCTCATCATGGACGCCGACCAGCTCGGCGCCATGGACGTATACGCAAAGGGCGTCGATCTCACTGAGAACGGCCAGGCCATGGATGCATTCCGCACCAACGAACACGGCGGACACTTCCTCGGCAACGCGCACACACTCGCCAACTTCGAGACCGCCTTCTATCGCAACACGATGTCGGACAACAACAGTTTCGAGCAGTGGTCAGAAGAAGGCGGCAAGACCGCAGCAGAGCGCGCCAACGAAGCCTGGAAGCAAATGCTCAGCGACTACCAAGCACCCGAGCTCGACGACGCTGCCGACGCCGAAATGCAGGCATACATCCAAAAGCGCAAGGACGAAATGCCCGACGCAATCGGATAGATCCGACCTAGGCTCCGCCCAGATTCTGTCGGATCTATCCTCTTGCCTGCTGTCCCCTCCGGGGGCGGCGTTAGCCGGTGGGGTCAGGTCTCACTTTCACCGCGCTACTCCGTTGACTGACTTACCCCGTGGGTGGGGTCAGGTCTCACTTTCACCCGCGGACATGCAAAGACGTCGCCGTGCCTGGCATGGTGACGTTCTGTGGTTCAGCGTGGTGCGTATTCGAACCAGTCGGAGCTTCGTCTACCGAAGAGCTTGAGCTTTCGGGCATCGCTCGCCGATCGTGCTTGCGGGAACCGGATCGACTTGTCGTCCATCCAAAGTGCAAGGGCGCTTGCGATTGCCTGTGCGTCATCGACCGGGTCGACCAACGTCTGGAACCGATCGGCGATCTCCTGGCTTACAACCGTGTGGGGACCATCGAATGGTGCCCACGTCGAAATTCCGAGGGTCCGTATCTCTCGGTCCCGATAAATCCAAATGATCTCGACGTCCTCATTTTGCCGTTCCGCTTCGTAGACGAAAGTCTCCGGCCCGCCGCGAGCGCGATTGGTGGGGTTGGTATAGGAGAACGAGAATCCGGCAGGAGCAACGACCGGGGTGACGTAGGTGTGAAGCGCTTCGAGAAAGTCCTTGTCGATCGGGAGTGTCACCTGTTCGTCGTGCTCCTGAGCGATCGCCAAACCAATCCATGCCGCTAGCGACACCGGGGCTGAATAGCCCCATCGAAGCGGCGTGAGTTTGGCGAGGACGGATGCGGTTGCGCCAGCAGCGGTCGCGACCGCCGCAACCCGGTACGGACCACGAACCAAATCTTCCCAAAGCCAAAACCATTGGTGCAGCCACTTGGGCACCGTCGGAGAAGAGTTATCGACCATCGGCAAAACACTAGCGTTCGTCTGCTGCGTGACTGCACGGCCCCACGGCGAAGCGAGTGAAAGTGAGACCTGACCCCATTGGCAGGCGCTGGCTGCAGCGTTACGCGTAGTCGCGTAGCATTTTGCGGAGTTCGAGCTGGTGCTGTTCTTCGGTTGCGACCTGGCCGCGGGCGTATTCTTCGAGGAA
>CALHXU010000114.1 GCA_938040365.1 uncultured Acidimicrobiales bacterium
TACACCTTCTTGACCGGGCCGTAGGGAATCTCTGCGACCTTGGATGGTTCGAGCGCCCGGGCCTCGGCCGAGCGTCCTAAGCCGTCGAACAAGCCCATCTCGCCGAAGAGGTCGCCATCTTCCATCAGCGCAACGACCGACTCTCGTCCGTCGACCGACTTGTTGGCGATCGCGATACGCCCGCTGATGACGATGTAGAGCGCGTCAGGCTCTTTGCCTTCGCTGAACAAGATGTCACCGCGCCAAAGCGACCGTTCAGTGGCCTGCTTTGCCAATTCAGCAATGACTGCTTCATCGACTTCGCGGAAAAGATCTACGGAACTGAGAAGTGAGGATTCGACCATAACAAGGCCAGACTAGTGACATGAGCCACGGTAGCGCAGCTTCGAAGCCGGACTTCGCGAAATTTGTATGGACGATCGTCGTTGCCGGAGGTTCTGGTTTGCGATTCGGCGCACGAAAACAGTTCGCTGATTTGCGGGGCCGGTCGGTCGTTCAACGGTCGGTCGATGTTGCTGCTGCGAGCTCAGAAGGTGTCGTCGTGGTGCTGCCCGCAGATGTGGTGGACTCGACCAATCTCGAAGCCGAAAACTGCGAATTGGTAGTGGTAGCCGGCGGTGCAACCCGCGCCGACTCGGTTCGTGCAGGGTTGTCCAAAATCCCTGTTTCGTGCGATGTTGTGCTCGTTCACGACGCGGCACGCCCACTCGCCACAGTCGACGTTTTTGGACGGGTGATTGATGCTGTTCGGAATGGCGCGCACGGCGTAGTTCCGGCCATTCCCATTGCCGACACGATTCGCCACAAGGACGGGGGAGTGATCGACCGCAACGATTTGCTCGCGGTTCAAACCCCACAGGGTTTCGCGCTCGCTACGCTTCGCGAGGCTCACGCGAGCAATCTCGACGCTACCGACGACGCAAAGCTCGTCGAAGACCTCGGCCACGAGGTGGTCGTCGTCGAGGGAGAAGCCCAGAACAACAAACTCACCGAACCGACCGATCTGATCGCGGCGGCCAGCATCATCGAGAACGACATGACTTCACCCGAACCAGGCCCGTCACAAAACACGGCGATGCGCGTCGGTCAAGGCTTCGATATCCATCCCTTCTCCACCGATGAGGATCGGCCGATGATCCTCGGTGGTGTCACATTCGCTGACGATTCACCGGGCCTCGCTGGCCACAGTGATGCAGACGTGATTGCTCATGCGGTGACCGATGCAATTCTCGGCGCGGCGGGCCTCGGCGACATTGGTTCACATTTCCCCGATACCGATCCTGCGCTCGCTGGTGCGGACAGCATCGAACTGCTTCGGGCAGCCGCAGCGAGCGTTCGAGAAGCCGGATGGAACCCGGTGAACGCCGATTGCTCGGTCGTACTCGATGCGCCAAAGCTCGCGCCACGCCGAGACGAAATGCAGGCGCGCCTTTCCGACGCGCTCGGTGCGCCGGTGACCGTTAAAGGCAAGCGGCCCGAAGGTATTGGTTCGCTTGGTCGACACGAGGGCATTGCCTGCTGGGCAACTGCACTGGTTTTGAGCAACGGAGCATCGAATGGCTAAAGGGCGAAACCGCAAACCCCAGCAACGGTCGGGGCAGAACCGACCGACCCAGCGCGCAGCCGGCCCAAAGGGACGTGGTGGTCGAAGCGGTGGTCAAGGTGGTGGCGGTAATCGTGATTCTCGCCGGGGAGTCCGTCAACCCGAGGGTGCGCCGGGGTCAACGGGAGAAGGACGGCGCACCAAAGGCCCCGGAGGCGATCGGGTCGAAGGGCGACAGGCAGTGCGCGAGCTCTTGCTCGCCGACACCCGCAAGGTCATCGAGATCGTGATCGTCGACGGGCTCGACCCGTCAGCGATCCTCGAAGACATCGAGTTGCTCGCTGCCGATCGCGGTGTCCGCATTCGCGAGGTCGGCCGCGGAGCGTTCGACGCACTCGCTCAAACCGAGAGTGCGCAGGGCGTGCTGGCCGAAGCTGAGCCCCTTCCGACCGTCGACATCGAAGATCTCGTCGACCATCCAAACCCCTTCCTCGTGATGGTCGACAGCGTCACAGACCCACACAATCTCGGCGCGATCTTCCGCTCGGCCGATGCTGCTGGGGCGACTGGCATCGTGTTGCCCAAGCATCGGTCGGCTCGTATTGGCCCTACCGTCTCGAAGACCGCCGCTGGTGCGATCGAACACGTCCCGGTCGCGAACGTCGCTGGGGTTCCCGCCGCCATTCAAACCTTGCAGAAGCACAATGTTTGGGTGATCGGCCTCGATGAAGCTGCCGATCGATCGATCTTCGAGTTCGATATTGCCGACCAGCCGCTCTGCCTCGTTCTCGGTGCTGAAGGCCCCGGTCTTTCCCGGCTGACGAGGGAACGCTGCGACCAGCTCGTATCGATTCCGATGCAAGGTGCGGTTGCATCGCTCAATGTCTCAGCTGCGGCGACCGTCGCCATGTTCGATGTTGCTCGGCGGCGACTCGGTCAGGGCTCCTAGTGTTGCGCGTCGGCATCATCTCACTGCATACGTCTCCGCTCACTCAAGCGGGCTCGGGCGATAGCGGCGGCATGAACGTTTACATCCGCGAGTTCGTGTCCTCCCTGACTCAAGCAAGTGTGCACTGTGATGTTTTTGTTCGCCGATGGCACGACGAGCTCGTACCCATCGTCGAAGTTGAACCTGGCTTCCGGGTGATCCACGTGCCCGCAGGGCCGGTCGAGTTGACCAAAGAAGAACTGCCGTCGATCGTCCCCGCCTTTACCGATTGGATGATCGAGTGGTTGGCGGACAACCCGGTCGATGTCTTTCACGCCAACTATTGGCTGAGCGGAGTTGTCGGCCACCAACTCAAGCACGCCCTCGACCTTCCGCTGATCACCACCTTTCACACGCTCGCTCGCGTAAAGGCCGAGATGGGCGACCACGAACCGGAGGAACGCATCGCCGCAGAGTCGCGCGTCGTTGCGTGTTCCGATGTGCTCATCGCGAACGCCGAGGCCGAACGCCAGCATCTCATCGAGTTGTACGGAGCGGCCGAGGATCGAGTCGAGATCGTTGCTCCCGGGGTCGACCGGGCGTTCTTTTCGCCCGGATCGGTGCACGGTGCGCGAAGTGCCATCGGCTTTGAGGGTGGACGTCTCATTCTCTTCGTGGGTCGAATTCAGCCATTGAAGGGCGTCGATATTGCCGTCGAGATGCTCGCCCAACTCGAAGACCAGACGGCCGAACTTATGATCGTCGGAGGGGCGAGTGGCCTCGAGGGCGAGGCAGAAGTTGAACGAATCAAGAACATCATCGACACGCTCGACCTTGCGGATCGAGTCCACTTCGTCGAACCGAAGCCGCACTATGCACTCTCGACGTTCTATCGAGCAGCCGATGTCCTCGTCATGCCGAGTAGGTCCGAGTCGTTCGGCTTGGTCGCGCTCGAAGCTGCAGCGTGTGGCATCCCAGTAGTTGCCGCCGCGGTGGGCGGGCTTCGCACGCTGGTTCGTGATGGAGTCACCGGGTACCTCATCGAAGACCGCAACCCGCAGGACTACGCGGCAGCGGTCGATCGGATTCTCGGCGATGAAGCGTTGGCGTCTCGGTTGGCGGCTGCGGCTGCGGTCACGGCGAGCCGGTATCCATGGTCTGGGCTCGCCGCTCGATTGCGTCGAATCTATGTCGCGCATATCGAGGCGAAGGCCTTGGTCGACTGCAATTAGTCGTACTGTCGAGGGCCCGAGCGGCCCATCGCCGGAGGCGACACGAGCGGGAAAGACTAAGCTCCTAGCTCGATGGATGAGTTCGCACCACCAAGTCCCGAGGTTCGCCGTGCTGGTCTCGAGGCGCTTACGGCCTGGCTCGCTGGCCTCGAAACCAACCCGGACTTGTCGGAGATGATCGCCGCTGTTGTCGCCGATGAGGAAACCGATCGAGACCGGTGGTTCGTGCGCGTCTACGGCGAAGCCAAAGATGTGTACTCGGTGTGGTTCGACCTCGATCAGCGCACGCTCGCGTTTGAAAGCTACGTCATGCCGGCACCTGAGGAGAACCATGCGGCGTTCTACGAGCAACTCCTCGTTCGTAACGATCGGCTGCGTGACCTCGCGTTTACGATCGGCGAGGAACAGGCCATCTTTTTGAAGGGTCGCATGGAGCTTGCGCACGTTTCGAACGAATCGCTTGATCGTGTACTCGGTTCGATCCATGCTGCGGTCGAGCAGAGCTTTCAGCCAGCGCTTCGTCTTGGGTTTGCGAGCCGGTTCAGCTAACGAGTCGAGTTGGTCATCAGCCTGCGGTGGTCTCGGTGGTGAACGGGAAGGCGTAGTCGTAGGCGGCGAGTTCTTCGCTCGCGAGTAGCGCCACCTTTGATCGAATCGCATCGTCGTAGAACGATCGGTGGTCGAACTTCTTCCCATCGGTCTTCAACGCTTCGAGGGTCGCAAAGTTCGCGGTTCCGAGAAAGCCATCGTGGAACTCGCGAGTTTCTGCCTTCTGAACGGTCACGTTCATCCTGGTCGTGCCATGGGTATCGCAGAGCTGTTCTGCCAGAGCTCGCCGCTGTGGATCCTCCACAAAGATCTCGGCGAAGATCGCCTTCATGGCCTCGATGTCATCTTCGATGCGGTACACGCTATCGATCGTGAGTCCGTCCTCTCGGGGGAGCTGTGGCCGGAAGTGCATGTTCACCCCGACGTAGTTGCGGGTCTTTGCATCGAGGAGGTAGTCGACGAACTCTGAGAACGAGTAGCCGCTGGAAAAGTCGACCGGGCGTTCGAGGAAGCCGAAGATTGGTTGGTGGACCGTTTCCATAAAGGGGGAGTTCTCGTAACGCTCACCGGTCGAGTACTTGAACTCAAAGCACTTATCGAGGTAGGCCGAGACCAAACGCGGGAACGGGTTACGGACAACGGTGAACTTGTAATAGTCAGAAATGTCGTCGATTTGAGGAAGGTTGTCGGGTCGAAATCGACGATTGATGTCGTGAACATCGAGGTCGTCGCCATCGGCCAGGACGTCGCGATGGAGTTCGAGCATGATCGTTCGGTGTGTGCTGCACGCGCTCTTTGGGTTGAAGTAGTAGACGTACCGAAAGGTTGGGCTGATCAGCGGAAACATCGTGGCGGCAAGCCTAGCTCGGGTGGTTTGGGCGACGAGTACAAGTTCTGCCAGGGGCACCTACTTCCCCGAAGGTAACCCCTGACAGAACTGTATTTACGGAGAGTACATGAAATGTATTTAAATGCAATTCAGGACCTTGAAAATTGCGAAACCGAAATCCGCCGGGCGATGAACGCACAGTCTCCGAACGCATAGTCTTCACCTCATGAAACTGCAGATCATCGGCGGCGGAAAGATGGGCGAGGCCTTGCTCGGCGGTGTTCTGTCCACGAGTTGGGCAACACCCGAGGAGGTCGCCGTCGTCGAACTCAGCGAAGAACGGCGAGCCGAGCTCGCGGCTTCATACCCCGGCGTTGCGACCTCGGCCGACATCGACACGTCGGTCGACGCGCTCATCGCCGTGAAGCCGCAATATGTCACCGACGTACTTTCCGACCTTGCCACGAGCAACGTACGGGTTCTCTCGGTCGCCGCGGGTGTTCAAATCTCGGCGATGGAGCGCGCCGCAACGAACGCAAAAGTGATTCGAGCCATGCCCAACACGCCTTCGCTCGTTGGCCAAGGCGCATCTGCAATCGCGGGTGGAAGCTTGGTCGAAGACGCTGACCTCAACTGGGCAGAGTCGATCCTCGGCGCAGTCGGCACGGTCGAACGAGTCGAAGAAGCCGATCTCGACGCCGTGACCGGTCTCAGCGGATCTGGTCCGGCCTATGTCTTTCACTTGGCCGAAGCCATGATCGCAGCCGGTATTGCCGAAGGACTCGATCCCGACGTTGCTGACCGGCTCGTACGCCAAACCATTCTCGGCGCAGGAACCCTGCTCGCATCATCGGGAGACGAACCCGCAACACTTCGCGAGAACGTCACGTCCCCGGGAGGTACGACCGCAGCAGGGTTGGCCGTCTTTGCCGACGCTGGGTTTGTCGAAATCGTCGAACGAGTTGTGGGAACGGCAGCCGACCGCTCCCGCGAGCTCGGAACGAATTCTTGACCGGCTAAATCCCGCCGTGCGCGCGAATCACAATGCGCAAAGCGAAGATTCGCGGGTTTTTCCGACCCGGATTTTTGGTTCTCGTAAAGGTCCCCTAGGTTCAGGATTCTTGCAGGCGGAGAAGGAGCCAAACTTGTGAGTGAACTCGAAGGACGTAGACACTTCATGACGGTCGCAGAAGTGGCACAACTCATGCGTGTATCCACCATGACGGTCTACCGACTCATCAAAGCCGGAGAGCTTTCCGCTGTCCGTGTGGGGCGTTCCTACAGGCTTCGCCCTGATGATGTCGATCTCTATCTCGGCGATCGATATACCGAGGCTGGCTAGCTCAGCGTCACTCACGCATCGCGAGGTGCACGGACCCAGCGTCAGCTGGATTCCAACGGCTTAACGATGTGATCTGACTTCGGTCATCACATCAGCTTGTTTCTGAGGTCGGGCTTCGGCCCGGCCTCAGTTAGTTTTGGAAACGTGCGCTACTCCACGATTTCCTTCCTTTCCGACTTTGGACACCAAGACGAGTTTGTCGGGGTTGTGCATTCGGTGATTCGGTCGATCGCTCCAGAGGTGGGCATTGTCGACGTGACCCATGGGATTGCGCCCCACGATGTCCGCGCCGGCGCTCTTGCACTTGCCCGCTCAGCTCAGTATCTGTGTCCAGGTGTTGTGCTCGCTGTCGTCGACCCCGGCGTTGGGACTGAACGCAAAGCGCTTGCGGTCGAAGTTGGTGACGGTGCATCGATCCTCGTCGGCCCAGACAACGGGCTACTGGCGTCGACGGTTGCGATGGTTGGCGGTGCAACACGAGCGGTCGAACTACACAATGCCGATTTCCAGCTTCCCCGGGTCGGATCCACGTTCGATGGGCGAGACGTCTTTGCTCCGGCAGCAGCACATCTCTGCCTCGGTGTAGACCTCGCCGAGCTGGGGCCGACGATCGAACCGAGTGCCTTGATGCCCGGGCTTTTGCCCATCATCGACACCGAAGACGACGCGCTCGTGGTCGAAGTTCTGTGGATCGATCGCTACGGGAACGTCCAGCTCAACATTGGACCAGACGACCTTTCCGAGTGGGGCAACCCGTTCTCGGTCGAGGCGAAGGGCCACACCGAGACAGTTGCGATACGCCCGGCGTATCGTTCGCTCAGCGTCAACGAAGTCGGCGCAATCGTCGACTCGTCAGGTCTTATCTCGCTGTGTCTAAACGGCACGTCGGCAGCCGACCACCTCGGCCTATCGGCAAGCGATGAGCTTCGAATCAGGAAGGTCGATGGGCAAATCGGAACATCGACACCGGTAACCCTCGGCCGTTCCTAGGTCGACCGATCCGTTTCGAGCGAACAGGGTTCGCCCGAGGCCTACCGGCTCGCTACGCCTTCGAGGGCAGACAAGATAGTTACGACCCGGAGCGGCGTCGTCGCGACCAGAGCTACTTCGACCTCATCAGACTCTTCAGCAAGAGCGAAGCTCTCGGTGACTTCATCGATAGGTGCGGAGTTTTCGGAGAGGAACGGATTATCTTCGAGCAATTCGTCGGTAGCTGCGAGGCCTTCCAACGCTTCATTGGTATCCACGCCGGTTTCGACCGGATCATCTGATGTCGGCGATTGGGTGGTGGTGTTGCTCGTCGTCGGTGCTGCCGTGGTGTTACGCGGCGTCGTCGGTGTTGGCGTTGCCGTGGTGTTGCGCGGCGTCGTTGGCGTGGGAGCGGCAACGGAGCGTACGGTCGTCGTGGTCGGCGCAGCCGTCGTCGTGGGCGCGGCGGTGGTCGTCGTGGGCGCAGCCGTCGTCGTTGTGGTCGTCGGCGCCGGTGCAGACCTGACGGTCGGGGCAGGAGTCCGAAGCTTCATGAACCGATGCGTTGTGTAGAGGCGGTTGCCGTCCCACGTCACGCCGATTCCGATGTGGGTGAAGTCGGGATCGATGATGTTGGCGTAGTGGCCGGGGGAAGCAACAAATGCGTCCATGACCGCGTTGATGTTTGGTCCGGTGCCGACGTTTTCGCCGAGCTTGGCCCAGTCGTGGGTTACACCTTCGCTAATGGGAGAGGCATGGCAAATGAAGGCGTCGCCGGGGCATACTCCGTTGGCCTGTGCCGCAGTCCATTCTCGTGCGAGCGTGCGTAATTGAGAGTCGACGGCGAGTGGTGGGAGACCCTGTTCGCCGCGGATGCGGTTGATCGCATTCACGAATGCAGCTTCATCTGAAGCCGATTGTGCCGCGACCGGCGTTGCGCTGAGGCTCGCCATCAGAAGAAACAGAATGCTGGCGACAGCAAAGAACCGTCGAAACGTCGCCGAGCGTTGAGTGCTCGGCTGATCTCGTTCGATAGAAAGCGCAGAAGTTGTCACATGTAACTCTTCGGCAACGAGTTCATGGCGTCTTTAACGCTTTGTCGATAATGAGTCTTTTGGAGTGTTGGCCCACAATTTGGTCAAATTCAGGGCGTCAATTCTCTTGTGCATTGGTGCACAAGCAGTACTCTGACGAACGTGAGCGGCCTTCCGGAAATCCCTGATGCAACAGTGGCGAGGTTGCCTATTTACCGGCGCTCCCTCGTGCAACTGATTTCTTCGGGTGAATCGACGGCAAGCAGCGCCGATCTGGCAGACCTTGCAGGCGTGAACGCAGCGAAGGTTCGAAAGGATCTCAGCTACCTCGGCACCTACGGTGTACGCGGCGTTGGGTACGACGCCGAGATGCTGCTCATTCAGATCGATCGGGCGCTGGGGCTCGAGTTTGAGACCCCTGTCGTCATTGTTGGCATGGGTAATCTCGGTCAAGCGCTGGCCCATTACGGGGGCTTCCAGAGCAAGGGTTTTCCAATCGTGGCCCTCGTCGACGCATCCGACGACAAGGTCGGCCAAGAGATCGATGGTCTGACCGTAAGCCACTTCGACGACCTTGCGCGCACCGTTTCGGAGAACGGTATTTCGGTCGGGATCATTGCGACGCCGGCCGACGCAGCGCAGAAGGTGTGTGATGCCCTGGTCGACGCGGGAGTGCGCTCGATCCTTACATTTGCGCCAACGGTCTTGCAGCTGCCCGATTCGGTTCCGGTGCGCAAGGTCGACCTCGCAACCGAACTACAGATACTCGGGTATTACCAACAGCGCGAGGGTGGCGAAGACGCTGAAACCGCGTGACTACTGTGACAAGTGAAGCAGTTAAGAACTTGCCACTGAGCTGGCGGCCGGTGAAAGCTCTTCCGGTAGCCTAGAAGTCATACCGTTGAAGGTCTGAGGCCAAATGTCCGTCGTAGTCGTAGGAGTGAATCAGCGATCGATTCCTATCGACGCGTTTGAGAAGCTCGCGATCAGCGCTGACTACCTCGTGAAGTTCCTCGACGACATCACCTCGTCTGAAGACATCTCCGAGGCCGTTGTGCTCTCGACGTGCAACCGCACCGAGATTTACGTCCGAGCCGAACGCTTCCATCCGGCGTTCGCCGACGTTGGGCAAAGCCTGTCCCGACACTCGGGATTACCGCTCTCTGACTTCTCTGATCACCTCTATGTTCACGCCGACGAAGACGCGGCCCGGCACCTCTTTGGTGTTGGATGCGGCATCGATTCTGCGGTCCTTGGCGAAACCGAAATTCTCGGCCAAGTGAAGACGGCATTTGAGATGGCAAAGTCTGCGGGTACTGTCGGGCTCGAACTCACCGATCTCTTCACCGCAGCTGGCACTGCGGGTCGCAAGGTTCGCTCGTCGACCGCGATTGGCCGAAACATCACCTCGGTGTCTCGTGCTGCCGTTGCGATGGCGACCGAACGACTTGGCTCGCTCGATGGCAGGTCCATCTGTGTTCTTGGTGCTGGCGAAATGAGCGAGGGCATGACCGTTGCCTTGCGCGACGCAGGCACCCGTCGAATCGTGATCTGCAATCGATCGATCGACCGAGCCGCAGCACTCGCTGAGCGAGTTGGTGGCGATGTTGTTCCGCTGAGCGAACTCGGCGCAACGATCGCCGACATCGATGTACTTCTCACCGGAACTGGCGCGAACGACCTGATGGTTGGCCACGACGTGCTCGAAGAGGTCATGTCGACTCGGGCGGATCGACCAATGCTGATCGTCGACATTGCGGTTCCTCGCGATGTCGATCCCGCTGCGGCCGACATAGCGAACATCACTCTGCTCGACATGGAAGACCTCACCGCATTTGCCGACGTTGGCCGGGCCGAACGTCGGGGCGAGATCACTGCGGTTCGTGCATTGATCGACGAAGAGGTCGTCCGCTTCTCGAACAACACCGCATCTCGCAAAGTCGAGCCGCTCGTGAAGTTGTTCCGCAACGAGGTCGAAACGCTCCGTTCGGCTGAGGTCGATCGTCGACGCGGCAACGTCGACGACGTCACGCTCGCTGAAATCGATGCCGCCACGCGTGCCGTGCTGAACAAGCTTCTTCACTCGCCGATGGCGGCCCTGCGTGAAAACGCTGGTTCGTCGAAGGGCGAACGTCTCGCCGAGGCGCTGCAAGATCTCTTCGATCTCGACATCGATCAATAGCTGCACCCGCCAGCCGAGCCTCTACAGTCACACACGTGAAGATTGTGGCCGCCACCCGTGCCAGCGCCCTCGCGCAATGGCAAACCAACTTCGTCAGCACCCTGCTCGCAAATGTCGAAGCCGGCAAAGTCGAACCGCTGCTCGTTTCGACCGCGGGCGACCGAGACAAGACCACGCCGCTCCACGAGATTGGGGGCAAGGGTGTGTTCGTCAAAGAGGTGCAGGCTGCTGTGCTCGACGGGCGAGCTCGCATTGCAGTGCATTCGGCTAAAGACCTTCCAGCGCTCACACCCGAGGGGCTTGCGATTGCCGCAGTGCCACCTCGGGCCGACCCTCGCGACTGCCTCGTCGGCAGCAGGTTCGATGACCTCCCACATGGCGCAAGGGTTGGTACTGGCTCGATCCGGCGCCAAGTGCAGCTTCTCGCTTCTCGACCAGATCTCGAAGTCGTCGAGATTCGCGGCAACATCGATACCCGCCTTGCTCGCGTCGGTGAGTTGGACGCTGTCGTCATGGCTTCGGCTGCGCTCGACCGGCTCGAGCTGACCCCAGACATTGTCGAGCGCCTCGAGGTCGACACGATGCTTCCCCAAGTTGGGCAGGGAACGTTGGCGATCGAGTGTCGGGCAAATGACGATGAAGTGCTCGAGGCGCTTGCGAAGATCGACGACCGGGAGTCGCACGTTATTCTCGATGCCGAACGGGCGTTCCTTGTCGAACTCGGTGGCGATTGCGACCTTCCGGCCGGAGCGCACGCCGTGATAGGAACCGATGGGCTGATCGAGGTGAAGGCCATGCTGTCCGACGGTGATGAGCAGATCTATACCGAGTCTCGCCGGGGCGACGACGGCGTTGCGCTCGGTCGTGGTTTGGCCGCCGACCTGCGCGCTCGTCTTGTCTGAGAACGGGACCAGCGGCCTCGCCGGGCGACGGGTGGTTGTAACCCGCGCAATCGGGCAAGCAGCGTTGCTCATCGAAGCCCTCGAAGAACGTGGGGCCATTCCGATTCCTCTACCACTCCTCGAGATTGTCGATGCTGAGGATGGTGGAGTTGGGCTCGCTAACGCGCTCGTAGGCCTCAGCCCACACGACTGGTTGGCGGTGCTCTCGCCCAACGCTGCGCGGCGTGTGCTGTCACACTCTCGGAATCTCGAACCGTCGGAACGTCCACGCGTTGCGACGATTGCGTCAGGAACACAACGCGTCTTCCGCGAGGCGGGGTGGACCGTCGATCTCGTTGCCGATGTTCCGTCTTCGATTGGTCTGCTCGCTGCGTTCGCAAAGGTTGAAATTACCGGCCGTGTCGTGATTGCTCAGGCCGAAGCGGGTCGTGTCGAACTGCGAGAAGGACTCTCGGCGCGCGGTGTCGACGTCGAGGCGATCGCTGCCTACCGGAATGTCTTGCCAGCGCTCGACCCCGAGATGGTGAAGTTGGCCACCGAAGCTGACGCTGTGGTGTTTGCCTCGCCATCTGCGGTCGAACGCTACGTCGGTCACGTGGGAGAGACTCCGGTGAACGCAGTGTGCATCGGGGTGGTCACCGCCGAAACGGCTCGAAACCTCGCCTTCTCGGTGACCACCGCCGCAAGCCCGACGGTGGAGGCGATCGTCGACGCACTGGAGACGCTGTGAACGTTGACAAAACAAACCTGTCCTCCCAGACGCTCAAATTTGGGAGACCGCTACGGTCGCTAAATGTCTTTCTTTCACTCGAAGCGCGCGCTGGTTGCGCTCCTGTTCGCCATTGCTCTCGTTAGTGCAGCCTGCGGCAGCGCAACCAACACGTCCTCTGTTAGCGGGGCGGTCGATGAAGCTGTTGATGAAAGCGTTGAACAAGTAGACGAAGAGCAAGGCGACCCGGCCGAAGAACAAGACGCTGATGAC
>CALHXU010000115.1 GCA_938040365.1 uncultured Acidimicrobiales bacterium
CGAGAAGAATGGCTTGTGACGGCCACCCTCTTCCTTCGAAAGCACGTATACCTCTGCTTCGAAGTCGGTGTGAGGGGTGATCGAACCAGGAGCTGCAAGCACCTGTCCACGCTGAACGTCTTCCTTGTCGATACCACGAAGGAGTGCGCCGATGTTCTCGCCAGCTTCGCCGCGGTCGAGAAGCTTACGGAACATCTCAACACCGGTGCAGGTGGTCTTGGTGGTGTCCTTGAGGCCAACGATTTCGATCTCGTCGCCGGTCTTGACAACACCCTGCTCGATAGCGCCGGTCACAACCGTGCCACGACCGGTGATCGAGAAGACGTCCTCGATAGGCATGAGGAATGGCTTGTCGATGTCACGGTCAGGAAGAGGAATGTACTCGTCGACCTGTGCCATGAGCTCCATGACCTGGGCGCCAGCGTCGGCGTCGCCTTCGAGAGCCTTGAGCGCCGAAACCTGCACGACTGGAGTGTCGTCGCCTGGGAACTCGTACTTGTCGAGGAGCTCGCGCACCTCCATCTCGACGAGCTCGAGGAGCTCGTCGTCGTCAACCATGTCGACCTTGTTGAGCGCAACAACGATGCGCGGAACGCCAACCTGACGAGCGAGCAGAAGGTGCTCACGGGTCTGGCTCATTGGGCCGTCGGTTGCGGCAACCACGAGGATTGCGCCGTCAACCTGAGCAGCACCGGTGATCATGTTCTTGATGTAATCGGCGTGACCAGGCATGTCGACGTGGGCGTAGTGACGGGCTTCCGTCTCGTACTCCACGTGTGACACGTTGATCGTGATGCCGCGCTCGCGCTCTTCAGGCGCCTTGTCGATGTCTTCGAAAGCGGTTGCTGCGGAACCTTCGACGGTGTCGCCGAGGACCTTGGTGATCGCTGCGGTGAGCGTGGTCTTTCCATGGTCGATGTGTCCCATGGTTCCCACGTTCACGTGGGGCTTTGTACGCTCGAAGGTCTCTTTAGCCATGACTGGTTTCCTTTAGGTTTCTTTCTTCTCTGATTGGTTGTTTTGTTTGTTAGTTCTGAGCACCCATAAGAGGTGCGAAGGCGGTGTTACTCGCCCCGGACTCGGGCAACGATTTCTTCCTGCACGGAGGACGGAGCCTGCTGGTAGGAATGAAATTGCATGGTGTACGTTGCACGGCCCTGAGTACGTGAACGCAAGTCGGTACTGTATCCAAACATCTCCGACAATGGAACCAGAGCGTTGATCACTTGGTTATTGCCTCGTTGTTCGGTGCCCTGCACCTGGCCGCGACGTGAGTTTACGTCGCCAACCACATCGCCGAGGTAATCGTCTGGGGTGACGACCTCAACGTCCATTACCGGCTCGAGCAGAACCGGCCCGGCAGTCTTTGATGCCTCACGGAACCATGCGTTGCCAGCGATCTTGAATGCCATTTCCGAAGAGTCGACGTCGTGGGTCTTTCCATCTTCGAGCGTGACCTTTACGTCGACCACAGGGAAGCCTGCGAGCGGACCGTTGGTCAGCGCCTGCTGGATGCCGTCATCGACTGGCTTGATGTATTCCTTTGGAATACGTCCGCCCGTGATGTTGTCGTCGAAGCTGTAACCGCCACCTGGGCCGCTTGGCTCGAGGGTGCAGTTGATCTCTGCGTACTGACCCGAACCACCCGATTGCTTCTTGTGGGTGTACTTGTAATTTTCGAGGGTCTTGGTGATGGTCTCGCGGTAGGCAACCTGAGGCTTACCAACGGTTGCGTCGACCTTGAACTCACGCTTCATTCGATCGACGAGGACTTCGAGGTGAAGCTCGCCCATACCCGAAATGATGGTCTGGCCGGTCTGCTCGTCGGTTTCGACCTTGAAGGTTGGATCCTCTTCGCCAAGCGCCATGAGCGCCTTGCCGAGCTTGTCTTGAGCTTCTTTGTCCTTTGGTTCCACAGCAACGTGGATCACTGGATCGGGGAAGGTCAGTTCTTCGAGCACGATTGGGTGCGATGGATCTGAGAGCGAGTCGCCGGTGCGGGTGCCCTTGAAACCAATGCCAGCAGCAATGTCGCCGGTTTGGACGATGTCGCGGTCTTGCTGGTTGTTTGCGTGCATCTCGAGGAGACGGCCAATGCGCTCCTTGTTATCGGTGCGGTTGTTGAGGACGGTGCCGCCCTTTTCCAAGCTGCCCGAGTAGACACGGAAGTAGGTGAGCTTGCCGACGAAGGGGTCGGTCATGATCTTGAACGCAAGTGCCGAGAATGGCGCCTTGTCGTCGACCTCGCGGGACTCTGGCTCGCCGCTGCGTGGGTGCGTTCCTTCGACCGGTGGAAGGTCGACAGGAGCTGGCATGTAGTCGATGACCGCGTCGAGCAACGGCTGCACACCCTTGTTCTTAAATGCGGTGCCGTTGAGGATTGGAACGATCTCGCCTGCGAGCGTTCCCTTGCGGATCACTGCCTTGAGTTCGTCGACGCTGATCTCTTCGTCGCCGAGGTAGCGCTCCATGAGGTCTTCGTCGATGAGCGAGAGCACGTCCATAAGTTCGGAGCGGTACTCCTCAGCTTCAGCTGCCATGTCCTCTGGGATGTCTTCGACGTTGAACGTCGCGCCGAGGTCCTTCTCGTCGACATCGGATGGCCACACGAGGGCCTTCATCTGCACGAGGTCGATCATGCCGGCATAGTTACCTTCCGAACCGATCGGAAGCTGCAGTACGGCTACGTCTTCGGTGAGACGCTCCTTGATGGTCTTGAGGCAGAAGTAAAAGTCGGCGCCGGTGCGGTCCATCTTGTTGATAAAGCACATGCGAGGAACGTTGTACTTGTTGGCTTGTCGCCACACGGTCTCGGTTTGTGGCTCTACGCCAGCAACACCGTCAAAGACCGCAACTGCGCCGTCGAGCACGCGAAGCGAGCGCTCAACCTCGACGGTGAAGTCGACGTGGCCTGGAGTATCGATGATGTTGATCTTGTGGTCGTTCCACATGCAGGCGGTCGCAGCAGAGGTGATCGTGATGCCACGCTCCTGCTCTTGTTCCATCCAGTCCATGGTGGCGCCACCGTCGTGAACCTCACCGATCTTGTAGTTGACACCGGTGTAGTACAAGATGCGCTCGGTCGTCGTGGTCTTGCCCGCATCGATGTGGGCCATGATCCCGATGTTTCGGGTCTTTTCGAGAGGCACTCGCTTTGCCATGATCTCGTTCCTCGGTCTTGGGGTGGGTTAGTTCAGGGGAGATGGTGCAGACACACCACGACCGGGCCCATTCAGCCCGGTCAACGTGTGAGTCTAATCCGCTCAATTTTGAAAACCGGGTGACCCGCAAGGGTTCTCCGGCACAGCAGATCAGTCTATGCCTGCACACCCAACGCGCAACGCGCGCTGCGAGCTGTTTCACCACCGATGTCGGTGGGTAGAGGTTTCGCCACCGATGTCGGTGGGTAGTGATAGGACCGAGTTCACGTCCAAAATCGCCCCGTTCGGGAATTTTTCGCGGCTATTTAGCGCTAAAATTGGGTCAGCGGCGGGATCCGGACTCTCGCTGCTCGTCGAACTATTCGAGATACATCACTCAAAACGAGGAAAGATTCCGTGGTAGCAGAGTTAATCGCAGGCATCGCAAAATTCAACGAAGACGTCGTCCCAGCCAAACAGGCCCTCTTCGATCAGCTCGCCACCGGTCAAAGCCCAGCGACGCTGATCATCACCTGCGCCGACTCCCGAATCGATCCATCGCTCATCACCCAAGCCGACCCGGGTTCGATCTTTGTCGTGCGCAACGCCGGCAACATCGTGCCCAAACTCGAAGCTGACGGCAGCTCGCCCGACGGAAACGCCGGATCGATCGAATATGCGATCAGCGCACTGAACGTTTCACACGTCGTTGTCTGTGGCCACTCGAGCTGTGGCGCCATGGGCGGCCTTCAAGATCTCGATGCGGTCGGTAACGCGCTGCCATCGGTGCGCCGTTGGCTCGAACATAGCGAGTCACTCCTCGACACACCGGCAGCGAACGACCTCGACGCCCTCATCGAAGCGAACGTTCTGCTGTCGATCGAACGACTCAAGCAATACCCCGGCGTCCAAACAAAGCTCGACGCGGGCGATATCGAACTCCACGGCTGGGTCTATGACATTGGCTCGGGCGACGTCCGCGCCCACGACGGCGACACCTTTACCTCTCTTCTCGACACATCACCTCAAGGCGGCTGAATAACACATGGCAGTAATCGACACTCCTCCTACCTCTGAACACACCCCAGAACCCACCCCCAAGCCAACGCCCAAAATCGAGAAGAGCTCGCTGCGCGGCGACATCTTCGGTGGCATCACCGCCGGCGTCGTAGCGCTTCCACTCGCGCTCGCGTTCGGCGAAGCATCTGGAGCTGGCCCGATCGCCGGTCTATGGGGCGCGATCATCGTTGGCTTCCTCGCTGCGATCTTCGGTGGAACCGCAACGCAAGTTTCGGGGCCGACCGGACCAATGATCGTGGTATTCGCAGGCGTTTTCGACTCGCTCGATGGCGACCTCGGCCTCATCTTCGCAACCGTCGTTCTCGCCGGCCTCTTCCAGATTGCGCTCGGCGTTCTCCGGCTCGGCAAATACATCAACCTGGTGCCGTTCCCGGTCGTTTCGGGCTTCATGACCGGCATTGGCGTGATCATCATCTTACTCCAGGCCTCGCGCCTCTTCGGTGGAGAGCCCGACGGCGGCGGCACGATCAACGCCATTCGAGCTATCCCCGATGCAATTGCCGAAACCAATTCTTCGGCGCTGATCTTGGCGGGAATTACGCTGGCGATCGTTTTCCTGTGGCCGGCGAAATTCGGTCGGATCATCCCCGCAGCACTCGTTGCCCTCATCGTGGGAACCGGGCTCGGCCAAATCATCACCGGTGCTCCCCTCCTCGGAGACATCCCGACGGGGTTCCCCGACTTTGTGTTGCCGACGTTCTCGACCGGCACGCTGTCGATCGTTATCGAAGGCGCGATCGTGCTGGCCCTGCTCGGCGCAATCGACAGCTTGCTCACCTCGCTCGTCGCCGACAACATGACCCGCACCCGACACAACTCCAACCGTGAGCTGATCGGCCAGGGCATCGGCAACTCGGTCGCCGGCCTCTTCGGCGGCATTCCAGGCGCTGGCGCCACAATGCGCACCGTTATCAACGTCCGAAGTGGTGGACGCACCCGCCTCTCGGGAGCCATCCACTCGGTGCTCCTGCTCGCCGTCGTGCTCATCCTCGGCCCAGTCGCCTCGCAGATCCCCCAAGCGGTGCTCGCCGGCATCCTCGTAAAGGTCGGTTACGACATCCTCGACCTGACCTTCATCAAGCAAGCCATCAAGGGCCCCAAGCTCGACCTTGGCCTCATGCTCGTCGTTCTCGGCCTCACCGTGTTCGTCGATCTCATCACCGCAGTTGCCGTCGGCGTGGTCCTCGCGGCGCTCGCGTTCGTCAACCAGCTGGCAACCCGTCAACTCTCCGAGATGGACGTCACCGATCAGCTGGCCAGCTCGGGCGAAGCAACCGGCGACGGGCGAGTTACAGTCTTTGCGTTCAATGGCCCGCTGAGCTTCGGCGCCGCTGCAGATCTCTCACATACTGCAGCCCAAAGCGTGACCGATTCGACCGAAGCGGTAATTCTCGACTTCACCGGACTTCCGTACCTCGATGCGTCGGGTGCACGGGCGATCGGCGCCATCTCGGCCTACACCGAAGCGGCCGGACTCAAACTTGTCTCCGTTGGCATGAACGACGAATCGCTCAAAGTCGCCACGGCATTCGGCGTCGACGGCAGCTTCACGGCAAGCTATGGGACCCGAGCCGAGGCGCTCAACGCTCTCAACACCGGCATCGCCGCTGCATAAGCGTCAGGACTCTTCGTCGAACGAGTTCTCTACAAGTCGATGCTGGCGTGAGGTCCAAGCAACGCGTTACCGCCCAACGAGGTGAGACCGGTGAACGCCATTCATCGACGTGATGTTTTTGCTATCATGGATGTCCCGGTTGAAAGGCAGACATGCCAGATTCCTTGAAGAAGAACCTTTCGCTATTCGACGTCTACGCCATGTCTACGGGCGCGATGTTCAGCTCTGGGTTGTTTCTACTTCCGGGACTTGCAGCGGCGCTCACCGGCGACAGTGTCTACCTCGCCTACTTCGTCGCTGGCCTACTGATCCTGCCAGCCATGTACAGCATGGCCGAGCTTGCGACCGCCATGCCCAAAGCCGGTGGTACCTATTACTTCCTCGATCGGGCAATGGGTCCACTGATGGGAACCATTGGGGGCCTTGGTTCGTGGGTTGCAGTGGTGTTCAAGAGCGCGTTTGCCCTCGTTGGTATGGGCGCGTACCTCAGCCTCTACCTCGAGATGTCATTCACGCTGCTTGCGATCATCTTGACGATCGCATTCGGCGTCCTGAACATCGTCGGAGCGAAAGAAACCAATCTCCTGCAGCGTGGCCTCGTCGGCTCGCTCGTCGTCATCCTGACCGCCTTCATCATCCTTGGCGTTTCCGAGGTAGACGGCGTAGCTGGACTCGCCCCTAACTCGACCGACCAACAGTTCTTCCTCTCGGGCCTGGCTGGCTTTGTGTCGACCATTGGCCTCGTCTTTGTTTCCTACGCTGGCCTCACCAAGGTTGCGAGCGTCGCCGGCGAGATCGAGAACCCGGACCGCAACATCCCGCTTGGCATGACGCTCTCACTTGCGACTGCAACGATCATTTACACGCTCGGCACATTGATCCTCATCAACGCACTCGATCAGCCCGTGCTCGAAGGCAGCATCACACCGATTGCAGATGCCGGTGAGGTCTTTCTCGATTGGGTACCGCTCGACCTCGGCGTCATCTTGATCGTGGTCGCGGCAATTGCGGCGTTTGCCTCGACCGGTAACGCCGGCATTCTCTCCGCATCTCGTTACCCCTACGCCATGGCAAAGGACAAGCTGATTCCGCGCAACCTGGCAGAACTCGGCCGATTCGGCACCCCAACAAAGTCCGTCCTGATGACCGTCATTGCAATGGTCATCGTTCTTGTGGTGTTCGACGTGGAAGCGGTCGCAAAGTTGGCGTCAGCATTCCAGCTCGTACTGTTCGCCCTGATATGTGTTGCTGTCATCGTCATGCGGGAAAGCCAGATCGATACCTACAAGCCCGGTTTCAAAGCACCCCTCTACCCATGGCTGCAGATCGGCGGCATCCTGATCTCGGTGTGGCTCATCAGCGAGATTGGGTTCCTCGCAATCGCCTTCACCGTCGCCCTGCTCCTCGGCTGCGTTGCCTGGTACCGCTGGTACGCGTCGGACAAGGTCGTACGTCGCGGCGCCATCTTCCACGTACACCAGCGCCTCGGTGAACAAAAGTACGAGGGTCTTGAACACGAGCTCATGACGATCATTCACGACCGAACCGAGGACGAAAACCTCACCTACGAAGCGCTTATTGCTCGCTCCGCGGTGGTTGATGTACCGCAGGGAGAGTTCGACAATGCAGCGCTTGGAGTCCTCATCCGAGAGACGTCTCGCGAACGTTTCGAAAACGGTGAGGCTGTCGCCGAAGCCCTGTCGGATGCGCTTGCATTCCGGCCGGTGGGCAAGGGTGTCTACATCTCGCTCTCACTCAGCAAAGACCTGCCGCAACCCGAACTCGTGGTGTGCCGGTTCGGACCAGGGGTCGAGCTTTCGATCACCGACAACGACCGCGTCATCGATGACCTCGACGATGCCCACACCCTGCTCTTTCTCACTTCCCCCACCGATCCGGTCGGCCTCGACCTACGACTTTCTGGCCATCTTGCTGAGGTCGTGCAAAGCGATCACTTCAGAGAGCGTTGGCTACGGGCCAAAGATGAAAAGGCGCTCAACGCCATCCTTATGCGCGACGACCACTTCTACCACGGCCCCGTCGAGACGATGCCGTTCCTGGTCGACCAGCTCGGTCGCACCGTCGGCGAGCTCGAACTACCCGAATCGTGCATCTTGGCGATCATCGAACGCGACGGCGAACTCGTGATCCCCACTCCAGATGTCACGCTGCTCGCATTCGACGGCGTGGCGATCATCGGCGAGCCCGACGGCATTGCGTTGCTCAACGAGGGACTTGACCCGTTCGAAGAAAAACACGCACGCAAAGCCGAGGCAATGCATGTGGAGGCAATGCATGTGTCCGACGTATTTGAAAATGAAGTGTCAGATGATGCAGACGACGAACTCGCCACCGGCGGCGCTCGGTAGCTGTATCCGACAGCTTCGCTGTATCCCGCAGCTTCGCTGTCTCTAAAACGAGAAAGAGGCACAGCCATACGACCGTGCCTCCTTCTGCGATAACTAGATCGTGGCTACCAGCGGTAGTGAGCGAATGCCTTGTTGGATTCGGCCATCTTCTGGAGATCTTCGCGCTGCTTGACCGAAGCGCCGACCGCGTTCGACGCATCGAGGAGCTCGTTTGCGAGGCGTTGTGCCATCGAACGCTCACGACGGTTGCGGGCGTTGTTCACGAGCCAGCGTACGGCGAGGGTGTTCGCACGACGTGGACGAACCTCGACCGGAACCTGATAGGTCGCACCGCCGACACGACGGCTACGAACCTCGAGCTGAGGGCGGGTGTTGTCGACCGCACGCTTGAGCACGGCGAGTGCTTCGCCGCCGGTTTTCTCGGCAATGGTCTCCATTGCTTCGTACATGATGCGCTCAGCGGTTGCCCGCTTTCCGCGCTGGAGAACCTTGTTGACGAACTGGGTGACGAGCACCGAGTCATAGACAGGATCTGGAGCGAGCTCGCGGCGTGGTGCTGCATTTTTACGCATGTGCCTCAGCCCTTCTTTGCGCCGTAGCGAGAACGAGCCTGCTTGCGGTCACGAACACCGGAGGTGTCGAGGGTGCCGCGAATGACCTTGTAACGAACGCCGGGAAGGTCCTTCACACGACCGCCACGAACGAGCACGATGCTGTGTTCTTGGAGGTTGTGGCCCTCACCTGGGATGTAGGCGGTGACTTCGATACCGGAGGTAAGACGCACACGGCAGACCTTACGGAGTGCAGAGTTCGGCTTCTTTGGTGTCGTGGTGTACACACGGGTGCACACACCGCGACGCTGCGGAGCGCCCTTGAGTGCGGGCGTAGTTTCCTTACGCCGCTTGGATTCCCGGCCCTTGCGGACCAGCTGGTTAATTGTTGGCATAACGAAACTTTCTCCTCTGTGGACCAGTACGGCCCCACGTTCTTCGACGAGCAGAGCAGGACGCTCAAACTCGGGAGACCTGCACGGCAGGCCAGCTGGAGAGTCTACGAGTGCTCAGGCACAAACAGAAACTCGCGAAGACCAGTTGTTTCCACCTCTCCAACGGGGCCAGGCCCCATGAACTGGGGGCTGCGATGTTTCGAGCCC
>CALHXU010000116.1 GCA_938040365.1 uncultured Acidimicrobiales bacterium
CGCGGTGCAACAATGGACGAAGCCATTCGGCGCGCCTACGACGGTGTTTCCAAAATCGATTGGCCGGGCATGCAGTACCGCACAGATATTGCCGACCAGGCCAAGGAAAGTTCGAGAGAACAATGACGCTTCCAAACATTCTGGCCGGGCGATATGCGAGTGCCGAGATGGTTGGAATCTGGTCTCCCGAGGCGAAGATCGTCCTCGAGCGTGAACTGTGGATCGCCGTGCTTCGCGCACAGGCCCAGCTCGGTGTCGACGTTCCAGATGGTGTGATCGAGGCGTATGAATCGGTGATTCATGATGTCGATCTCGAGTCGATCGCGGCCCGCGAACTGGTCACTCGCCATGACGTCAAAGCTCGAATTGAAGAGTTCAGCGCGCTCGCGGGTCACGAACACATCCACAAGGGAATGACTTCGCGCGACCTCACCGAAAACGTCGAACAGCTGCAGATCAAGCGAAGCCTCGAACTCGTCCGGGCGCGCATCGTCGCCACGCTCGCTCGCCTCACCGAGCGTGCGGTCGAGTATTCAGATACCGCAATGGCTGGTCGTAGTCACAATGTGGCAGCACAGGTCACCACGTTGGGCAAACGATTCGCAAATGCCGCTGAGGAACTGCTTCAGGCCTATGCACGGGTCGACGAACTGATCGTCCGCTACCCGCTTCGAGGGATCAAGGGGCCAATGGGGACCCAACAAGACCTGCTCGACCTGCTCGGAGATGGCGCGGCGGTCGATCAACTCGAAGAGAAGGTGGCCACGCACCTCGGCTTTGACGCATCGCTGCAAAGCGTTGGGCAGGTCTACCCGCGGTCGCTGGACTTCGACGTCGTGTCGGCGCTATTGCAGGTCGCTTCTGGGCCCGCAAGCTTTTGTAACACGCTTCGGTTGATGGCTGGTCAAGAGGTGGTGACCGAAGGCTTCAAAGAAGGTCAGGTCGGATCGTCGGCGATGCCACACAAGATGAACGCCCGCTCCTCGGAGCGCGTTGGCGGGTTCCAAGCGATCCTCCGTGGCCACGTCACGATGGTCGGCTCGCTGGCGGGAGATCAATGGAACGAGGGTGACGTCAGTTGTTCGGTGGTGCGCCGCGTCGCACTCCCCGATGCGTTCCTCGCACTCGATGGCTTGTTCGAGACGTTCCTCACGATCCTCGACGAGTTCGGTGCGTTTCCGGCTGTGATCGACCGCGAGCTCGAGCGGTATCTTCCGTTCTTGTCGACGACGAAGTTGTTGATGGCAGCGGTCAAGACCGGCACTGGTCGAGAAGAGGCCCACGAAGCAATCAAAGAACACGCTGTCGCCGTAGCGCTCGACATGCGCCAGCGCGGCCGCACCGACAACGATCTGCTCGACCGACTCGCGGCCGATGAACGGTTCCCCGTCGCGAACGACGATCTTGCTGCAGCAGTATCGGATCCGATCCAACTCTCTGGGCTCGCGCGAGAACAAGTGGGCTGGATCGAATCTCGCGTCGCTGCGCTCGTAAGTGCTCATCCCGAAGCCGCCGCATACCACCCCGGCGACATTCTCTGAGTCGCTGAGTGCGCAGTCGCTAGGCCGCGATGATGCCGGGGGACGTTGCGAGCAACGGTTGGGTGCGACCGAAGTGCGTTACCAACTCATCGGCGGGCATGGGCTTGGCAAAGAGGTAGCCCTGAAGTCCGTCAAACGGGAAGCTCTGGAGGATCGCAAGCTCCGCCTCGGTTTCGATTCCCTCCAAGACGACCCAGAGGCCTAAGCCCTTCCCAAGTGCCACAATTCCCCTGAGTAGTTCGGCATGGTCTGGATCCTTGGCTGCTGCAGTAACAAAGGATTTGTCGACTTTGACCACGTCGGCGTTGAGGTCGTGAAGGTAACTCAGTGAGGAGTAGCCAGTGCCGAAGTCGTCGATCGAGATGATCACACCGAGGTCGGACAATTGAGCAAGAACCGGGCGATGCCAATTTGTGTGGTCATGAATGCCGAGGCTTTCAGTCAGCTCAAGGGCGAGGTTGCCCCGTACAGCTGGGTACGCCTCAAGAAGGGTGGCGATTTGCTGAACAAAGGTTGGTCGGCGCAGCTGTGCGCTCGAGACATTGATCGACAGGGAAGGCACCTTGGGCGATACTTCTGCCCATTGTGCATATTGCGCACATGCGGTTCGCAGCACCCAGTCGCCTAACTCGGTGATGAGTCCAGCGCTCTCGGCGATCGCGATGAACTCCTCTGGATGGATGATCCCTTCTTCAGCCGATGTCCAACGGCAGAGCGCCTCGAACGATGCCATCTGGCCGTCGGTGTTGTAGATCGGCTGATACGCAAGGTCTAAATCGTTGTGCTCAAGCGCTTTGCGCAGCATTGGCAACAAGCGCAGTTGACGCTCGAATGTGGCCGATAGGTGTGGTTCGTACACGATGGTCGTTCCGCGTTCAGTTCGCTTGACTTCGTAGAGTGCGAGGTCGGCGTTGCTCATGACTTCTTTGACGGTTTTGCCGTGCTGCGGCACGATAGCGATACCGGTGCTTGTGGTCACCCGAGCCTCGCCAGCGTGCGTCTGATAGTCGCCGGCCGCGGCGTCCGAGATTCGTCTTGCCAGGCCCTTTGCCGATTCGATGTCTCCGACCGTTGGACTCGTCAATACGGCGAATTCGTCACCTCCGAGGCGTGCAACGAACTCGGTTGGCTGTGTGGCGGAATCAATATTCTCAGCAACTGCCATGAGCAGTTCGTCTCCGGCTTGGTGGCCGAGCCCGTCGTTGACGCGTTTGAAACCGTCGAGGTCGATGATGAGCATCGCGAAGGGCTGCGCGGTTTCGAATCGGTCGGCCAGCTCTTCCATCAGTGCAGCCCGATTGGCAATGCCCGTCAGCGAATCGGTGAGAACTCGGCTCTCGAGCGAACCTTGCAGTTCAGCCATCTCGTCGAGACTGCCGGCGAGTTTGCCGATGGCATCCTCGCGGTTGCGAAGCTTGTCGATCACCAACCTGTTCTCTTCGAGTTCGCGATCGCTCGTACTGTCAGAGCCTAGTGACTGCGCAACGCAGGTGAGAAGAAACAGCGGTCGCGACGACCAGACCATGAGCGCAATGAGGACAGCAAGCGTGAGCAGGACAGCAAGCAAGATCAGCAGCAAACTGCTGGTCCGGCCGACACTTCCGAGGCGAGCCAGGTCTTCTTCGAGTCCGATATCAACTGCGAGAGCGCCGACGAGCTGACCATCAGCGGAGGTAATCGGGATCAGGCTGGCTACTCGCGTTGTCTCTCCGACTGGAACTGGGCCCTTGTAGATATCGAGGTTGACCAAGTTCTGAAATGCGGGGTGCCCTTCCTGAATGAGTCCCGGTTCGACTACCCCTGGATTCACACGGTTTCCCTCGGGCGTCCTGAAGCTCGACGCGATGCGGTCGAACGAGCCGCTCCGAGGGTTATGGACAAAGACATTGGAAGCGCCATCGTTTGTCTCACTAAGGGCGTCGACCAACTGGTTCCAACTCGCGTCTGGTTCGAGGCTGTCTCGAGATGCAGAGAGGGTCATCACCCTGTCCTCTTCGGAAAATGTTGCATTGAGCGCATCATGGTTGGTTTCAGCAAACGCGACGGAACTGCTACCAACGCGTTCGAGGAGAAGCGTCGTGTGTGCAACGTTGAGGCTCTGGAAGCTGGTGACGCCAATGATCGCTATGGCGATGAGTGAAATCAATGCCGCAGCCGCGAAGTACAAGGGCGTCCGCGACACTAGCCACCAGCGGCTATGTGAGGGCTCTCTCGTCGATTGCGACATCACCTGAGTTTGTCGGAACACTCAGGTGCCGTCTGAGTAGGTACAAAGTCCCGGCTGTTCGCTTCCGTGTTCGCGAGTAGAAACGAATAGGTTCTGTCCCGTGACATCAAGACTCACCCATATCTATGCTGGCAAAGTTCGCGAAATGTACGACGCAGGCGAAGGGCGACTCCTCATCGTTGCAAGCGACCGCCTCTCAGCCTTCGACGTGGTGATGGCAGAGCCAGTGCCAGACAAGGGCCGCGTGTTGACGGCGATCTCGGCGTTCTGGTTCGAAAAGCTCGGTCACATTGCCCCAAACCACTTGATCAGCACCAACGTGGCCGATTTCCCCGACGGCGCCCAAAATCCTGAGCTGGCTGGCCGATCCATGCTGGTAAAGCGAGCAGATATGTTGCCCATCGAGTGTGTGGTTCGTGGCTACCTCGCCGGTTCTGGATGGAAAGAGTACGAGGAGTCCGGGACGCTGCACGGCACGGTACTTCCGGAGGGGCTTCAGAAGAGCAGCGAACTAAGCGAGCCCCTATTTACTCCGGCCACCAAGGCCGAAGATGGCGAACACGACGAGAACATCACCTACGAAAAAGCCGTCGAGATGGTCGGACCCGAGGTTGCAGCCCAAGCGAGGGACATCTCACTGAAGCTGTACACCGCAGCCCGAGACTATGCCGCCGAGCGCGGAATCATCATTGCCGATACAAAGTTTGAACTCGGGTTTGTCGACGGCGAACTGGTCATCGCCGACGAGATACTCACTCCCGATAGCTCACGGTTTTGGCCGGCTGATCATTGGCGGCCGGGAGAGACCCCACCGAGTTACGACAAGCAACCAGTGCGGGACTATCTCGACGGTCTTGATTGGGACAAGACACCGCCCGCACCATCGCTTCCAGACAATGTCATCGAGAGCACCAGATCTCGCTATGTCGACGGCTACGAGCTCTTAACTGGGTTGCCGTTCGAGAGTTGGAAACAGATAGGTTCAGAAGCATGAAGTTTCACGCTGTCATCGACGTTCAACTCCATCCCGGGATCGCAGATCCGCAGGGCTCGACGATCGAACGGGCGCTGCCGACACTCGGCTTCGACGGAATGTCGAACGTTCGCGCAGGGAAGAGCATTCACCTCGACATCGAGGCAGCCGATGCTGCGACGGCCGAGGCACAGCTCGCTGAGGTGTGTGAGAAGTTTCTCACCAACCCGGTGATCGAAGACGCAAAGATCTCCGTCGTTGAAGTCGCAGGTGCCAACTAATGGCGGCGAGGATCGGCGTGGTCCGCTTTCCGGGGACCAACTGTGAGTTCGACACCGTCGAGGCAATGAATGCGCTCGGCGGACAGGGCGAGATTCTGTGGCACGGCGATAACTCGGTCGGCCAAAGCGACGCCGTCATCATCGCCGGCGGGTTCGCCCACGGTGATTACCTCCGCCCAGGTGCAATTGCTCGCTTTAGCCCGATCATGGAAGCGGTCGTCGCTGCTGCGAACGATGGGATGCCGGTCATCGGCATCTGCAACGGCTTTCAGGTCCTGACCGAAGCAGGACTGCTTCCTGGTGCTCTCCAAAAGAATCGGGGACTCAAGTTCATTAACGACTGGCAGATGCTTCGCGTCGAGTCCACAAACTCGAGCCTCACCTCGGCAGCCGAGGTCGGTCAAGAGCTCAACATCCCAATCAACCACTTCGAAGGTAACTACACCTGCAGCGACGAGACCCTCGCCGAACTGCGTGCCAACGACCAGATCGTCCTCACCTACACGCCGAACCCGAACGGCTCGGTCGGCGACATCGCAGGCGTGTGCAATGCTGGCCGCAACGTGGTCGGCCTCATGCCCCACCCCGAGCGAGCGAGCAACGAGCTTCTCGGCTCGACCGACGGCAACGTTCTTCTGCAGAGCGTCCTCGATTCGGTGGGTGCAGCGGTCTAGTCGAGCAAAGATGTAGTTTTTCATTTTGAGTTATCGTGAGGCATGGCTCAGAAACTGACGGTCGTGCTCGTCCACGGCGCGTGGCATGGCTCGTGGTGTTGGTCGGCCATTCGATGGGTGGACTCGTCGACATCATTGCTGACCGGGCCGAAGCGATCCGCACTACCCCCTAACTCGGAAGCGAACACTCCCAAACCGGTCTACCAATTGGGGTGAATCTTGCATTGTTGCATCAGAGGTATCGAGAAATCGAACTAGTGTGAGCACCCGTACGGAGGATGTATGCACATTGAGCCAAAAGATGTTGCGGGCGTAACGCATCATGTCGTCGTGGGTGAACTTGACGCCGACAACTGCCACGAATTACAGCGCCTAGAGGATGGCCACGGTGGCGACGGCACAGCGGTCTCGGTCGACCTCACCCAAGTGACCTTTCTCGATTCGTCAGCCCTTTCTGAGCTGCTTCGTATCAAGACCGCAGTAGAAGATGCTGGCGCTGGTTTCAAAATCATCGACGTTTCACCGCCGGTTCGACGAGTCTTTGAGATCACCGGACTCGTCTCGGCCTTTGGCCTGACCTAACTCGACGGGTCGCGCATCGCTGCCTGCAGTTCGCCCAGCGCCTTTCTCAATATCCGACTCACCTGCATTTGGCTCAGGCCGATTCGATCCGCGATCTGTTGTTGGGAAAGCTCTTCAAAGTAACGCATCTCAATGATCTCACGGTCCCGATCCGAGACGGTCGTCAACAGCTGGGAGACCATCATCGTTACATCGCTCCGGTCGACTGACGCATCCTCAGAGAGAAGTACCTCGCCCAGCGTCTGCGATCCTGATTCTGAAGTTGGTACGTCGAGCCGCGCTGGCTGATAGCTCGACCGAGCATCGAGCGCTTCGATCACCAACGCAAGATCGAGTTTGGTATCGGCCGCGATTTCGAGCGCTGTTGGTACTGCGTTGAGGCGCTGTTCCAGCTTCTGTTGCGACAGGGTGACCTCGCGCACGTTCTCCTTGATCGAACGTGGGACCCGCATTGCCCAGGACTTGTCTCGAAACCACCGCTTCAACTCGCCGTCGATCGTTCGTCCAGCGAACGTCGAGAACCGGACGCCGACCGTTGGGTCGTAGCGGTCGATGCTCTTTACGAGACCGAGACGGGCCACCTGTTGGAGGTCGTCGAGTTCTACCGAACGATTCGAGTAACGGCGGGCGAAATAGTCTGCGAGGGGAAGGAACGCCGCTGTGACGGCGTCGCGTGCAGCCTCACTCCGTGTAGATGCAAACTCATCGAGGAGCCGTGCTCGTTCTTCTTCAGAGAATTCGTCGCTCACCGTTCAGGAGATTTCCGCATCTCGAGACGGCGGCCAGCGGGTTCGTTCCGCACTCGATGGTCATCGACCGTCGCTCCGAGAACGGCGTTTGCAAGGTCGTCGATCTGGCGCTCTGGCAGCTCTGCGTCGGCGGTACGCAATCCGTCGATCTCGATACCAGAGTCGGTCGAAGCGAACGTGATCGTTACGGTGCCATCGCCTTCGGCATCTTGGAGCAGCCAGTTGACCATCTCATTTACGGCGAGCCGGAGGTCCTCTAACTCGTCGACATTGAGCCCAGCTTCTGTTCCGATCGCCGAAGCGTTGAGCCGGCTGAGGTAGAGAAACCCTCGGCGAGCTGGGAAGTGAACCGAGATCTCGTCGGCCTGCAACACAGAAACTCCTTTTGGCCTTGCGTCACCAGAGCATAGATCGGCCGGTCGCAGACAGAGGTTTCTTGGCAGGGTCGAGCATTTGCGCGCGACTACGGTTGTCGCATCGAACACTACGAATTTGATGTGGGACGACTCGCTGCAGTCCAGCAGAGCGATCTCTTTGGCGCAGGCCTACCCGCAGCGTTGCGCGCGACCCGGCTCGCAATGGCGCTTCCTACGATCGAACAGGCCGCGTTGGTTCAGGTATCGGGTGCGTCGTCTGAGTTCTTGCCTCCGGTAACCGAGCAAGAAGTCTCGAAACGAATGATCGCCGCCGCAGCGACGGCGGTTTCTCGACGCGACACGAGCTGCATCATCGATGGGGGTATGGCAACGGCCACGGTTTTTGCCCCCGATGGTCACGCGGTCGCTGTCCTCTGCCTCGTTCTAAAGTCAGAGGCTGGCGAGCGCGACCACGACGAAGTCAAGGACTTCGCCGCCGACCTCATTGCAACCATCGAAGCCGACTTATGGGCTCGCGCCGCCAAGGAAGACGACGCCGAGTTTGCGCTCGCAGCGGCCGTATCGGCGGCGAATCGCGCTTCGACCCTCGAGGGCATTGTTGAGGCGCTCACTCGCCATGGTGGCGAAGCGACCGGTGCTGCTGCCGTCGAATTTCTGGTGATCGATGGAGCCGATCGGACTGGTGAGCAACGCAGTGACTTCGCATCTGGACCACTGCTCGGTCGAGCGGTCGAGCTGGGTGAACCCTTGGTGTTTCAAAATCGGGGCGACATCGAGAAGGTGACGAACCAACGTCTCATCATCGATGGTGTGGTGATGAGCTCGTTCATGGGGCTGCCGATACTCAATGACCTCGGCGTCGTGATCGCAGCGATCGGCCTCGGCTTCGAGACTGAACGCCCAACCGTCGAGCTACCAGCTGATGTTCGCCGCCTCGTCGCAGTCACGTCTCACGCGGTTCGGCGAGTGCTCGAATACGAAGCGGCAAACGACCATGCGACCGTGCTCGAAACGGTCGTGTTCCCGCTCGCGCTCCCGACGAGCGACGAACTCGACCTGCACGCAAAATACCTGCCTCCCCGCGACTACCAGCGTGTTGGTGGCGATGTGTACGGCGCGTGGCGACGACCTAATGGCACGACCGCACTCTTTGTTGCCGACGTAGCTGGCCACGATGTTCTCGCGACTCGGACAGCCGCCTTGTTACGGCATGGCTTCGGTATGGCGACGCTGGCTGGCATCGCTCCCGGCGAAGTGCTGGCCCGAGTCAACGATTACCTTCAGAGTTCGTTCGAGCCACGCTTGGCGACCTGCTGTTACTGCGTGATCGATACCGAACGTTCAATGATCGAGGTAGCGAACGCCGGCCACCCACGGCCGAGAATTCTCCGCCGCAGCGGGGAGGTCGAAGCGATCGGCCCGTTCGGTGAAACCTTGATGGGCTTTGGTACACCGGAGCACTCCACCACAGCGGTCGCGTTCGACGAAGGTGATGGGCTCGTGCTCTTCAGCGATGGCCTCATCGAGAGTCGAGAGCAGAGTCTTGACGATGGAGCGCTCCAGCTCACCCGGATGCTCGGTGGACTCGGTGACTCCGACGCGAAATCGATTGCCGACACATTGCTCTCATCGGTTCCTGAAGAGCGCAACGACGATGTGGTTGTGCTCGTAGCGCAACGGCCGGTACTTGACCGGCTTGAGTTGCGTTGGTCATCGTCTGAACTCGTACTCGCGGCTGCGCGAGAAGAAATGCGTCAATGGTTGGTAGACGTTGCCGATGGACTCGATCGACATGATGTGCTGTTGGTGACCGATGAGCTTTTGGCCAATGCCCGTGATGCAGACGAAGGCGAGGACGGGTCGATCCTGTTGGATTGCCGATCGAGCACTACTGGCCTTACCGTGACGGTCACGAACCGTGGGCCATCATTCGAACCTTCGTTTGCAATGCCAGATGCTAAGGCAAAGCGAGGGCGCGGATTGCCAATCTCGGCGGCCGTCGCTGATGTGCGCGTGGACTTTGCTGGCGATGGAAAAGTGTCGGTGAGCGCTCGATTTTCGCGAGAGTCAAAATTAGGCCGCGTGGGCCGCGATGCCGATCCCAACAGTTGACCCAGCTTGGCCACCAAAGACCGCGTCGAACAGTTCGTGAACTCGGGGGTGATCGTGCTTTAGAGCACGGTCGATCCGGCGATAGTCGTGGACTTGAGACTCGGTCACAACGATCAACGACGTGAGCGTCGAGATAAGTGAACTCCCGCTCGCGATCACGCGCAGGCCGTTCGATCGGTCGACGAGGTCGAGGGTTTGATCTTGGCTCTGTGAGAACGTCATGGGTAGTTGTTACCCGATTACGCGATTTCCAAACCCACCATCACAAATACTCGTTGCCTGGCCTAGGTCAACGTTTCGTCGTCGAGGCCGAGCAATCCCTGAACCGCGCTCAGCAATTCAATGAGGTTGACCGGCTTACGCATAATTTGGGTGGCCCCCGCAAGAACTGCCGTCTTGAGCGGGTCGGTCCCGCCAGTCCATTGACTGCCACCGGTGATTGCGACCACGGGAGTATCGGCCGCAGTTTTGAGGTCTTGGGCGTCTCGAAGACGACTCATGAAATCCAGTCCGCCTTCCATGATAAAGCTTCGATCTCGGTGGATGAAGAGGTCGACGACAAAGCAGTCGATCGACTCGGCGGCACATAACGCCATCCCTTCATCGGCATCATCGAAGTACGTGATCTGATGACCCATGCCAACGAGTGCGTTTCCAATGTCGATTCGAAGAATCTCGTCGTCTTCGAGTATTCCAATGTGGGTCATGCAGGGGTGTTCTTCTGAAAGGTTGTACGTTCAGCCGGTGACGGCTCGTTGAACTGCAATTTTGAATTCATCTCGCCCAACGGGCTTGCGTAAGACAGCGACGTTGTCGAAATCGTTCAGCCAGCCGAGATTACTGTCGTAGCCGGTCAGAAAGAGAAACGGGACACCAAGATTGCGAAGTTGCGTTGCGACCGCGCCGCTACGGGTGCCGCCGAGATTTATGTCGAGCACCGCAAACTCGAACGTGGTCGAATTGAGGAGCTCGAGCGCGGTGTCGATACTGTTCGCTGCCTCGACCGTCGACGCCCCAAGCTGGCGTAGTGATCGTTGGCTTTGCATCGCCATCAAGAAATCGTCCTCGACAACGAGCGCGTTTCCCGACAGTACAGGCCCGGTGAATTGTGGTTCTGCTTCAGGTCCAGGCTGGTGGGCGGGTTCTTCAGACTCGGAAAACGCTGCTTCGGGAAGGCTGATTTCGACGAGTAGACCATCGGGGAGAAAGCTCATTTCTGTCGTTGAGCCCGGCACTTGATAGTCGAGTGCATTGTCGATAAGCGTGTAACCAAAGCCATGCCGTTCTGGTTTGGTTGTTGGTGGCCCTCCGGTCTCGCTCCATGTCACATGAAGGGCATCGTTGCGAACTTGCCACGTGATCTTTACCACGCCGAAGCTGTTCGATAGTGCCCCATGCTTTGCAGCGTTCGAGAACAGCTCGTGCAAGATGAGAAGAATGATCGGTGCGGTATCGGCGCGAATTCTGACCGGCGGACCATCGAGGATCACTTGCTCTTCGGGAAATGCTTGGGACCCTCGACGAATGGTCGAGCGAAGGTCCAATGGGAGCGATCCGCCAGATACCGACGTGTTGTCCGATAGGGCGTTGTAGGACGCTGCCAACGCGAGAATTCGCTGCTCGAAGGTACTGAACGTGTCGTTGAAGTCGGCCGACTCGGGGTGGCTTTGATCCATGATCGATTGCACTAGTGCAAGTACGTTGCGCACCCGATGGTTGAGTTCTTGAACAACGACGTCGGCCAGCCGATCGCGGTCGGTGGAGAGGAAGGGCACCGATATGTGTAGTGCTCTCAACACCCCACGAGCAACGGTGACGTCGCTATGTTCCCACTCTTCACAGGTACCTTCGACCGATGCCTCATACGCTGCGAACGATGCCCGCGGCATCAGGCGAGTCTCGCCGTCGACACGCTCGAGAGTTTTCTCGGGTTTGCCAGCCCAGCGAACGGTCGATGAGGCGTTTTGCCGGAAGAAGAACAACGACAGCGGCATTTCTGCGCCGACCGTGAAACCGAGGACCCCCGCAACGTCACCCAGACCTTCTGTCGTCTCCAACAACTCGGCGAGCGATTCGCAGGCGAAAACGCTCCCGCGTTGGTCATCGGTGATCGCGATCAGATCGCGGATCGAGCGATTCGCCGGTGTTTGACCGTGGGTCACAATGCGGTCTTGGGCGACTACCGCCACACCCGAACAGGGAAGGAGCGTCGACATTTCCGCGACGATCGACCGGAGATTCGATTCGGTCGCGGTGTTGGTCTGTTGCATCGTTACGAGCGAGTTTGCGAACGGAACCGCTCGCGCCTGACTTTCGCCAAGTTGTCGCTCCTGAAGGGTTTGTATCGCCATCGATACGTACTTTGCAGCAACCTCGACGACGAGGTCATCGCCGTTTTGTAAGTTGTGTGGAGACATGTGATGCAACGCAAAGAGGCCCCAGAGGCGACCATCGACGATAAGCGGCAGCGAAAGTGATGCCTGCACTCCCATGTTTGCGAGGTACTGGCAATGCACCGGCACGGTTCCACGAAGGAGCGCGGCCGACATGTCGAGCTCGCCGGCGCCTGATTTACCAATCACGGGCACCGAGGCGCTCTCGACGTCACCGATCATCCGAATCGGAGCTTCGAGGTAGAGCTGTCGAGCGCGTGGTGGAATGTCGTATTTGGGAAAGCGAAGCCCGAGAAACGCCTCGGCGCTGAAACGTCTGCTCTCTGCGATGACCTCGCCAGAATCATCACTACGGAACCGGTAGACCATCACTCGGTCATATCCAGTCGCTGCTCGAAGAATCGAAACCGATGAGTCGAGTAGTTGTTGAAGGTCGGTTGCGTTGCCGACCATTGAGGTGAGTAGTCGGAGCTGTGTCAGCATGTGACGGTGCCGGTCAGAGGCGTTTGTCGAGTCGACAAACTCGACGATCGCAATGTCGCCTCGGCGGTGCACCGTCATGGCGGACTGTTGTTCGCCATGACGGAACTGACCTGCGAGCTCTCGCTGGGTTTCTGCAGTTGATCGGCCGATCAAGTTTCGAAGCGAGTGAATTTCGTCGCTCGAAAAGACCGTCCATGGGTCGGCATCGAGCACGTCGGTAGCAGACATGCCGACAAAGTCTTCGATGTTCTCCGATGCATACAAGATCTCGTCGATGTCTGCCGAGAGTGCAATAAGTCCGCCAAAGGACTGGATGTACCCAGGGATATGAATGGGGTCCCGGTCGCAGTTCGCGAGCGCCTCGGCTTCTTCTTCGAGCGAGACGTGATTGCCTGCAGTGTTCGACGCATCAGAGTCCATCGTTACCGCTCTTTTCGATTGGATATGGTTTGCAGGCCAGAATCGAGAAACGAAAAGACGCTGTTCGCGGCGGCGGTAGCTTCCTCGATCGACACTTCAGTTAGTTCGTTGATGCGCCCAACGACGCGACGCCAGCGCTTTTTGGCGAGCGTTCGCGAAAGGTCCAAAAATTCAGTCGTTGGCATCGACGCCTCGACTGCTCGGTTATAGAGGACCGAGGCACCAAGGCCCGACCCCTCGAGTACATAGATGATGCCGATCGCTTCAGATCGGGTTGGTTGAGGCTGGTCCGCGTGTCCCACGGCCGGTCGCTCTTCGAGGAGTTCGGTGCCCGCCATCGCAGTGACGTCGCGATCGAGCGCGTCGAGCAGGTCGCTCGTTACGTCTTCGATGCCAAGAATTTCACAGCCAGCAGCCGCCCCGTCGCTGAAGAACGTTTGCATGTCGTACAGAGCTACGAGCCATGACCGGTAGATCTGCGGACCAGAAAAGACGTCCAACGCGTCGACGGTTCTCTCGGTCTGGCAGTGCAGCTCACGAGTCTGCGCCGACAG
>CALHXU010000117.1 GCA_938040365.1 uncultured Acidimicrobiales bacterium
GGTCCGTGATCGAGGTTGTGTCCGCTGCGGGGCTGACGCTCACGAGTGCGAAGCCCACCACATCATCCCCTATAAGTCACCGGCTGAAGGCGAAACCAACATCGACGAAATGGTGATGGTGTGTATGGACTGTCATCACTGGATCCACAACGCAAAGATGACGATCTACTGGGACCCAACAGCCGGGAAATGGAAATACCGGCCGGCGAGATGGGAAGAACTCCCACCCAAACCTCCACCGAAGCGGTCGCAATCAAGTGGCTCATCACGCCAACAACGCCCCCACGCCGACACCCCAGCAACTCGATCGACATCACCACCAACAGCACGATCACAACAAGCCGACGCGCGCAACAACACCGCTGACCAACCCCGACTCCTCTAACCGGGCAAGTTTCGCCTGCCCCGCCGCGCACTTCGCTCACCCACTCACCCAACGGGGTCTGACCCTCCCCGTCCCGTCACCGCCGCTCACTTCGCTCGCTAACCGAGTTTCTCGCCTAGCGGCTCGAAACATCGCAGCCCAACGGGGTCTGACCCTCCCCGTCCTGCCACCGGCCCAACGGGGTCAGACCCTCACCAGCCTGCACCAGCGTCTTTAGCGCAGGGATGCAACCGCTAAAGCGAGTAGTAAAGGTTGCGCGAGCGGAGACCGAGCTTGGGGTTACGTCCAATCCCTACGATCTGCCCGGTGAAGAATGCCTTGACCTCGCTCGCCCGACCGAGTGAGGTCATCAATAACGTGGCCGGGTTCGCCATCGTGTGAAAGTCAGCCACGGGTGGGTTGCCCGGTGTCGTAACCGCTGTTTCGCCAGAGATGGTGACAGTCCAGTGGTCGCCTCCCCCGGTGCCGGTGAGATAGAGATGGATTACACCTTGACATTCACGTGCTACCTCGGGGTTAACGACGTGAGAGCTTGCGGCGAACAATCCACGAAACGCAGCGCGAGCTTGCTCGGTCGAGATCTTGGCAACGCCCGGTGGTTCCCCCGTCGCGCCAACAAGGTCGTGGTGATGGATGAGCAATTCGCTGAGTACCACTCCACCGACTTCGAGCGCGGTCATGTCGTGCTGGTACCACTTCGCCGGAGCCGAGCCGTCGGGTCCGAGCCGAGCGAGCAGAGCATCGATGGCGCCAGGGAGTATCGCTGCGAGCTCTTCGGGCTCGGTCGTGCCAACCGCGGCTGCAGTAGCGTCACTGAACTCCTCAACTACTGGCGTGCGAGTCACGTCGGGCAGCTCGACCAGCTCGTCCTGCGCCCGCAAATTGAACTGCGCAACAGCGACGATATGTGCACCGAGGCGACCCACGTTCCATTCGAGGTTCGGCACCGCAACCGCGGCTCCCACACCGCTTTGAAGCGACGTGGCAATCGCCCGCCCCTTCGCCCGAAGTTCGTCTTGGACCCACGGCCATGACATCGGCTCATGTTCGCCTACTACTTCGCCGTCGCCCATTGCCCACTCCCCCGTGGTTCGTTGCACCTTTCGGCCGCCACCGATAATGACACTCAAGTGCTTGTGAATACCTTCACAAGCACTCTTGCAGAAAGCCGGACCGCTGACAACCGAAATCGAAACCACCAGCCCATCGGGGTCTGACCCTCCCCAGCCGATGGCGGGACGGTTGGGGTCTGACCCTCTCCAGCCTGTCACCGGCCCATTGGGGTCTGACCCCGATCAGCCGTTTGTGGGGTTAACCGAGGGCGTCTAGTTCTGGGATGGGAGGAGATGAGACGACGAGGCGGTCGAACCGTTGGCCGGAGAGTTCAATGAGGTAGCCGGCGTCGCTGCGACTGACGGCAACGAAATCGGTGGTCTTCGCGGTTCTCCAGGTTCCGAGCGCGAGTCTTCCGGGCACACCGGTCCCCGGCGCGCGAAGACCACGAATGCCATCTCGAGCATCGTCGAGCCTCTGCGCCGACACAATCGAATCAAATGGCACCGAAACATCTGACCGAATGAGCGCTCCAATCTTCTCCCACGTCGACAGGACGATCGTGAGTTGGCCGTCTTCTACAACGAGCGTTGCCATCGCCTCACCGTAGTCGACTCGTCGGCGAGACGCTAACGTCCACAGGGCTACCACCTCCACGTGGAACCCAGAGTTCAGCCCACCCTCACCGCTAGCCGTCCCAGCTCAGCAACGTGCGAACGACCTCCAAAGCAACGACAAAGTAGGTACCAAACCTGGAGTCCGGCGAACTCCCTCCGCTCATATGAGCTCAGAAGCGTTCGACCCTCGCTCGTAATCGCCTCAGCTTGTGCACCCGTTCGGTTCAGCTCAGCCGCCCGATGGGTTCGACGTTGTGAGTCGCGCACAGCACAGGTGCTCCTCGATGTGAAAAACTCGGCACATGGCTCGTCCCGATCCCACCGACCCCGGCCTCCCGCTCAAGCTCGAAGCGTGCTCGAATGGCGAGTACATTCCGTCGCCCGCGTCATCGATCGTGCGACGCACAATTCGAGAGACGAACCGCATCGCCGATACCCGTTCGCGCCGGCTCGGCATCAGTCGTCGACAGTTCCTTTCTTCATCTGCCGGCATGACCACGATGATGGCCATCCTGGCCGCCTGCAGCAGTAGCGAAGGCCAGACCGGCGGACAGTTCGACCCCGCTGCAACTTCCTCAACGAGCACCTCCCCTGCGACCACGAGCGCCCCGGCCACATCGCCAGCAACGAGCGACGACGCGATTGCCGAGACCGACGAGACGATGGACGAAGACGCCGCAGCAGAAGCGTTGGCCGCCCCTGACGGCGAGTTCATCTTCGACATCCAAGGCCACCTACTCGAATACCCCGACGATGCGCCCGGCAACCCCGGCTTCCCCCAGTCGAACTGCGGTGAAGCAATCCCCGGAGACTGCTACGGGATCGACCACTTCTTCGAGGCGATCTTCGTCGACAGCGAAACCACCATGGTCATGCTTTCGGCAATCCCATTTGGCAACGGAGCGCTCTCCAACACGGTCATGCAACAAGCGGTCGACACCGCGGGAAGATTCGGGTGCTCAGACCGAGTACTCATGCAAGGCGAGTCGTTTCCCACCTCGGTTGGCATCGACGCAATGGAACAAGTCGCCGCCAACTTCAACATCAACGCATTCAAGACCTACACCCACAACGGCGGACCGGCGTGGCGCCTCGACGACGACACCGGTAGTGCGTACTTCGAGAAAGTCCAAGAAGTCGGCGTACCGATCGTCGCCGTCCATAAAGGTCTTTCGGGAAACAACCCTGCATCGTCGCCAGTTGATGTCGGCCCAGCCGCAATCAACCATCCCGACGTCGACATCTTGGTGTATCACTCGGGCTACGAAAACTCGTCGACCGAAGGCCCCTACAGCCGAGACGCCGACGTGGGCGTCAACCGGCTCATTACCTCGGTGCTCGACGCTGGAAGCCCCGACAACGTCTATGCCGAACTCGGTTCGACGTGGCGCAACGTCATGGCGAGCCCGAATGAAGCAGCGCACCTCATCGGCAAACTGCTCGTACACATCGGCGAGGACAACATCTTGTGGGGCACCGACTCGCTTTGGTACGGCAATCCACAAGACCAGATCCAACTGTTTCGAGCCTTTCAGATCTCCGAAGAGTTCCAAGAAGAGTTCGGCTACCCGGCGCTCACGAACGAGATCAAGGCGAAGATCTTCGGCGGGAATGCCGCCCGCGTGTTCGGCGTCGACCTACCGGACCTCGCCTGCAACATCGACGAGACCGCAATCCAGCAACTGCGCGCCGAACGCGAGATCAACTACCGTCCGACGACCAACCGCACCTACCAAGAGCTCGGCTGGCAGACCTACCTCCGCGACTTCGGACACCCCGCCTAAAGTCCTCAAGTTCACGCGAGCTCGAGGGCAGTGTGTGCACCAGCACAGTTGCCCTAGAACTACCGAGAAGTGGGCGCGGCCTTCTTTGGCCCTGAACCAATACGAAGCGCCCGTTCGAATGGGCCCGAGTCGAAGAACACCTTCCAGATCAGCGCCAGCACCACGAACGAGGCGTAGACGGCGAACGTAAATATCCATTCGGTGCCGAGCGAGGTCTCAAAGGTCGGCGGCACCACATTGGTCAGCCACGCTTGATATACGTAGTAGGTCAAGGCGGTCGAACCAACAGCGACGACTGGTCGTACGAGCCGCGGAAATCTCGGCGCGAGCAGCAACGAAATGCCGAGCACCGCGGCCGAGGTTCCAAGCGCGCTGATTACCCAAGCGGGCATGGCCGAGTGACCCTCCGAATCGAGAAGACGTGTGAGATGAAACATCCCGTCGCCAGCACGTCCACGACCAAAGACGATCTGCAGGTTGAACCTCTCGACTGCAGCATTTGCGATAACGGTCGTACCAATTCCGACGACGGTTCCGACCCCGGCGAGCACGGCCGCAACACGTTCTGAAGCAAGGTTGATCCGACCCAACCAAATGCCGAACACGAAGAATGCGCCCACAGGAAAGAGCGGGTAGAACCCGTCGAAGATCAGCGACTCGGCGCCGGCGACAGTGAATGCTTCGTCAAACGGTGTCAAGCGTCGAGGCGTTCCGACCAACTGATAGGTAACTGCACCGGTCGCAACGATCGCTGGAACAAGCGCGAGCAACACCTTCGACGGCAGTCGCCAGAGCACGGTCGCAAGGATGAAGAACAAACCGTAAGACTGCAAGATGATCGCGAGCCGGTCGACGTATTCGGTCAGAACCAGACCGAGCGCAAAGAGCATGATCGCACGGATGATCAGATCTCGCTCGGGCGTTTTGGATCGCCTCGTCAGGTAGGTAACGCCAATTCCACCCAACATGACGAACAACGGCATCGCCCGGCCCCGAAAGTGGCTTGCGAGCGTTGCGAGGGTCTCACCCTCGTTCTCGCGAAAGTTGACGAAGTGCACAACGGTCATCGCAAACATTGCGAGCCCACGAGCCATATCGATGCCGGTAATGCGGGCTGGCTTCTTCGGTCGCACTTGAGGACCGTGATGGGTCGTAACAATCGCAGGCTGGGTTGTCGCAGCTACAGGCTGGGTTGTCGCAGCTACAGGCTGGGTCGCCGCGACCACACGCTGGCGGGCCAGCTGCTCGGCAGCTTCTGCAAGTCGCAGCGCATTCGCATCGATGCCAGGCGTGCGGCTCACGTGGCCGACCGCGCCCCAAAGAGCACCGCTGACATTTTCATGTGCGATCTTCTTCGGTGCTTCTCATGTGAGCCTTCTCATTCAAAACGGTCGGTAACGACCTCGCCGATCTCGAAAACGCATCCGCGCTCGTCACCAAATAGCTACGTGACAAATCAACGCTGGTCAGAGGGTGAGAAATTCCATACTCGGTCTGCCGCCAGCGTTGACTACGCTATTGACCGAACACGATGCGCCATGTGCGCCGGAGGTTAGGTCGATCATGGAGAACAGAACACTCGGCAAGTCAGGACTCTCAGCGTCGGAAGTCGGCCTTGGCTGCTGGCAGCTCGGCGGAGACTTCGGACCCCTCGAAGACACTCGCGCTGAAGCAATCTTGGCCGCCGCCGATGAGGCCGGAATCACATTCTGGGACACCGCAGATGTCTACGGCGCCGGCCTCAGCGAGGAGCGAATCGGGAAATACATCAAAGCGCATCCTGCCGATCGAACCATCGTGAGCAAGGTTGGCCGATCGGGCGAGCTCTATCCCGACGGCTACACCAAGGAGAAGACTCGGGCGAGCATCGAAGGATCGGTCCGGCGCCTCGGCGTCGACGCACTTGACCTCGTACAGTTGCATTGTGTTCCAACCGAAGTTCTGCTGTCGGGCGACATGTTGTCGTGGATGGAAGAGTTTCAAGATCAGGGCCTCATTCGCCACTTTGGAGTTAGCGTCGAGACACTCGAGGAAGCCGCCTACGCAGTCCAACATCCGAAGCTCACGTCGATCCAGACCATCTTCAACATCTTCCGCCAGGATCAGATCACCGAACTGTTCCCCGCAGCGACCGAAGCTGACGTCGGCATCATCGTTCGGCTACCGCTGGCGAGCGGTGTGCTATCGGGCAAGATGAGCGTGGGACACACCTTCGCCGATACCGATCATCGAAATTTCAACGCGAACGGCGAGTTCTTCAGCGTTGGCGAGACCTTTAGCGGCGTGCCCTTCGAGAGAGCCGTCCAATTTTCTGAGGCCGTTGCGGACCACGTTCCAGAAGGCGCAACGATGGCCCAAACCGCCATCCGTTGGTGCCTCGACCACGAAGCGGTGTCGACGGTCATCGCCGGAGCCAGCCGAGCAGAACAGGTTTCTGACAACGCCGCCGCCAGCGACTTGGCTCGGCTCCCCGCCGACACCCACGACGAGTTGTCGAGCTTCTATTTCGACACGGTCAAACCAACAGTCCGCGGCGTGATGTGAGCCGTTCGTCGGCGCCTGAGACGCCTCCTCACTTACCGCCTTTTCGGCCTCGGCTCCGCCGCAGCCAAAAACGCTCTGCCATAACAACAACACTCTCACAAACCGCTCGAGGCGAGCGCAGCTCGCGAAGCGACCGTCGTTCCTCGCTCCCCTGGAGGAGCTCCTCACTTACCGCCTTTTCGGCCTCGGCTCCGCCTCAGCCAAAAACGCTCTGGCGTGACAGAACGGTAAGAGAGGGTCTGACCCCGGGATACCGTTCTCTGGCGTGACAACAGCGCATCCACAAACCGCTCGAGGCGAGCGCAGCTCGCGAAGCGAGCATGCAAGCTCCCGCGGATCTCGACCGGAAGTCCCGACGTGTAATCGCTCCCGCGGATCTCGACCGGAAGTGTCGAGAACAAAATAGCTATTCGCCGTCGAGGGGAACCCGGTCGGTCTGGACGAACTCGAACTGGGAGAGGTTGAGCGAACCATCGGGTTCGAGGCCAACTGCACTCAGCCGGTCGCCAAAGACCACAAAGTGATTGAACTCGACGAGAGGCGCAACGACAGCCTCTGCGAAGAGCACCGCCTCGGCGTTCGAGTACAGGTCAGCTCGGGCCTCAGCATCGGTTGTCCGTCGAGCCTCGTCGATGAAGTCATCGACGCGTTCGATCGACGTGCTCGTGAAGTTGTCGACGCCAGCGGAGTGGAACGGAAGGCCGATCATGGCCTCCGGCGACATCGCGGTCGACACCGACCCAAATCGGAATAGTCCTAAATTGCCCTCGAGTAGACGGAGCGGAAACCCATCCTCGGTCCGGGCCCGCGCTACAGCGTCGAGGCCAACGTTGTTCAACATCTCGGCGACCGCTTCGGCGATCGCTTGGTCATCGCCTCCGTCTTCGCGTTCGATGTAGTCGATCGTGACCGGTGTGCCATCGTTCTGTGATGCCTGAATGAGCGTCTCTGCCTGTTCTGGGTCAAAGTCACATGCCGATCCGCACGCATCGCTGACACCGCCCGGAATTAGCTCTGGGATAAAGCTGCGCATCAGCACCGCGTCGGGGAAGAAGCGAGATCGTAGTTCTTCCGCGTCGATCGCGTGGACGATCGCCTGGCGAACCATTGGATCATCGAAGGGTTCGATCGCCGCGTTCATTGCGAAATAGGCGTTTGCTGATTGCTGAATCTGGACGCCGGTCAAACCGTCGAGCGAGTCGGCGGGGTCATAGAACGGTGCTACATCGGTTTCGCCCGCACGAAAGCTCGTGTGCCCCGGGTCGACCAGAACTTCGATTGTCGTGATGCCGGTGTCGACACCATTACCGCTCAAGCGAAGCCCATCGGCCCAAATCTCGGTAGGAACATAGTCGGTCCCCGAACCGAGTGGAAGCTCGCCGTCGAACGTGCCGATCGTCGATGCTCCAGCCGGGGTAATTCCGAACGCTACGCCCGCTAGGACCTCGGCGAGAGGCGCAAACGGTTCGGTGAGTGTCATCTCGACCGTGTCTTCATCGATCGCGACGAGACCGGGAACGAAAATTTCTCCCGATTCTCCCGCTTCGAGCCAACCACTGATTGGCCACAACGAAGGACCACTCAGCGAGGCACTTCCCTGTGCAGCCACGCGGCCGAGGCTCGTGACGACATCGTCGGCAACGATTGGAGTTCCGTCAGAAAAGACTGCGTCCCCGAGCTGAAAGGTCCAGGTCAGTTCATCGGTCGACGTCTCGTAGCTCTCGGCTACTGCCGGAACGATCGAACCATCGGAGGTATCCCGCTTGGTGAGGCCATCGGTCAGAAGGTCGATGAGGAGCACCTGAGCACCGTCTGTCTCGACGAGTTCGTGAGGTGCGGCATAGTTGAGTGTTGGAACGCTTACGCGCAGCGTCTGGCCTGCGTCGGCAAACGCGAGGTTCTCGGGAACCGAACTCTCACCTGCTGGTGCGGTTGGTGTGTCGGGCGAATCGACCAACGCCGCATCCTCGGCACCAGAACATGCGCTAGCGATGAGGGCCGCTGTGGTGAACAGCACAAGCAGGAACTTGCGCGAGGATTTCGGGCGCGTAGAGAAGGAATTGCGATACACCCGCTCCTATCGGATCGAGTGCACTTACCTTGAATGATTTCGAGCGATCAGCCGAAGTCGAAAAGCAGCGCGAGCGAGATCGTCGTAAAGGTGAAACCGGTCGACACAAGAATCGTCATTCGGTTCAGGTTTTGCTCGACCACCGTGGACCCAGCCGACGTTGCACCGAGACCGCCACCAAACATGTCGGACAAGCCGCCACCCTTGCCGCTGTGCAGGAGGACCAAGAAGATGAGCCCGAGGCTCAAGAGAACGTGAACGACAAGTACTACCCAGAACATGGAACTACCTAGTGCTTCCTAAAGTCTTGATGCGCCGATGCGTGACGCTGTCCGATAAGTCTACCGCGCAAGATTTTCCCCGCACTGGCACCCGCCCGCTCTTTTGCACAGCGCTTACTGTGCGAGGGCACAGCGCTTACTGTGCGAGCCGATACTGGATGCATCCCGCGAAATCTTCGGCCGATAGCGACGCTCCACCAATGAGCGCACCGTCGATGTCGGGTTGGCTCATCAGTTCGGGCGCCGAACTCGGCTTGACCGAGCCGCCGTACTGAATTCGAACCGACTCAGCAGTGCTGGAATCGTACAGTTCTCCAATGGTCGCCCGGACGAGGGCACATACCTCTTGGGCGTCTTCTGCAGTTGCAGTTACGCCGGTGCCGATCGCCCAGATTGGCTCGTAGGCAATGACCATCGACGCGACCTGGTCGGCTTTCACGCCAGCGAGACCTTCGGTTACTTGCTCGACGATGTGGGCTTCCATCTGTCCCGCTTCACGCTGCTCGAGCGTTTCGCCGCAGGCCATGATCGGAATCATGTTTGCCTTAAAGATCGCCTTGACCTTGGCATTGACCTCGGCGTTTGTCTCGCCGAACATTTGGCGCCGCTCGCTGTGGCCACAAATTACGTAGGTCACGTACAGCTTTTCGAGCATCAGGGGCGAGATTTCACCGGTGAATGCACCCTTTTCTTCGGCATGGCAGTTCTGTGCGCCGAGCGAGATTGGGATGTTCTCCGACTCGAGCACAGTCTGGACCGATCGCAGGTCGGTGAACGGCGGGTGAATCGAAATGTCGACTGCCTCGACGTCGTCTTTCGACAATGCATAGGACAGCTTTTGTACCAACTGGATTGCCTCGTAGTGATTGAGGTTCATCTTCCAGTTGCCACTCATCAGCGGCTTACGGGCCATGGTTAACTCCTGAGTGCGGCGAGCCCGGGTAGGTCGCCTTTTTCTAGTAGTTCGAGCGACGCGCCGCCACCGGTCGATACGTGATCCATCATCTCGGCCACACCAAACTGTTTGGCCGCAGCTGCACTGTCGCCGCCGCCAACGACGCTGAAGCCAGCACCATCAGCCACGGCATGAGCAACGTGTTTTGTTCCGGCTTCAAAGCGCGGGTCCTCGAAAACGCCGAGCGGCCCATTCCAAAGCACCGTCTGCGCTTCGGCAATGATGTCGCTGAATTCGGCTGCGGTGCCTGGACCAATGTCGACGCCCATCCAGCCTTCTGGCACGCTCTGTCCAACTTGGCGGACCTCGCCTCCAGCATCGGGGTTGAACAATTCGCCGCCGGGGCCAATCGCAGTGATGTCGGACGGAAGAACGATTGGTTTGTCGCTCTCGAGCAATTCTTTGCAGTAGTCGACCATTCCCTCTTCGAGAAGCGAGTTGCCAACGGGATGTCCCATTGCGGCAAAGAACGTGAAGGCCATGCCGCCACCGATGAGCAGCGAGTCGACCCGCTCGGCAAGAGCGTCGATGACCGCGACTTTGTCGCTCACCTTTGAACCGCCCATGATCGCGACGAACGGCTTTCGGGCCTCGTTGCGGACGCCCATGAGGATCTCGACCTCTTTGGCCAGCAATCGACCAGCCGCCGAAGGAAGATGCATGGGCGGGCCAACGATCGATGCGTGCTCACGATGCGATGCGCCAAAGGCGTCGTTCACGTACGCGTCCTGTCCCTCGATCAACGTTGCGACGAACGCTGCGTCGTTGCTCGTCTCGCCCGGGTTGAACCGAAGATTGTCGAGCAGCGTTACGCCCGGTAACAACTCGTCGAGTCGTTCTCGAACCGGGGCAACGTCATATTTCGGATTGGGTTCGCCCTTTGGACGCCCGAGGTGGCTCATCGCCGTCACGTTCGCACCGTGATCTTGGAGCCAACGAAGGGTGGGCAACGCCGCACGAATTCTCAGATCGTCGGAAATCTCGCCACCCGAAAGCGGCACGTTAAAGTCGGTGCGGACAAGAACGTTCTTGCCCGCAAGATCACCGAGATCCTCGAGTTGGGGGACGCTCACTTTTTCTTCGCTGCCGTCTTCTTCTTCGCTGCAGCCTTCTTCTTTGCCGGCGCGGCTTTCTTGCCCGCTGGCTTCTTTGCTGAGGTCTTGGCCGTTGCGGCCGACTTCTTCGCTGGAGCCTTCTTTGCAGCCGGCTTCTTCGCTGCCGTCTTCTTTGCTTTGCGGGTACCGACGATGTTGGTCAGCTCGACGAGGCGGGTCGAGTACCCCATCTCGTTGTCGTACCAGCCTGCGATCTTGACGAGCGTTCCCATCGACATGGTGAGGCCCGAATCGAAGATGCACGATGCCTGCTGTCCCACGATGTCAGATGAGACGAGCGGTTCATCGCTGTAGTCGAGCACGTTCTTGAGCGCGCCCTTCGAGGCAGCTTCTTTGAACGCAGCGTTCACTTGCTCGACGGTCGCAGGCTTCTTCAGCACTGCGGTGAAATCGGTGAGCGAGCCGTCAGGGATTGGCACGCGCAGTGCCATGCCGTCGAGCTTGCCAGCCATCTTCTTCATCACGAGACCCGTTGCACGCGCTGCGCCGGTTGTGGTTGGCACGATGTTGACCGCAGCTGCACGAGCACGGCGTGGATCGCGATGTGGGCCATCGACGAGCGATTGGTCGCCCGTGTAGCCGTGTGCGGTGGTCATCAGCCCTTCGACCACGCCAAACTTGTCGTCGAGCACCTTGACCATCGGCGCAAAGCAGTTGGTCGTGCACGATGCGTTCGAGATCACGTGATGTTTGTTCGGATCGTACGTGTCGTCATTGACGCCGAGGACGAACGTGGCATCGCAGGATGCGGGCGCTGAAATAAGCACCTTTGGCGCACCGGCGGTGATATGTGCGCTCGCTGCTTCCTTCGAGTTGAAGACACCGGTCGATTCGATGACGACGTCGATGTTCAGCTCGCCCCACGGGAGGTCGGCTGGGTTCCGCTCAGAGAAGACCTTTACCCGGTCGTTGCCGACGCGAAGCTCCTTCTTGCCTGCGGTGATCTTCTCGGGAAAGCGGCCATGCACGCTGTCGTTGCGCAACAGCAATGCCATGGTTTCGATGTCGCCCAGGTCGTTGATGGCGACAAATTCGATGTCAGCACCGGTGGCCTTCGCTGCCCGGAAGTAGTTACGGCCAATTCGTCCGAAGCCGTTGATTGCTACGCGCACGGTCATGAGGGAGTCCTTTCAGAGACAACTCGCACGTTCTGTTTAGCGCACGCGCCTGTACTTCGGGCGTTTCCTGAACGGTTTCTGACATACACATCGGACGCAGCAAATCCCGATGGTATCTGTCCGAGCGATACGCCAGACCGCCGTCACAGATACCTGTCACGCGTACCAGACACAGGGGGCGCCGGCCCGCTACAGCAACTGCGCAGCCGCAGCTCGACCTGCGGCTTGCTCTTCGCCCGACCCAAACGCGTTCGCAACGACCGTCGTAACACCGGCTTCGAGAAATGCGGAGAGCCCCGAAGCGATCTCATCGGCGCTTCCAATGAGCGCCAAATCCTCCGGGCCTGTCATTCCTTCCCGGTCGAGCATCGCCCGGTACGACGGGAGCTGTCCATAGATTGCATACTCCTCGGCCGCCCGGGCTCTTGCTGCGTCGACGTTCGTCGTACAACACACCGGTATTGCCGCAATGATCTGCGGCTCGGGTCGTCCAGCGGTGCCAGCTGCTTCCCTGATCGTCGGGGCAGTGAGCGAGCCGATTGTTTTTGGTCCGGTCATCCAGGTCACGGTGCCGTCAGCGGACTTTCCTGCCAGCTTCAACATTTGCTCGCCGAGCGCGGCAACAAAAACCGGCGGAGAATCGGCTTGTACACCGAGCGCTCCTCGCCCGGTCACGAGTTCGCCGCGATGTGAAACCTTCCCCACCTCGAGCAATGGTTGCAGCACTTTGAGGTAATCGCTCATGTACTTGACCGGCCGATCGAACGACATACCCCACATGTCTTCAACAACGGGCTTATGCGACAGACCAATGCCGAGGTCGAGTCGGCCGCCGGCGACCTGGTTGAGGGTCAGCGCTTGCTGTGCCATCGCCATTGGATGTTTGGTGTAGATGGGAGCGACCGCCGTACCGAGGCGAATGTCGGGCACCTGAGATGCAACGACGGCAAACGCGGTCAACACGTCGAGATCAAAGATCTGGGGCGACCAGTACTGCTCAAAGCCGAGCGATTTTGCTTCGGCGACCTCGCTGACCAACCCATCGACGGTCCTCGCCGATCCAAATACGGCGACCTTTGCTCGAGATGGGCCCTCTGGAGATGTCATCGATCACTCGCTTTCGCTGTGTTGTTTGCTGCGTGTGTTGTTTGCTGCGTTCTGTCGAATCCGGGTGCTAGCCCGACGTCGAGGCGCGTTCCACATCTCGGTGCTGGACCGTCGGCGAATGTCCAAGTCGGGTCAGCACCTCCTTGACCGCCTCTGCAATCGCGACCGAACGATGCTGCCCGCCCGTGCAGCCAAAGGCAATCGTCAGGTAACTCTTCCCCTCGGTCACAAACGCAGGGAGGATGAGCGCCAGCATCCGTTCGATCCGCTCGAGAAAGGTCGCCGTAAGCGACTGACCAAGCACGTACTCAGACACGGGCGAATCAAGGCCCGTCAGCGGCCGAAGCTCTTCGACCCAATGCGGGTTCGAAAGGAACCGACAGTCCAAGACGATGTCAACGTCGAGCGGCAACCCGTGCTTGTACCCAAACGACACGACCTTTGTCTGCATCTGGCCACCCGGAGATTCGGTGCCAAACAACTCGACCAGACGACGCCGCAACTCGTGCACGTTGAGATCGGAAGTGTCGATCGCGACATCGCTCTCGGCTTTGACCGCCTCGAGTTCGAGTCGCTCGCCATCAATCGCCTCGGCAAGCCCCATATCGCCGAACGGATGGGGGCGACGGGTCGATTCGTACCGCTGCACGAGCCGGGCCGTCGAGGCCTCGAGGAAAAGGATGCGCACCCGAGAACCCGAACTGCGGATCTCGCTGATCGCAGCGAGCAACTCTTCTACATTGGCGCCAGCTGGAACTGCGAGCGCCACGTTTGCAATCGATGACCCAGGGGCATCTGCCAGCTCGCCTACCTTCGAGATGAGCGCCGGCGGAAGATTGTCGATCACAAACCAACCAAGGTCCTCAAGAACGTTGGCTGCGTGAGACCGTCCCGCACCGGAGTTACCGGTGATCACCAAAAACTCACTCATGGCCCGAACCTATCAGCACGGTCACCGCTGCGTTCGCAGTCACCGCTGCGTTCGCAGTCACCGCTGCATTCGCAGTCACCGCTGCATTCGCAGTCACCGCTGCGCTCGCAGACCAGGACGAGCAACCGCGGGATATGGGCTGCAGCCTCGAAGAAAGGCGACTTTGCTCGAAACCCTTCGGGAGGTGCTGGTTCGTGCATCTCGACGAGGTGAAGACCATTGGCCGAAAGTGCGTTTACGTATCGACTGAGCGGCCGATGCACAAACGGGATGAACACATCCTTTTGCACCTCCTCGATGCTCGCCGACTCGACGAGGTACGGGCCGATCCGCCAATACTCCTCGGGCGGGTCCACCATGTGGTCGTCGATCCAGCCGCTTCCCGGCGTTTGTAACAGCGGATGGTTGAGGAAGAGTGCGAAACGCCCTCCAGGTCTCAGAACTCGAGCCACCTCACCAATCGCTGGCTCGAGCGGGTCGATGTGTTCGAACACCAAACAGGCGAGCACTGCGTCAAAGCTCTGATCGGGATGCGGCAACGATTCGGCGCCAGCGACCGCAAAGGCCGCTCCCCCACCTCGCTCGCCAGCAGCGTCAACCTGTGCCCGGGTTGGATCCAACCCGATCACCGTCGGTGCATCGGCGTGACTCGCAAGCAGGCGCGAGATCTGCCCCTCGCCACATCCGAGGTCGAGAATGTGAGAGAACCCATCGAGCAACTGTCGTGCCAGCGGCAAGATCTGCTCTTCATATTCGGGGTCGGCGCCATCGGTGAACTCGGACTGCCACCAGTCGGCGTGCGCCTCCCATAACGCCTCAGAACCCGTTCCCGACAACCCACCAACATCGCCACCACGGCTCGTGGCGTCGTGGCCGAGAGACGCCGACGTCATATGCGAATCGAAGGTCTCGGGGGTATCGGGGGTGGTCACGACCCGTCGCCGTCAGCGCCCTCTGCACCAGCGCCCTCTGCATCAGCGCCCTCTGCATCGGCGGCGCCAGCGTCGGTGTCGGCGGACTCGGCTTGAAGCGGATCGACCTGGAAGATCGTGCCCGCATCTTCGGCTGTCGAGACAAAGACGTTCTCATCACCCTGGAAGAGGCGAGCCGGCTCGCTCGAAAGCTCAGTGCGGCTAACGACCGCGCTCGTTCGAGTATCGACCTCGATTAGTGACGACCCTGAACGCAAACCAACCCAGATCGAGGACCCCGCGAACTCGACATCGATCGGGTCACGACCGACGGGGACGGTGACGAGCACAGCGCCGGTCACCGGATCGATTCGGCGAAGCGACCCGTCAGATGCCGACAAACTCCAGAGCGCATCGGGGCTCGCTGCGATCCCGACGATGCCATCGCCTGCGTCGATCGCCCGAAGCGACAGGTCGGCGGTGTTCACGCGATACACCACGCCGTCCTCGCCGAGCGCCCACATCGAGCCAGCGCCGAGCGCAATGTCGACGACGGGCGATGGGATGATGAACTCATCGGTGATGCGACCTGTGACCGGATTGACACGAATGACCGCTCCCCCCTCGGGGCTGAACGCCCAAAAGACTCGCTGCCCTCCATTGAGGAACGTCACCGGACCAAGATCGAAGCCCTCGACCGGCTCGAGTTGCGGGTTCAGGGCGAGCACCTCGATGCGGCCAGCTTCACTACTCACCCACGCTCGTCCGCCCGCAGCGTACAAACCAGTGGGAGCCCCATTGATCGTTCCCGAGTCGGTGAACGGGTTGTCGGTGCCATTGCCAAAGATGAGGTATTCACCGGTCTCGGCCATGACGAGCAGGCGCCCAACAGATTCATCAGCGAAGGCAGCGTCAAATGGGAGTTCAATCTCGGTGACTCGTCCGGCAGGCAGCTCGAGGACCAGCGCGCTCATCTCGGTGAGCTGCTGTTCGAGCTGCTCATTTTGAAGACGCAGCGTCTCGTTCTCTGACTCGAGCGCTTCGACGGCGGATGCATCTACGAACTGAGGGACTTCTGCAGCCTCGGCGCGCAAATCCTGAACCGCTGCTCGCTCGCGCAACCAAAGCGATCCGAGCAGACCAGACAGAATCGCTAAGGCTGCAGCGACGACCAGCAAGGTGGTGAGCAGGCTCCCTCGCCGTCGTCGATTTTGACCATCCCAATCCTGCGCATCACCAGCTCCGTCGCTCGGGTCCTTCGTCGACGTGCGAACCGATTCTCCATTGCTTCGAGGCGTCGCAGAACTCGTCGACGACAACCCGTTCGATCCGGACGCGCTCCCGACACTCGTTCGGGTGACACTGGCGGGCAACGCCGAATCCGAACGCCTCGACACCACCGGACTTGTCTCGGCCGAAGGCTTCTCTGAACTGGGAGTTTCCGTGACAAGAGGCTCCACGTTCGGCTCGCCAACGGCGCCCACATTCGACGTGTTTCCGGCGAGCGCTCCGACCTCGATCGAATCGTTGGCTACCGCTTCGCGCTCAAGTTCGTCGAGGTCGATAATCCCAACATTGGACTCGGCGTCACTGGATTTGGCATCCTCGGTCGCTGCAGCCACCGAGAAGCTCTCGAGGTCGATCAACCCGGCCTCTTCGTTGCTCACCCGACCAAGTCCGCCGATTCGAGCCGAGCCAATGACGCCATTGCCCGAACCGTCGCCAGCGAGATTTGCGCGGAGATCTGCGTTGTTCAACGACGAATCGTCAGGGCCAGATACATGTGAGGGATACCACTTGCCATCGCTGGCAAACCACCAGCCCGGACCCTCCCACTGTTCGCTCATCGTGCGACAGGCTAGCGCCTACCGCGGGCTACGCCGAATGCAGGTGCGACCAAACGTTTTGGCCGACCACATCGGGGAGCCATGGCAGCGCCACCAAATCTGCTTCGGAGGCCTTCTTCACCGCCTTGATACTTCCGAATTCTTTGAGCAGTCGGGCCTTTCTGGCAGGTCCAAGACCCGGAATGTCATCGAGCGCCGACTTCGTCATTCTTTTGCCGCGCAGCTGACGGTGGTACGTAATCGCAAAGCGATGCGACTCGTCTCGCAATCGCTGAAGTAGGTAGAGCGCTTCTGATTGTCGAGGAATTCGGATCGCTTCGGATTGGCCGGGGACGAAGACCTCCTCGAACTGTTTCGCGAGGGACACGATCGGAATTTCCTCTTCAAGTCCGAGCGCTTCCAACACCTCGTAAGAAGCCGACAGCTGCCCCTTGCCACCATCGACGACGATCAGATTGGGCGGGTAGGCGAAGCGGCCACGTTCTTCAATGGGTTTCTCACGATCGGCGAGGTAGTTGCGTAGTCGCCGCTCGAGAACTTCGGCCATCGCAGCAAAGTCGTTGTTGCCATCGACGGTCTTGATCTTGAACCTCCGGTACTCGGACTTCTTGGCCAACCCGTCCTCGACCACAACCATCGATCCCACGTAGTCGGTTCCTGAAATGTGGCTCATGTCGTAGCACTCGATGCGCAGCGGCGATTCGACAAGCCCGAGGTGTTCTTGCAGCTCGTTCAGCGCCCGGGCCCGACTGTTGTGATCCGATGCCCGCTTGAGACGGTGTCGGGTGAAGGACTCCGATGCGTTTCGCGTGACGGTTTCGAGCATGGCCCGCTTGTCTCCGCGCTGTGGCACTCGAACGCTGACCGCCGAGCCACGAAGCTCGCCCATCCACGCCGAGTACAACTCAGGGTCGCTCGATGGCGATGGCACGAACACCTGCTTTGGATACCCCATCGCCGGCTCCTCGGCATAGACTCCTTCGAGGATCTTGTCGACGAGTTCACCGTCGTTCAGCTCCTCGACCCGATCGACGATGAACCCACGCCGCCCGACCACGCGACCCTTTCGCACCAAAAATATCTGCACCGCCGTTTCCAACTCATCGCCGTGAACCCCAATGACGTCGTAGTCCTCACTTCGGTTGCCGACCATCTGTTGCTTCTCGATTGCTTTGCGCACCGACCCCAACTGATCTCGAAGTCGAGCTGCTAGCTCGAACTCATAGGAGTCGGCAGCTTCGAGCATCCGCGTTTCGAGGTCGGAGATAATTTCGTCGGTCTCACCATCGAGAAAGGCAATCAACTTCTTTACGAGTTCGTCGTAGTCGGCCCGCGATATCTCGGCAACGCAGGGTCCGGAACACTTCTCGATGTGAAACAACAGACACGGACGGCCAAGCTTTCGGTGTCGTTCGAGTTTGTTGTCCGAGCATGTGCGAATCGGGAATGTTCGCAGCAACAGGTCGAGGGTCTCACGGATTGCATAGGCATGGCCGAAGGGCCCGTAGTACCGCACGCCCTTCTTCAGCTTCCCGCGCATCACCATCGCCCGCGGCCACTCGTCTGACTCGGTAACGGCAAGGAACGGATAACTCTTGTCATCGACAAGGCGAATGTTGAACCGAGGGCGGTGCTGCTTGATCAGCGAATACTCGAGCATGAGGGCTTCGAGTTCGTTGTCGACCTGTATCCATTCGACCGAATCTGCGGCGTTGACCATCGTGGCGGTTCGCATCGGCAAGTTCTTTTGGAAATAGCTTCCGAGGCGAGATCGCAGGCTCTTTGCCTTACCCACATAGATCACGCGACCATCGCTATCTCGGAACTGGTAGGAACCCGGTGAGTCGGGAATCGAACCTGGCGTAGGGCGTTCAACCACAACTCAAAGATAACCGGCTACTGTCTGGCTCGTGATGGGTGGAGCTTTCAGGAGGATTTTAAGATGAGCATTCTGCTCGTTGTCGAAGCAGGTCAGGCCGGTTCAGCCCGGCGAGGTAGCCAATTGCTCCCATTCGGAGGCGGAACGGTCCTGTCTACCGCGCTTTCGCGTCTCGGCGGATTTGGCGATGGACCGGTGGTCGTTGCTGTCTCCGACTTGCCAGACGACCATGAGATTGAAGAAATTGCGCGAACGAACGGCGCCGCTGCAGTTCGCGGCCCTTCCGATGACATGCTCGCTCGATTCGTGGAAGTCATTGCCGACTATCCGGCAGAACACCTCGTTCGAATCACCGCCGAATCGCCACTTATCGACCATCACCTCGTTTCTGAGGTGGTCAATGCCCACCTCCAAGCCGGGGCCGACTACACGTCGAACAACCTTCTGCGGACCCATCCGGTCGGCCTCGACATAGAGGTCATTCGTTCCGATGCGCTGCTCGACGCAGCCGAACAGGCCGTCGATCCAGAGGAACGCGCGGGTGTCACCACCTTTGTGCAACGGCGGCCCGCAAACTACAAACTCCATGCAGCGCTCGCAACGAGCGACCTCGAGGATCACGATTTGCGAGTTCACGACAACGCGTCACAAGAGGCCATTTCAACACTCGTCGATAACGCAGGCGGCGACCTTTCAGCGCCATGGCATTCGTTCATTGCCCACAGCGCGCTGCCCGCCGAAGCTGCCCCTATCCGACTGCGGGTCGCACGCGAAAACGTTGCCGCGTCGGTAGGTGCTCTCGGAGACGCAATCGGTGCGCTACCTGAACCATTGCCGATCGGCGATCCGAGCCGTCGTTCGTGGGGCGTTTGGGTTGCGCCTGGACTGATTGGAGCGATCACTGTGTCGGTACAAAACGGCTGGGGAACGCTCGCTGCCCGGTTCGTCGAAAATCTCGATGAGTCACTCGCCGAGCAGATTCTGCAGCTTGTCGACGAGCGCCTACTCGCCGACAGCCAAGTCCTCGCGCTCACGATCGACGGCAGCCGCATCCGCCCCTACCGCGA
>CALHXU010000118.1 GCA_938040365.1 uncultured Acidimicrobiales bacterium
TGCCTGGCCGTCGGTTCTTCATCGGGTGGTGCCAATGTCGGCTGGGGCCGCGCCGGTCAAACGATCGCTCGCGTTCTTTCACTATCCAAACCTCGATGTCGAAGTGGCGACGCTTCCGGGCTTCATCACCAATGAGCACCCAGAGAAATACGCTGCGGTCACCGTCGAGGCACACCTCACCGACAAGCTGTTGGCCCCCAAGGAACGAATCGAGTCGACCGGAATTTCAACCACGGGCGGGCGCATCTAGTCCGGCGAGGGTTCGGTCGTGTTGTGAACCTAGGCCGAGAACAGCAGCCAGAGGCCAGCAACCGAGTAGAGGACCATCACAAAGAGCATCGTCTGCTGGCTCTTCGCTGCGTTCTTGTGGTCGAATCGGGTCACGGCGAGGTCGTGGGCGTAGAGGACGGCGAGTACATGGCCGCCGACGATCGAGAGTGCTTGGACCCACGCGATCAGGTCGACGTTGATGAGATTGAGGTTTACCTCGCCGCTGGCGGTCCCAAACCAATCGGTGAGCGGATTGCCTTCGGCGTCGAAGTTTCCAAACGGGTTCGAGAGCCGGAAGACGAAGCTTTGGACCTGGTCGACGAAGAGCTGGGCGTAGTGGGCAATGTGATAGGCCCAAACGATCGGTATCAGTGACGGAGCGAAGCTGTCTGCAGCTTCATCTTGGGTGATTCCGGTGACGTTGGCCGTCGATCGTGATCCCGTCCAGTAGATGACCGCCGCGACAAGGATCATGAGCACGAGCCCAATCGTGAGCGCCGGTACGGCTTCCCATCCGTTCTGTCGGCCGACGAGGTCGGTGAAGATGGGGCTCTCGCTGAAGCCATCGAACGACGTGCCGCCGAGGACGGTCAGGATCAAAAGCATGGTCGCTGGGCGAACTTGCACTGTCGACAAACCAGAGAGCGGCAGTCGAAGGCGGAGGTTGCTGTCTTTGTCGACCCACAACGGAGAGATTGCGGCGATCAGCGAGAAGGTAATGCCAAAGGCGTCAGCCCGATCGAGCCACACCCGTCCGAAGCGAAACAGGCCAGCGACGATAACGGAGGTGTAAACCAGCATGGCGTAGCCGAGGATTCGGGGGCTATCTCCAGCGGGGTGGGCGAGTTCGAGAAACAGAAAGCCAAAGGCAAGGGCGACCGCGACCCATTGGTGGTTTGGAGGGCTGGTGTCGCAGCCTTCAGGGCTGGTGTCGCAGCCTTCGTCGAAGAGGAGGCCGATTGTTTGGAAGGGGTTGAACGCTTTCCAGATGTCGCCGGTGAACGCCGAGAGGATCGGCACGATGACCCAGAGGGCGACATAGATCGACACCGGGGCGAGGTTGACGGTCTCGCCACCGATGTCGGTGCCGAACAATGCAGCGGCGAGTGTGAGCACGAAGATGGCCATGCCCACGACCCGGGCTACGACGGTTGCCGCTTTCACGAAAACCGCCGAGCCTGGGACGATGCGCCCGCTCGTATTTGCGCTCAGCTTCGGTGTCTTCCACAGTGCGCCCAAACCAACGAACGACAAGCCAAGCGCGGCAATTGCCGCCCAGCTGAACTGCCACAGTGGAAGCGGGAGGGTTCCCCTCGAGCCAATGCCGTGGGCAAAAAGTAGTTCGGGAATGACGAGCATTTCGGGAAGGGCCGAATCGATGAGGGCCGATATGGCTGGTGCGCTCATGTCGTTAGGAAACGACGAGCTCGGCAATGAACAGGCCCGACGCTTCGAATTCGATTTCGAAGCGTCCGGGAATGTCTGCGGTGAACACGATCATGGCGTCGTCGTCGGCTGAGACGTTTGCAAAGATGTCATAGCCGTGGACGTGAACTTCTTCGGCGGTGTCCGACGTGACCGTCACCATCACAACTTCACCTTGCTCAATTTCGATCCGGTCGTCACCATCGACGGTTACCGCGCCTCCGGTGAAGGACGCGGTCAGCGTGGCTGTTGCCTCAGTAGCCGAGACCCCGCTCGATTCTTCGCCCGAGCCAGTAACGGTCGCTTGCGCGCGAATTGGCGAACCATCGAGGGTGTACGCCCTATGGTCGTTCGCGCTCAGTTCGACTTCGACGACGTGTTCGCCATCGGGAACGGTGATCTCATGGTCGAGTGCAAAGAAGCGTTCGACACGCTCGCCGTCGAGGTAGAGGTGCATGTGCCCCTCATTGTCGACCGGCTCGCCATCGAGAGCATCTTCGGTGATCGTGAAGTTGTCGAGCGAAACCGAGATCGCGAAGACTCCCGCGTTGTCGGTCTCGGTCAGTGCAATGTCGACCGCTGGAATTGGCAGCGATGCGTCGACTTCAATGCCCGAGTCATGGTCGTGGGCATGGCCATCGTTACCAGCGCTGTGGTCTTCGTCGGCGGCGTCGGCACCGTGGTCAGCGACAGACCCTTCGGTGGTGTCGCCGGCGTCATCGACGTCGTTGACGACGGGCAATTCTTCTTCGGCCTGTTCGGCCGTCTCGATTGTTGCTTGGGCAGTGTTGGTCTCGCTCCCACTGCCACATGCCGTTGCGGTCAGCGCAACAGCAAATAGTGCACCGAACAGGCGCACCACGGTGGACTTCCACATGGGTGTGGTCCTTTCGTTTGGATTTAGGGATTGTTCGAATTGGGTGCCCGGAGGGCTATGAAAATTCGAGTCCCATAGGTGGCCCTCGTCGGGCGACCACAAACGAAAGCGGTGCAAGGAGAAACACGTCAACCGAGGTTGTGGCGAGCGAGCTGTTCGAGACTGGCGGCGAGGGTCGTTGCTCGCGGCGCATCTCGATCAGGTTGGACACGGCCTGTTCGATCGAAGCCAGCAGCCACGACAAGACGATGGCGACCAGCGGCGCTGCGGCGAGTCCGAACCAGAAAACCGGTTCGCTAAAGAGGGTGAGGGCTCCGTAGCCGTCGACCACTCGTTCGACTTGTTCCATCAGGAAATATCCGCCGCCGATCGCCGCGGCGAGGTGGATGGGATTGCCACCGTTGTGGTGACGTCGCCGAAGGCTCACGATAATCGAGCGACCGAGTGCGGTGAGCAACGCCGCCGATCCGAAGAGCCACGCCGTTTTCATATGGCCGTGGGCGACCGAGTTCTCGTAGCCGACCATCGAGGAGGTGAGGTAGGCAATCTGATGCGCGATCAGCACGCCGAGGATGGCGAGAAGTGCTGAATCGAGGCGACGCATAATTCCAGCGTAGGGCACGCGTACCGTTCAGGTGTGCCGGGTCATGCGTTGCAATGCACCTCTTAACGTGAGGGTGTAACCACTAAAAACGGTCGCATAGACAACACGAACAACTCTGGCCACAGCGCATGTCGATTGCACTACGCCGAGCTTGAAAATGAAACAAATCAACCGATAGTAAATGATAGAAAAGAGCTTGTAACACAGAGAGGGGCCACATATGGCCATTGATGAGACCATGCATCCATACGGCGCTGGATCGCACGCTCCGCTTGAAGACAAGCGAGAAATGCCAGCCTGCTATCCAATCAAGGGCAACATCGATTCGATGTTGTACCACCGTCCGGATTCCCAAAATTACCAAGCGACGGTGGCCGAGGTCTGGTTCGATTCGCCAACCATGGCCGAGAACGCTGGGTTTACGCTGGCGCCACGGCACTCCAAGGACGGAGTTTCCTCGGACTATGAGCCAGGTGGCGCAGAGCACGAGTGTTCGGCCGCAGCGGTCGAAGCCAACCGTGCAGCGGTGCTCGGCACCGCTGGAGCGAGCGCTTCGGGGTCCGCGGTCGTCGATGGCGACGCAACGGTTTCGCTCGATGATGTCGCAGCAAATGCAGGCATTGACGCCGACATCGATGCTGACGGTTCGGGTATCTCGGGCAAGGCTGCAGCAGCGGGGGCCGCTGGCCTTGCTGGCGCTGCTGGTCTCGCAGGCGGACTCGGCGATAAGGCCGGCGATGCAAAGGACGCGATCAGCGGATTGATCGGCAAGGGCAAGGGCGACGCGGATGTCGACGTTCCCGAAATCCCTGACATGGAAAAGACGATCGATGCGTCGATCGACGCTCCAGATGTTGACGTTCCTGACGTTGACCTCAAGGCAGACATGCCCGATGTTGATATCAAGGCAGACATGCCCGACGTTGATATCAAGGCAGACATGCCCGACGTTCCAGACGTCGAGGTCCCAGATGTCGAGGTTGAAGGCTCGGGAATTTCGGGCAAGGCCGCAGCTGCAGGCGCAGCAGGTCTTGCAGGCGCTGCCGCCCTCGGCGGCGGGCTTGGCGACAAGCTCGGCGATGCAAAGGACTCTGTTGCCGGCAAGATCGGCAAACCCGATGTTGATCTTCCTGATGTCGATGCGCCCGATGTCGACCTGCCCGACATCGATACGCCCGATGTCAAGGCTCCGAAGGTCGCAAAGCCTGACGTTGACCTCAACAAGCCCAAGGTCACCAAGCCCGATGTAAACCTCAACAAGCCCGACGTAAAGGCGCCAAAGGTAACCAAGCCAGACGTTGATCTTTCGGCTGGCAAGAAGCTCACCGGCAAGACCGCAGCAGTTGGCGCTGCAGGCGTTGCTGGAGCAGCTGGGCTCGCCGCATCTGCTGGCGATGGCATAAAGGGTGCCGCGAGCGGCGCTGCTGGCGCCGTCAACACGACTGTCCGTAACGAAGAAGACGACGACGATCGCGGTGGATTCCCATGGTGGCTACTCGCTGCCGCAGCGATCATCGGCGCTGTCGTGATCGGCGCTCTGCTTCTCAGCGGTGGCGACGATGATGACGTTGCTTCGGCGGGGGACGATAACTCAGCAGCGGTTGTCGATGAGGTCGAAGAAGAACCAGAGGTCGTGCAAACCGAAGAAGAACCTGTCGAGGAAGAGGTGGTCGAGGAAGAGCCTGTCGAAACCACGACCACCACGACCGAGGCTCCTGAAGAGGAGACCACGACCACGACGACCGAAGCTCCCGAGCCACAGGAACAGAACCTCGCGGCCGTCGCCGGCGAGGCTGCACCTACCGTCGTTGGATTCCTCGGCCCACTCGGCCTGACCGAGTTGCTCGAGAGCGAAGGCCCATTCACGGTCTTCCTGCCAACCGATGCTGCAGGTATTGCGGCTTCGGCGAGCCCCGAGGTGCTCGCCGCGGTGGGCGATCCTGACGTCGCCGCCTCGCTACTTGGCTATCACGTCGTGCCAGGCGTCTTCACAGCAGCCGATCTTGCAGACGGCGCATCGCTCACGACAGCGACCGGCCTCGTCCTCGAAGTCGGTGCCGACGGAACCGTCGGTGGCATCACGATCAACACCACCGATCTCGGTGGCAGCAATGGTGTGATCCACCTGATCGACGGCGTGCTCATGCCGCCGGCAAGCCCACAGCTTGCTGTAACCGGCTAGGGCCAACGCAAAAACGCTGGGAAGAACCCGTCGAGATTCGTCTCGGCGGGTTCTTCTACGTTTTGGGGAGTGGTACTGGACGAGCGCTGGGACGCCGGTCACCGTCGCGCCTTCCAATGTTCCACCGGGCGAACAGCAACATCAGCCCAGCAAAGGTTCCGCTCATGCCGAATGAACCAAGTGGGCCATTCGTCAGGTCATAGGCAATAGGAGCGACCAGCGCAGAGACCGCGGCGGCGAGGTTGCCGGCCGCGTCGAGGAGCCCGGTGCCGGTCGCTGATTCCTCGGCGCCGGTCTCATTGACGATGACCCGCGCGGACGCGGGAAAGATGGCGCTCTCGAGTGCAGTCTGGACGAATGCGAGGGAAACAAAGACCACAACGCCAGTCCAAAGGCCAAGCGTGATTACGATCGGCACAAAGAAGAAGAGCGCGAGCAACATGATGTCGGCGGGGCGTGGGCTCTTGTCGACGAACCGTCCAACGATGGCGGGGATGAACAAGAGCGGGGATCCAACGATCACGATCACAACGCCGACGCCCGCGTTTGAGACACCGAGGTCGGTGAGGTACTCGTCGACGGTTGCATCGAAGACGCCGATGTTGAAGAACACGGCGACCTGGGTGAAGAGCGCGGCTCGCACACCGGGCTTCTTCACGAGGTGGCGAGCTGTGCTGAGGCCGACGACCGCAGATGTTGCGACCGGGGTGGATCGAATCCAGTGCATTGTCGGCGCTGCGATCAGCGCGAGGAGGACCGAGAGGACATAGTACGGGGTTCCGATTCCGCCGAATTCGGAAAGGAACGAACCAATTGCAGGGCCCCCAATAAATCCGGCGACCGCAGCCGAGATGAGCATCCCGAGTTTCTCCCCGCTGTCATCGGTCGCTTCGCCAATCAATGCCTTGCGGGCCACGACGGCGAAGATTCCGGCACCGATGCCGGTGAGTGCACGACTGCCTGCGAGGGTCCAGAGGTCGCCGGCGAGTGCAAAGGTAATGTTGCCGAGAATCGACGTGATGAACCCCGCTACGCCGAGCCCGGTGAGGTTGCCTCGGTCGCCGATCGGCGAAATCACGATCGCGGAGATCACTGCGGTGAGGAATCCGAGTGACGCAATGAGGCCCACACCCCAGGAGGGAAGCCCGAACTGGGTCTCGACATCTTCGAGGAACACAAAGGTCACGCCCGCAGATGCGACCATCAACATGTAGGCGAGATAGACGAACCGGTGCATCGACCAAGCCTACGTACCGATGACAGAAGCCGACGCGAGTCGTGGGGTGAGCCGCGTGGCTTGGGACGAATTGTGTGGGGGCGGGTCGGTTATGAGGAGAAGAGCGCGTCGGCCCGGCGACCGATCTCGCGCACGAGCGACCGCACAAATCGTAACTGGCTGCTCGCACAGCTAGACAGGAGTCGTCGTTGTTCGATCGACACTGCGATCGCAGCGGCGATCGCAGTTGCCTTCCATGCCGACTTTACGAACGGACGAGTAGACGGGGCGATTTGTTCGAGATGGTCCGGAAGGGTTGCTTCGTGAAAGTCGAGGTGTCGCAGCTCGTCGTCGTGGAGTCGGGTAAAGATGCGCGACAGCGTCGGGTCGCCGACACCGTGTGCGATCGTCTTGTAGATCTCCGATGAGACCATCCCGCCGATAACGACTGCGAGCATCTCGGTGCGAAAGCCGCGCAGGTGCCGCGTCTTTCTGAAGAGTCGCTCGGTCCAGTGCTCTTCGAGCATCTCGATGTCGAGCTCGGCGCAGACGAGGGCCAAGATGCGGGCATGTTCTTGGCTTTCGATGATGAAGTAGCGAAGCGCTTGGAGATGATCTTCGCTCGTGACGCCGACAGCGGTATCGAGGAGGTGTCGGCCGGCGCCGATCTCGCCGAGCTGGAAGATCGGAAGCGTGACCTTGAGCGCGTCCTCGACGACGGGTGCAAGGACCCACATTCCCGAAAGGGTGAGGTTGGCGTGCTGATCGGCATGGATGGCAAAGTCGGCGCGCCAGAGCGAAGCAGGGGAGCGGTCCGTGAGTGAAGGTGGGGTTGAATCTGCGGTCCACGTCGATGGGTGGCGGCGCCTCGATCGGGACAAAGCCCAAGCTCGAAAGTCGAGCACATTGTCTGCCATAGGAGATCACCTTGCAGGAAAGAGGAGAAAAGACGGGTAAAGCTTGACCCGAACAGTTGTTCGCAATTACATTCGTGTCGTTCGAGAACCGTAGCACTTAGACGGGGTGCGAGACCGTGACACAGACACAGTGTCACACCCCATCCGTAGTGTCTGCACTACATCAACAACTCGCCGTGAGGCATTCGAAGGAGAAAACACATGGATCGCGACAAAGCACTCGATATGGCACTTGGTCAGATCGAGAAGCAGTTTGGCAAGGGTTCGGTTATGCGGATGGGCGAGAAGGGTTCGTTGGCGATCGAATCGGTCCCGACCGGAGCGCTTGCACTCGATCTCGCGCTCGGTATAGGCGGCCTTCCTCGCGGTCGTGTCACCGAGATTTACGGCCCAGAGTCTTCGGGTAAGTCGACGTTGGCTACCCACGTCGTTGCCGAAGCGCAGCGTAATGGTGGCCAGTGTGCGTACATCGACGCAGAGCATGCAATGGATCCGGTGTATGCCCGGGCGATCGGTGTCGATACCGACAGCCTGCTGATCTCACAGCCCGATACTGGTGAGCAGGCCTTGGAGATCACCGACATGCTGGTTCGTTCTGGTGCGCTCGACGTCATCGTGATCGACTCGGTTGCGGCGCTTACGCCAAAGGACGAGATCGAGGGCGATATGGGTGATCATCACGTTGGCGCTCAGGCTCGACTGATGTCCCAGGCGCTGCGCAAGCTGACGGCAAATCTCAACAAGACCGACACGATCTGCATCTTCATCAACCAGTTGCGTGAAAAGATTGGCGTGATGTTTGGTTCCCCCGAGACGACTCCAGGTGGGCGTGCGCTCAAGTTCTACTCGTCGGTTCGTCTCGACATTCGTCGTATCGAGTCCATTAAGCAGGGCGCTGAGGTCGTTGGAAACCGCACTCGTGTAAAGGTCGTGAAGAACAAGGTTGCGCCTCCGTTCCGCCAGGCCGAGTTCGACATCATGTACGGCCACGGCATTAGCCGGGAGGGTTCGGTGCTCGATCTTGCTGCTGAACATGATGTCGTGAAGAAATCGGGGGCTTGGTACACCTATGAAGGCGAGCAGTTGGGTCAGGGCCGGGAGAAGGCGAAGGATTTCCTTACGGCAAACCCCGAGATCATGGTCGAGATTACCGATCGGGTAACCAAGCTCGTCATGCCAGACCGTGAGGAGCTCGAGGTTGATGAAACTTCTGACCTCGACCTCACCGAAGACGGCTTTACCGTTGCTGACGACGAGCCAATTCTGCTCGATGACTGAGCGAAGCTCAGGGTGATCCTGAGCGAAGCTCAGGGTGATCCTGAGCGAAGCTCAGGGTGATCCTGAGCGAAGCTCAGCGTGATTCTGAGCGAAGCTCAGCGTGATTCTGAGCGAAGCTCAGCGTGATTCTGAGCGAAGCTCAGCGTGATCCAGCGAAGTGAGTAGGACTTGAGGTGGAAGCCTCGAGGGTAGACAGTGTGCCACCCAGAACCGTTGCGGCGGGGATGGGTGGCGCTGTCGGTTTTGGTGGTGGCGACAGATGTAGTGGTGTTGTCCCCGTCGAAATTACATGTTTGTAACACGGAGAGTGTGGGTAAATACACCATTCGCGCGAATGAGGAGTGCTAGCGTAGTCAACGGCAGGTGGAGACCAGCAGCCTTTGGCGACGCTGGGCGGCCCTCAGTGACCCCTGGGAGGACCCCACCATGACGAAACGATACGGATACCCACTACTGGGCTTATTCGTCCTCTATTTGATCTCGCTCAACGCTACCGAGACGGGCAACCGCGGTAACGAGTTTCTGGCCATCGTTGCCGGAGTGTTCGGCGCGCTCCTCGATTTCATGCGAGGCCTTGCCGGCGATGGGGCTGTGACACAAGTATTGGGTATTGCTGGGCTGTGAATGCCCCTGCCCGAGGGAGCGCTCCAACCGCGGGTTGGGTAGCGCCCAAGCGAGGCCCGCTCGATCATCTTCGAGTGTTGCTTGCGCCTCCAAATGACAAAGACGTATTGGTGCCAGATGAGGTTGTCTACTACCGCGCGCCCAAACATGTCATGAGCTTGCTCGAACCAACGGTGGAGACGTTCGCTGTCCTGGTCATCGTGCTCGCCATACTTGTCGAGCCGAACTACGACGGCTTAAGTCTCGGCGTTTTGCTGTTTGTGCTGTCGTTGTTGGTGATGGTGCGTTATATCCGTAGCCGCGAGTGGGGTTGGGGGACCGCTGCGGTAGCGATGGTCGTGGCCTATGTCATGATCACCAATCAGATCGAACCGTTCGTGCTCGTTCCCGGTGTTGGGTTGTGGTTCCTTGCGCGCTTGGGGCTTGTGACCCTGCGTTGGTACGCCTATGAAGTTCGTTATCTCACGAGTCGTCGGATTATCGAGACGACCGGCTTTTTTGGTTTGCGGGTGGCGTCGATGCCGGTGACGCGTGTGACCGACCTCGTGCTTTCTCACACAGCGGTGGGGGAGATCTTTAAGTATGGCGAGCTTCGAATCGAGTCTGCGGGCGAGGATCAGGCGCTGTCGAGAATCAGGTTCTTGGTCGAACCGGGGAGCTTTCATCGCATAGCTGTTCGGCTCGCAACCAAACCCTCGAAGATTGAGGCCAAAAGGTTTATCGATATCGACCCGAACCGATAGGCAATTATTCGAGCGACCATGGTCCTCGGATTCTCCCTCCAAGATGTCTGGCGCCCGAGTTAAGGGCGCCAGATATTTTTTTGTTGACGAGTACACTCCGTGAGGTGACGCGCAAGTACTTGTTAAACACCTACGGGTGTCAGATGAACGAACATGATTCAGAGCGGATTGCGGGTCTGCTCGAGTCGGAGGGTTACGAGGCGACTAGCGACGTTTCAGAGGCCGATGTCGTGATGCTGAACACGTGCTGCATCCGGGAGAATGCAGACAACAAGCTCTATGCCGTCTTGGGCGATCTCAAGGTCGAGAAGGCAAAGCGGCCCGACCTACAAATCGCGGTCGGCGGCTGTCTTGCCCAAAAAGACAAAGAACTGGTCGCCGAGCGGGCTGGTCATGTCGATGTGGTCTTTGGAACGCACAATGTGCATCGTGCCGCCGAGTTATTGGTGGAAAGTCGTGAGCATGGTCAGATCGTCGAGATTCTCGAGGCGGCGGTCGATGCCGAGCACGCAGCGTTCCCGTCGGCGCTACCGGAAAGGCGCGAGGTCGATCACGCGGCGTGGGTCACGATCCAGATCGGCTGTGACAACAGTTGTGCGTTCTGTATCGTCCCGTCGGTTCGTGGTCCTGAGATCTCCCGTCCCCTCGGCGACTTGGTGACCGAGGTCGAGCTGTTAGCTCGTGATGGAGTCAGCGAGATCACCCTGCTCGGGCAGAACGTGAACAGCTACGGGCGAGATATTACGCTCAAGCTCGGTGGCCAGGAGTTGACCGATCGTGATGTCGCTCGCGCTGGTGAACGTTGGGTCAACGATGGACGGCGCCGCGGACGCACCCTATTTTCGGACCTGCTTCGCGAGGTCGGCGCCGTGAAAGGAATCGAGCGGGTTCGCTTCACCAGTCCCCATCCGAAAGATCTGCGCGAAGACACGGTTCTTGCGATGTCCGAAGTAGACACGGTCTGCAATCATCTGCACTTCCCGCTCCAGGCTGGCAGCGATGCAATTTTGCAGCGTATGCATCGGGGGTACACCGCACAGCGCTACCTGGAGAAAATCGAACTCGCCCGTGAGGGGGTCCCCGACCTCGCGGTCACGACCGACATCATCATCGGGTTTCCCGGCGAGACCGATGCCGACTTTGTCGAGACGCTCGAGGTGGCTGCAGCTGCGCAATTCGACTCGGCGTACACCTACGTTTTTTCTCCCAGAGAAGGCACCGAAGCTGCCGAGTTCACCGAGGATTTCGTGCCCAAGGAGGTTACGAAGGACCGGATGGAGCGGTTGCGTCACGTCGTTGAGCGGTCGGCGGAGCTAAAGCACGCTGCCCGACTCGGAAGGATCGAAGAAGTACTCGTCGAGGGGCCATCTCGTCGCAACGCTGGCATCGTGTCTGGGCGCACCACACAAAACAAGATCGTGCACTTTGAAAGCGACTTGTCCGCCGGGGCGCTGGCAACGGTCGAGATCACCGAAACAAAGCGGCACTACCTCGTGGGCGAATGCAAAGAGGTCCTTCGAGGCCCACGGACCCGCACGAAGATTCCGGTCATCGCCGGATGAGTGAGGTGCGTCTTGTCAATGGGCGTGCGAGCGACAGTCAGTTCGCGCAGAACCCGTTACCGATCGCGAACGCGATGGGTCTGAGCCTCGGACGACTCCATCGGGAACCCGTGACCGGCTTAGTGTCCAAGACCCAAGCCGAGGTCGACAGCGCCATAGCTGTACTGGACGACCTCGGTGCCGGTGAACGGCCTCCGGCGCCCTTTGGTCAGGTCCGCCCGCACATCTTGCGAACCATGCTCGAGACCCCTCCCGTCGACCGGCCGCTCGTTCGGACTCATGGCTCGCCGATCGTCGCTGCTGCCGTCGTCATCGACTCGGTCGTGATCTTCGAGTCTGCCGAAACCGAAGGCCTCGACCCGCCCGAACGAGACCTCGCAATCGTCTTTCGTTCAATCGCCGAGACGTTTACCGCCGAGGTGTGCACGGCATTCCTCGATGGGTACCTCGAGGAAGGTGGAGCGCTGCCGCACGCCCTAACGCTCGACTGGTACGCCTTGGTGGCTGCATTCCGGTGATTGGAATGGATGCCATGCGCGAACTCTTCGCGAAACCTCCCCTCTGCATCCTCGGTCCGACCGCGTCGGGAAAGTCCGGAGTTGCGATGGCTGTGGCCGAAACGTTGGGAAACGTCGAGCTGGTCTCGATCGATTCGATGCAGGTCTACCGGGAGATGAATATCGGAACGGCAAAGCCAACCGCCGATGAACAGGCTCGGGTCGTGCACCACCTCATCGACCTCTCTGACCCGGCCGACGATTTTGCGGTCTCGATGTTTCAACAGGCGTGGCGTACGGTCGCCGCCGACATTGCCGAGCGAGGTTGTACGCCGCTCTTGGTAGGCGGTACCGGCTTGTACCTGCGTTCGGTGATCGACGCCTTCGAGTTGCCCGGGGTTTACCCCGAGGTGCGCGCCGATCTCGATGCTCGCGCACACGATTTGCCCGCGCTGTTCGCCGAACTTCTTCGGCTCGATCCGCTGGCTGCATCTCGAATGGATCCCAACAATGATCGACGGGTGCTTCGAGCGCTCGAGGTTACGCTCGGGTCGGGTCGACCGTTCTCCTCGTTTGGACCCGGGATGGAGGACTACCCCGACGTTCCGTTCAAACTGCTCGGCCTACGCCTCGACCGAGACGTGATGATCGAGCGAATAAACGCCCGCTACGAAGTGCAAATGCACAATGGGTTTCTCGACGAGGTCCGATCGCTCACCGAACGCGACCGCCCGATCGGACGGACGGCTCGCCAAGCCCTCGGCTATCGGGAGTTGCTCAGTCACCTCGAAGATGGCGTACCGCTCGACGATGCGCTCGAGACAGCACGGGTACGCACACGCCGCTTTGCTCGCCGGCAGATGAAGTGGTTCGAGCGAGATCCTCGAATCGAATGGATCGACATCGACCAATCTGGCGAGGTTAACCACGACGCCGCAATCTCGCGGGCGCTCGCGTTGTTACGCAGCGAGGGTGTCTGATGGGCCAGTCGTGATGTTTGGGAGCGTCCAGGTGCTCAAGTTGGGCGAGGGGAGCGCGAGGTGAAACCCCTGGCCCATTTCGCAGCCGAGCGACGCCAAGACCTCGAGTTCTTGCTGGGTTTCAATACCTTCAGCCACCGATCGCAAGCCGAGCGCATTCAAGATGTCGAGGATTGATTTCACGGTTTGGCGGGTCGCCGCGTCGGTGTCGATTCCTCGCACGAACTCGCCATCGATCTTCACCACGTCGATCGGGAGCGTCCGCAGCATCGACAGGGCGGAAAAGCCGCTTCCGAAGTCGTCGAGGGCAATGGTGCAGCCAATCTCTCGAAGTCGTTCAAGATTGGAAATGGCTTGATCGGTGGTGAGCGCGTGGTGCTCGATGACCTCGATCCACACGTCGTTTGGCGAAACGCCGCCCATCATCATCTCTTCGCGTAGCCGCTCAGCAAACATTGCTTGGCGGAGCTGGAGGTCGCTGATGTTGATCGAAATGGCAGGCTGGTGGTTGCCCACCGCTGGCCGGTTGGCAAAGGCGGACCGCATGACCATCTCATCGACCTGGGGCATGAGCCCAGCTTCTTCGGCAATTTGGCAGAACTCGCTTGCACTGCGAACACCGTCGGGACTTTCCCAGCGAGCGAGCGTCTCGACGGCCTCGATGTGGCCGGTTTCGAGGGCCACGATTGGTTGAAAGTGGGCTCGAATGGTGTGATCGGTGAGCGCTTGGCGGATACCTAGCTCTACCTCGTGGCGTTCGCGAACGTCTCGTCGCAACTCGTCGTCGAGCACCACATACCCGCCGCGGCCATCGTTCTTTGCGCGATGGAGCGCAATGTCGGCCTCGCGCAGCAACGTGTCGGTCGAAGTCCCGTTTTGGCCGAGGCCAATACCGATGGTCATTCCGACGTGGAGCTCTCGGCCTTCTATGACGTGTGCCTCTCGGCCGTGGGCCAGGATGCGCGAAGCCAGTTCGTGGGCGTCCTTCTCTGACTCGATCGGGGAACCAATGACCATGAATTCGTCGCCGCCGACGCGAGTCAAGACGTCGAGGGGGCGTATCGATTGTCGAATGCGTTGGGCGACCGAGGTAAGGAGGAGGTCCCCGACCGTGTGGCCAAGGCTGTCGTTGATCACCTTGAAGTTGTCGAGGTCGACCATGAGCGCAGCAACGAGATGGCCGGGTTTTTGCCGGCGCATCGCGGCTTTAATCAGGCTCGGTACCGCCGAACGGTTGAGGACCCCGGTGAGTTCGTCTCGGGTAGCTCGTGCGGTGAGCTCGGTCGTTTGGAGGGCGACGGTGAGTTGCTGCTCAGCTTGCTGGAGGCCATAGCTTGAGCCGCGGACGAAGTCCCGGTAGGCCAATTCGCCCCGTCGAACCCGGTCGACGTGTGAGCGGAGCTTGCCCATTGCGAGCACGGTTGCAGAGATTGCCTCGGAAACGTCGTAGTCGCTGTGGTCGGCGCTCGGTACTTCCACAGGTAGTTGATCGAGCCGGTCGAAGTATTGGTCTTCGAGTTCTTTGAGAAGATCGATTCGAGCTGTCGTCTGCTCAAACCACGACTCAGGATCGATGCCGAGGTCTTTCACACCGTTCACTAGAGCGACGTTCTCGAACTCGATGACCCGCTGTGATGACGTGCTTGCGTTTACCCGGGCCAGGTCGCCTGCAAAGGTTTCGTCCGCTCCGCTCGCAGCAATGCGCAACAGAATTTCCTGCGCTGAAATGAGCGCGATTGTCCAGAGGTAGGTTCCGTCGGTGAAGCGGTCTTCGGCAAACACCTGGGCCAAGATGGCTCGCTCGGCACCGCTCAACTCTTTGGTTCGAAGCAGGGCGAGCAGTGAGAGCATTTCAGCACGCTCTGCAGTTCCGGGCACCTGTTCGATGAGGGCCCCGCAGAAACTGAGCAGCGTTTCGTTGAGGTCGGCGAAGTACTCGATGGCCTCTCGGGCTGTGGTGGTCATTTTGTCGACCCCGCTGCGAATCGGGGCAAGGCGGGCCAACATCCGCATCGAACTGGCGTGCTCGGCTCCGAGCAAGAGCGGTTGAGAACTCTCGAGCGTGCAGCTTTGAAGAAACTCTTCGACGTAGTGGTCTGATTCGGCGCGTAGGTCCGCGAGCTCGCTTTCGAACTTTGTTCCGGAACTGCCGAGGAACACACTCGACCCGCCGCGTTCTCTCTGCGTGCAGTGGAGGAGGTCACCCGTGGCGCGAATGAGGCGCAGCACGTCGCGAGTCTTAGCGACGACATCACTTGTGTCTCGTGCCTCTTCCACATCCCTACTTCGGCAAAAGACCCGTGATTCTAAAGCCGCGAGTGATGAAATTCGAACTCGTCGTACATACTGAAGGTGATGGATTTGACCAAACACCACGGTCTCGGAAACGACTTTCTGGTGACCTTTGTGGATGAGGTGCCGGCACACGCGTCCGACCTTGCAATCGATCTTTGTAACCGGTCGACCGGTATTGGCGCTGACGGTCTGATATTTGGGATCGATTCAGGGTTGGTTCCGATAATGGCGCTGTTTAACAACGACGGCTCCTCCGCCGAGATCTCAGGTAACGGATTGCGGTGCTTTGTGCAGGCGGTAGCGATGCGCCGAGGTGTAACCACGCTCGACATCGAGATCGAAACCGCCGCTGGACGTCGAGCCTGCGAACTCGAGGCAACTAACGATCCTGCGGTGTGTTTTGCCTCCACCGATATGGGCGAAGTGACGGTCGGCGATTCTCCTGACTCTGAGGACTTCTTGTCGACTATCGACGGCTTGGACGGCGTGAAACAGTGGGCGATCGGTGCGGTTGGCAATCCTCACGTCGTTATCGAGGTCGACGATCCTGCAAAGATCGAGCTCGCTCGAGTTGGCCCACAAATCGAGACGCACTTTCCTCACGGCGTGAACGCACACTTCGTGTCCCCGGCCACCGGCGCAGACAGCGAGCCAGATGAGATTATTCTCGCCGTTTGGGAACGCGGCGCCGGGATAACTCAGGCGTGCGGTTCGGGAGCGACCGTTTCAGCCCAACGCATGCACGAGTGGGGCCTCGTTGGTGAGCGAGTCAAGGTGACGATGCCCGGCGGTTCAGCATTTGTTGATGTGGCCACAGCTGGCCGGGCATCTGCGGTATTGAGTGGCGAGGCCACCTTCGTCGGAAGCGTGCAGGTCCCGCGTGGGTGATGGTCCGAACGAACATGATCAGCACCGGTCAGATCACCGCGGCGCGTTTGGTGAGTTTGGTGGTGAAAGCTCAGGCCTCATCGACCGGACGTTCCGTGAGCGCATTGTTCTCGTCGGCGTAACCATGCCCGAGGGCAGCGCAGACGAGACCGACGCTTCCCTCGACGAACTTGCGCTACTCGTCGATACGGCAGGGGCTGACGAGGTGGGCCGTATCCATCAGCGCCGGAACTCACCTGACCCAGCGACCTTTGTCGGCAAGGGCAAGGCTCAAGAGATCAAAGACATGTCGCTTGCGACCGACAGCGACACCGTCGTGTTCGACGATGAATTGTCTCCCGCACAGCAGGGCAATCTCGAGAAGATCTTGGGCCGTTCGGCGCTCGATCGGACGGCGGTCATCCTCGATATCTTCGCTCAGAATGCGTCGAGTACCGAAGGTAAAGCACAGGTTGAACTCGCCCAGTTGAAATATCGCTTGCCGCGCCTTCGGTCGTCGAGCCGAACATTTTCCCAACAGGGCGGAGGCATTGGTACTCGCGGTCCCGGCGAAACTCAGCTCGAGGTCGACCGTCGGCGCCTCGTGCGCCGAGTCCACAAACTCGAAGAAGACCTTCGCAAGCTGGCCAAGAACCGTGAAGTGCAGTCGAAGGCGCGCCGTCGGACATCGAACCGTCGAGTTGCGCTCGTTGGTTATACCAACGCCGGAAAATCCAGCGTGCTCAACCGGCTTACCGCCGCCGATGTGCTCGCCGAGGATCGGCTTTTTGCCACGCTCGATGCAACGACGCGAAAGCTATCGCTCCCCGGCGGCGAGATGCTCTTCCTTACCGACACCGTCGGGTTTGTTCGCAAGCTTCCGACCCAGCTGGTCGAAGCGTTCAAGAGCACCCTCGATGTCGTGATCGACGCCGATCTCTTGCTCCATGTGGTGGACGCGTCCGCCCCCGACGTCGCCGGAAATATCGACGCAGTCCGCAGAACGCTGCACGCCATTGGCGCTCAGGACGTTCCCGAGGTGATGGTCTTCAACAAGGTCGACCTCAACCCAGACGTCGAGGGTTTGCTCGCTCGATTCCCGGGCTCGGTCGCCGTCTCGGCAGCTGAGGGCACCGGAATCGACGGCCTGCTCGAGACGCTCAGCGACCGACTGCGCTCCATGACCGAACTGGTCGAGCTGACCATTCCCTATGACCGGGGCGATGTCCTCGCAAAGATTCACCGCGAGGGCCAGGTCCTGAGCGAAACGGCGAATGAAGTGGGGATCGTGGTCCGTGCTCGTCTCGACCCCGACTCCAAGGGCCGGCTCGCCGAGTGGCTCTCGGGTTCCGACAAGGTTTCTCCGGCCGTGCCCGAACCCTGGGAGTAGCCCTCCTACACTCTGTTGGCTATGAAGCCATTCGAGTTGCCGCCCTACCCCTATGACCGTCTCAACGATCTTCGGGCGATCGCAAACGAACGGCACGCGTACCCAGTAGATATGTCGATCGGCGCGCCGTTCGATCCGCCGCCACCGTCGGTCGTCGAAGCGTTGTCGGCATCTGGACTTGAACGTGGCTATCCCGCGTCGAACGGTATTGCGCCTTTCCGTGAAGCCGCCCGCGACTGGATGGCCTCACAGTTCGACGCTCACGTGGATGCAACGACACAGATCGGAGCGACCGTCGGCCTAAAGGAGTTCGTTGCTGGTATCCCGCACTGGCTTCGCCTGCGCGACCCAGACAAGGACACGGTGCTCTATCCCGCCATCAGCTATCCGAGTTATGCAATGGGCGCCGAACTCGCTCATGGCCGTGCGGTACCGGTTCCGCTCGATGAGAACTGGAATATGGTTCTCGATGCCATCGACCCGGCCGATGTTGCGCGGGCGTCGATGTTGTGGGTGAACAGCCCGGGCAATCCAACCGGTGCAATCAGTAACCTCGCCGACACCGCCGAGTGGGGTCGGAGCCACGGTGTCCCGGTGATTTCTGATGAGTGCTACATCGAATTCACCTGGGATGGACCTGCCGATACGATCGTGAAATACGGGACCGAAGGCGTGCTTGCAGTGCACAGTCTTTCAAAACGGTCGAACCTCGCCGGAGTGCGAGCAGGCTTCTATGCCGGCGATGACGAGCTGGTGCGTTGGTGTCAGGAGATGCGGAAGCACACCGGAATGATGATGGCCGGACCTTCACAGCACGCTGCAGCCGTAGCGCTTCGCGACCAACACCATGTTGAGGTACAGCGAGAGATTTACCGCGACCGCCTCGCACTCATGATCACGTTTCTCGCAGAGGTAGGCGTGACTGCGCCAATGCCCGGTGGCGGCTTCTATCTGTGGGCGCCGGCGCCTGAAGGTGCGTGGAACCTTGCGACACGACTTGCGACCGATGTTGGGCTCATCGTCTCTCCAGGCGAGTTCTATGGCGCAGATGGCAGCGAATACATCCGTATCGCCGTCGTGCAATCGAACGAAGCCATTGCCGATCTGAGCAATAGGCTGGCGTCATGACCCATCCACTCATGGCCCTCACCGCGGATCTCATCGACTACCCGTCGGAGAGTTTCAACGAAGCAGGGCTTGCCCATTGGCTACACGGCGAGCTGTCAGGCATTCCGGGTCTCGAGGTCATTCGGATTGGGGACAACGTCGTCGCTCGAACAAACCTTGGTCGCAAATACCGCGTTGCGCTCGGTGGTCATCTCGACACGGTGCCGGCGAACGACAACGCCACCGCCCGGTTCGAAGGCAAGGAGTTGCTCTACGGGCTTGGGGCGTCGGACATGAAGGGCGGGCTAGCGGTCATGATCGAGCTTGCTCGCACAATCACCGAACCAGCGGTCGACGTCACCTACGTGTTCTACGCTCGGGAGGAAGTGGCGCTCGAGCACAATGGCCTTCGTGAACTCTTCGCCGAGATTCCCGAGTACCTCGAAGCCGATGTCGCCATCTTGGGCGAACCCACGGGCGCAGTTGTCGAAGCGGGCTGTCAGGGCACGATGCGTGCGGTAGTCACGCTGATGGGCCAGCGAGCACACACCGCCCGACCGTGGATGGGGCGTAACGCGATCCACCGGCTCGGCGGGCTGCTCGAGGCTCTGTCCGCCTATGAACATCGCGAGCCGGTCATCGACGGTTGTACCTATCGTGAGGCAATGCAGGCGGTATTTGTCGATGGTGGTGTTGCGGGCAACGTCGTTCCCGATAAGGCGGCGGTCACGATCAATCACCGTTTCGCCCCCGACCGCAGCAGCGAGGAGGCCGAGGCACATATGCGTTCGGTCATCGAACCATTCATGGAGGACGGCGACACCTTCGAAATCGTGGATCTATCGCCTGCAGCAAAGCCCGATCTACGCCATCCTTTGATGGCGTCGCTCACCGGTCGCAACAACCTCATCGTGCGCGCCAAGCTCGGCTGGACCGATGTGGCCTTCTTTTCCGAGAAGGGCATTCCCGCGGTGAACTTTGGTCCGGGCGAAGCAACGCTCGCGCACACAAAGAATGAGAACATCGAGGCGTCGAAGCTCATCAGCACCTACGCAGCGCTCGAAGACCTGCTCACGGTTGGCGTCTAGAACTCGACTCTTAGCTGACCGCTTCGAGTTTTGCTGGCACGTGCTTGTGCCACGGTGTTCCCGCAATCGGGTCCTTCCAGCCTGCGCTGGTGAGTTCGTTTGGCGCAACACCGGTCAGCTCTGGTTCACCGCCGGCGGGGGAGTAGCCGAGGCCGAGCCCATTGGGCAGCGAGATATGCCCAGCCTGCATCGTGTCGTTCACTTCGGCGACGGCAACCGCGCTGCCAGCAGCGGTCGTGATCCGGACGCGATCGCCGGTCGCAATGCCCAGATCTGATGCATCGTCGGTGCTGAGCCGCAGCGCCCCTTCAGCATCCTTTTTACGCCATGACGGGTCACGCATGATCGTGTTTGCGGTGAAGCTCCGGCGCTCGCCAGCCGAGAGCACGTAGGGGAACTCATCATCTGTCTTCAATGGATCGTCGTTCACGAGGGATTGAAGTTCTTCGAACATCTCGGGTAGGTCAAGGTTGATCTTCTGTTCAGGAGTGCGCAATAGATCGAAGCTGTCACCATGTTCGTGCTGGGTGATGGCTATTCCGTCTCGGCTCGCTACCAGCGCATCGAACACGGCGTTGCCGAGCGCACTACCTTCGCCTTCGTAGCCCGCAGCGCGTACCTGGTCGGGATAGCGCATGGCCAGTTGTTGGCAGCTAAACCACATCGGTGCTGCCATTGCCATGCCGTCTGGCAAGGTGGCGCCGATGGTCTCGTACAGGACGACGGCGCCAAGAGCGCCAAGCGCTGGCTTTTCCGCTGCAGCGTTCATGTAGGCGGCTGCGAACTCGTCGTAGCCAGCGACCGCTGCCTCCCGGAGTGGAACGAGGTCCTCTTCGGTGACAAAGCCCATCGCCTTTGCGAGGCGCGAGTAGATCTCGGCTTCGGGAAGGGTGCCTTCGAGTGGTTCGAGCAGCGGTGCTCGCAGCGTTGCGTGGTTGGTCGGAAAGCCTGCGCTGAAGAAGGTCATCTCGGCCTTCTCGTATTGCGATGCAGCGGGGAAGACATAGTCGGCCTCGGCTGCAGTTTCGGTCATAACCACGTCGGTCACGATCGACACATCGACCGAACGCATTGCCTGGCGGAACTTCTCGGACTCGGCGAGCGAGTGGACCGGGTTCGCGCTCTCTATGAACAGGGCCCGTGTTCGGTCGGGGTGGTCGCTGAGAATGCCTTCGGCAATCTCGTTGCACGGCACAAGCCCCGAGATGATCGCACCGCCAGTAACGGGGTCGAGTGGTTCACGGCCAGTTGCTCCGTACGAGAACAGTGGTACGAGGGAAGTGTGGGCGGTCATTCCACCAGGGACGCCGTAGCTCCCGACGAGCGTCGATAGGGCTCGCTGGAGATAGGAGATCAGCGTCGAGTGCGGCGCCATTTCGACACCGAGGTCCTCATAGACCGACACACTGTTCGCTCGTGCAATTCGACGGGCGGCGGCGCGGACGTCGTCTTCGGAAACTCCGGCCTTCTCGCAGTGATTGGCGATCGGAACGTCGCTGAACGCGGCGATGGCAGCTTCGGTGCCAACGACGTTCTCGGCGAGCCAGTCGTTGGCCACAAGGTCTTCTTCGATGATGATCGCCAAGATCGCGGCGAGGAGGAACGCGTCTCCACCTGGGGTGACTTGCAGGAAGTAGTCGGCAAGGTCGGCGGTCTCGGTTCGGCGAACGTCGATGACGACCATCGATCGGTCGTCGTCCTTTGCGATTTCCTTGAGGACCCGCCGTGTCTCATCGAATCCGTGACTGTGCCACGGGTTCTTGCCCAGGAAGATCGATACTTCGGCTTCGGCGAACTCGCCGTGGGTGTGGGTGCCATACATGCGGCCCTCGACCCAGGCTTCGCCGGTCTTTTCTTGGGCGAGGGCATTCGACTTGCGAGTGATCCCAAGGACCGATCGCAATGCTGCGCCATAGGTGCCGACGAGATGGTTGCCTTGCCCGCCACCTCCGTAGTACATGATCTTGCCTTCACCATGGGTGGCGTTCACGCCCAAGAGTGCGTCGGCAACTTCGGAAATTGCGGTGTCCCAATCGAGTTCGATGTAGCTGCCGTCATCGAGTCGCTTGAGCGGCGAGGTTAGACGGGTCGCAGCATTCTGATAGTGGTTTAGCCGGAGCGCCTTCTCGCACGTGTACCCCTTCGAGGTGACGTGTTCTTTGTTGCCACGCACCCGGGTGATCTCACGCTCGTCGATCCGCACCTCGACCCCGCAGTTGTTGCTGCACAAGATGCACACGTTCTTGTGCCACTCAAGCGTTGTATCAGTCTCAGCTGCTGGAATCGTTGACTCGGTAGTCGTCATGTTGCCCCCAAAATCGAACGTACTACTGTTCGGTCGCAACAGTACACGCCGCTGTCGTGGGGGTGCCTCGGTTTCGAGCGCAAAGCACCGCGTTTAGTAGCGGCGAAGGGCCGCTCTCAATAGCGGCAGCTCAGTAACGACGGAGCACCGTGACGACCTTGCCGAAGACCTGAACCTCGCCGGCATTAAAGACCATTGGTTCGAGGTCGTCGTTTGCGGGCAGGAGGGTCACCTTGTTGCCCTTGGCGCTGTAGGTCTTGACGGTCGCTTCTTCGCCAGGGATACCTGCGATGACGATCTCGCCGTTTGAGGCGGTGTCTCGCTTTGACACGACGACGTAGTCGCCATCGTGGATCCCGGCGTTGATCATCGATTCGCCACGAACACGAAGCATGTAGAGCTCGCCGTCGCCGGTGAACTCGGTCGGCAGTGGCATGAGCTCTTCGACGTTTTCATGTGCGAGAACATCGGTGCCCGCAGCGACGTCGCCAACGAGGGGGACGTGGGTGACCGCAGCGCGCTCGATGACCGCGCCGGAATTCGGATCGTAACGAACTTCGATCGCCCGTGGCTTCGAGGGGTCACGTCGCAGGTAGCCGAGCTTTTGCAGCGTATTGAGGTGGCTGTGCACCGTCGATGGAGACGTGAGGCCGACCGCTTGGCCGATCTCGCGAACCGAGGGAGGGTAGCCCTGCTCGCGGTTCTGGGTGTCGATGAAATCGAGAATGCCCTGCTGGCGTTCGGTGAGGTTAGTGCCGCTCATGTCGTGTCTCTTTCGTGCTGGTTGGTGCGATGGGGTTGCTTTTGATGCCCTGCAGGTGCAATCGAACAAACTTTCGAATTTAAGGTTGCATCGTACAGATGTTCGCACTATAACTGGAGAACGGAAGTTCGCCAAACACATGTTCGCCGAACATTCGTACCCGGTCAAGGATCCTCGCAAGATTCCCGGCTTGACCCGCTGATTCCAACGGAATTTGGCGGGGCGCCGAACGAATCAGCGGGGAGGGGTGGGACCGGGAAAGTCTCACGTTGCGTCGTTGCGACGGCGCGGTTCGGACGGCTGAGAAATCAGCCCTCTCGATCCTTTGTCACACCCCAGGAGAATACTGATGACCATGACTACCAACTTCCCAACACCGATAGACGAAGTTCCCTACCACGAGCCGCGGGAATACCGAGTGCCTCGTAACCATCAGCCGTGGAACCATCAGCCCCGACACCACGAAGCGGGCAGGTACCAACCCCAGCGTGACCGACAGGTAGTGCGCCAGCAGCGCCGCCAGGTCAGCCTCGGCGCCCTGGTGGTCGGCTCGCTCATCATTGTTGCAGCAGTTATTGGATTCGGAAGCGATGTTGCTGCCACCGGTGCGACGGCAACGTCGGCCGAGGACATCGCCACTACCTCGGTAGATACCGAATCCACCACGTTCGACGCTACCGCGTTCGATGGCGCCTCCGCCGACCCGGCCGTTGCGCCAGATGCGATCACGATCTATGTCGTACAACCCGGCGACACGCTGTGGGATATTGCGTCGAGCATCGCAACACCGGGCGAAGACATCCGTCCACTCATCGACGAACTTCGTCGCGTCGCTGGCGGGTCCTCGCTCGAGGTTGGGCAACGACTCGTGATCGACCACACGATGATTCGACAGTAGGTGGCGACGTGCTGTTTAGAGATGTGTTGTTGAGAGATGTGATGTTGAGAAGTCGTATATTTCGAATGGTGAGCTTCAGTTCACGGTCATCGAGGGGTCGATCGTCGTGGCCCCCACCGGTGCCCCTCAGCACTACTCGGTCGCTTCCGAGCGATCTCGCAGGTAGCGGTGAAAGAGAAAGCCATCATCGTGGAGCGTCCGGTCAAGACGGAACGCTCGAGGCCGCAAAGTGTTCTTGGAATGGGCGACCCGCGCGCTACTGCCCGAAACGAGGAGGGGTGCAACCGATTGGCACCACTCATCGATTAGGTCCTCGTCAGCAAAGGCGCCGTTGAGCGTGGGCCCGCCTTCGAGTAGCGCAACCGCCGCGCCATCCAATGCGAGCTGGTGGAGCGCGTCATGAATATCGACCACTGTTTCGCCGGCAACCATGACGTCGCAAACCTCGGCGAGTGCGGCGCGTCGATCGATGGGCGAGTTCGCGTGGGTGATCACTATGGGCGGCGTTTCGCTCTCGAAGACCCGATGGTCGAGGTCGATCGAGAGGCTTCCCGAGAAGATCGCGATTCGGGGGAGCGGCGCTTGGCCTCGAGCCATGCGTTGGGCCCGAATCGACGGCGGGGTTTGGGGCTCGCGGTAGTTCTCGGCAATCACCGTCCCAGACGCGACCAAAATGACATCGGCGACCCCACGGATGGCCGAGAAGACCGCCTTATCGCCCGAGCCGCCAAGGCCTCCCGAGACACCGTCGATGTCGGTCGCTCCATCGATGCTCGAGATCATGTTGGTCAGAACCCACGGACGATCTCCCACCCGCCGACGAACATCACTACCAAATTGTCGTACTGGATCGACATCGTCCACAGGGGTAGGGAAAGTTTGCTCCATGATCCGCAACGATATCGGCCGACTGCTCAAGCTCGCCGGTGACCACATTGGCAGATGTGTGGATAACTGTGGACAAATCCACTCGATATCAACAGCTCATCCCCTTTTGTTGCACAGGGCACTGTCCGTATCATCTCGGGAGCGGCTGGCGCGGGCTCAGGCACGATGGAGTTCTCGCGACCGTGAGGACTGACCCCAGAGCCTTTGCGCCAGCCGCCGATCAGACCGTTGGTCCGGCAGTTCGTGCATCGATGCCGTACCCTGAAAGGGCGAGACACGTGTATTTGGGCCGTGAGAGACGAGACTGCGCACGGCGTGCTCTACCGCTTCACCAAATACGATCCGGCTCAACCCAGCCAACCGAACCACCGCTGAGTCTCATCTCGCAATGGCAACGATAGGAAATTCATGTCACTTACGCCTCCGTCATTGAGCGCTGCCCTCGGGATTCGTCGCACCTTCACGACTCGCGACACGCCCGTCTATGACATGTTCGACTGGGAGCTTCGTGATGCCAAGATTCACGACTGGCGCACCGGCGTTGTTGCCTTTGAACAATCCAATGTCGAGGTTCCGTCCAACTGGTCGATCAACGCGTCGAACATCCTCGCCCAAAAGTACTTTCGTGGCACGCTCGACACCCCCGAACGCGAATCCTCGCTTCGCCAGGTAACCGACCGTGTCGTCGACACGATCACCCGATGGGGCGTCGAAGGCAACTACTTCGCCGACGACGCCGAGGCCGAGGTGTTCTCCGACGAGCTGAAATACCTGATCGTCAGCCAGAAGATGGCCTTCAACAGCCCGGTCTGGTTCAACATTGGCGTCGATGGCGTTCCCCAGCAGGCCTCGGCGTGTTTCATCTTGTCGGTCGAGGACACGATGGAATCGATCCTCAACTGGTACCGAGAGGAGGGCATGATCTTCAAAGGTGGGTCTGGTGCAGGCGTCAACCTCTCCAAGATCCGCTCGTCGGTCGAAACGCTCAAGGGAGGCGGCACCCCGTCGGGTCCGGTCAGCTTTATGCGAGGGGCCGATGCGTCGGCTGGGACGATCAAGAGCGGCGGAAAGACCCGTCGTGCCGCAAAGATGGTCATGCTCGACGTCGACCACCCCGACGTCGAAGAGTTCGTGTGGTGTAAAGCAAGAGAAGAGAAGAAGGCGCGTGCGTTACGTGATGCCGGGTTCGACATGGACCTCGATGGCGCCGATTCGTTCTCCATCCAATACCAGAACGCGAACAACTCGGTTCGAGTCACCGACGAGTTCATGGAGGCGGTCGAGAACGGCGATGACTGGCACCTCCGTGCTGTCTCGACCGGCGAGATCGTAAAGTCGATGCCGGCGCGCGAACTACTGGGCGAGATCGCAACCGCAGCATGGGAGTGCGCAGACCCCGGCGTGCAGTACGACTCGACGATAAACCGCTGGCATACCACACCATCGTTCGGCCGAATCAACGGTAGTAATCCATGCTTTACAGGCGATTCGCTCGTGCACACCGATCGAGGGCTCATCTCGTTCGAAGAGATTGTTCGCCGTACCCAAGAGGGCGAGAGCTTTCAGGTCTACACCCACGACATCACAAACGCCGACGCTCCGAAGAAGGCAACGCTTCTGTCATCACCCGAGGCGATCATGATCACCGGGGTGAACCCGATCGTCCGTCTTGAGTTCGCCAATGGCATGACCGTTCGATGCACACCAAACCACAGCTTTTTCACGTCGAACCGCGGTTGGGTAGCGGCCGAGGATCTCACCCACGACGATGAGGTAGCGACCCTCGATGTTGCATCGCCTCCGGCTCTCTCGGACTACTCATTGCCTGTCTCGACGGCTTCAGATGCCTACCGGCTTTCCGGTTACTCAAAGCAGGAGCTTCAACTTCCCGAGAAGTGGACCAGCGATTTCGCTCACTATCTCGGCTGGGTTGTCGGCGATGGCTGTATTTCGACCAATACCGTGTCTGCCATTTACGGGTCGAAGGTCGAACAGGACGAGTTGCTACCGAAGCATCGTGAGTTCGTTACCGAAATTTTGAACGGCCAAGCTCCCAAAGTCTCAATTCAGAGCAACGGCACGGCGCAGCTGCGCGTCACTCGAGGAGCGTTTGCACGCTTTATCGAGTCGCTTGGCGTCAAAGCGGTCCGGTCGGCCGACAAGACCGTTCCTTGGTCTATCGAGCAGGCCCCAGCAGACATCGCTGGTGCGTTCCTTCAGGGTCTCTTCGACGCCGACGGAACGGTTGTGTTCAACGAATCGAAAGGCCACTACGTCGGGCTCGGTTCAACCTCGAAGGAGCTGCTCCAAGGAGTGCAGCGTTTGCTCTCCCAGTTCGGTGTGTCCAGTCGCATCTACCGCACCAAGACCGCCAGCGATTCGGGGTTCCACTACCAGCGCGCCGATGGGACCACGGTCGGTTACGGCTCGTCACCGATGTTCGACCTTCGAATTTCATCCTCGAGCATCGATGGATTTGCTCAGCACGTGGGATTCGGCCTTGCGAGCAAGCAGGAGCGCCTCGAATCGGTGTTCGCAGCTCGAAAGAAGAAGCCCTACAACGTCAAGACGTCGACCAGGTTGGTGCTGCGCGAGGCCCAGCCCGCCGAGCTGACCTACAACCTTTCTGAGCCTCGTAACCATTCCTATGTTGTCAACGGCTTGGTCGTGAAGAATTGCTCGGAATACATGCACGTCGATAACAGCGCGTGCAACTTAGCGAGCCTCAATTTGTTGGCGTTCCACCGGCCCGAAGAGACTGGGAACTTCTTTGAGGTGAACGAGTTTGTCGCGGCGACCGAACTGGTCTTTGCCGCCCAAGAGATCGTCGTTGGTCGGGCTGACTATCCAACCGAGCCCATCGCTCGCAACACGCGCCGTTTCCGCCAGATTGGGCTTGGCTATGCGAATCTCGGCGCTCTGCTTATGGCTGCGGGCGCTCCATATGACTCCGATCGAGGTCGCGCTCTTGCCGGAGCGGTTACTGCGCTCATGGGTGGGTCGGCGTACAACATGTCGACTCGGCTCGCCGCACGAGTTGGCCCCTTCGAGGGCTACGAGGACGACGCGGCGAGCGTCGAGCGCGTGCTCGGCATGCATCGGTCTGCGGTCGACGAGATCGATGCCGACCTCGTTCCCGCAGAGTTGTTGAGCGCAGCACATGCAGCATGGGACGACACCTGCGTTCGGGCCACCGAGCATGGGGTTCGTAACGCTCAGGCGACCGTCCTCGCTCCGACCGGAACTATCAGCTTCCTTATGGACTGTGACACCACCGGTATCGAACCCGACCTCGGGTTGGTCAAGATGAAGAAACTCGTCGGCGGCGGAACGATGCAGATCGTCAACCAAGGCGTTGGTCGTGCGCTCGGCCAACTCGGTTACGACGAGACAGCGGTCGAAGGGATCGTTGCCCATATTGCAGATACGGGCTCGGTGATCGGCGCTCCGGACCTCGCCGAAGAGCACATTGCAGTATTCGCCTGCTCGATGGGCGACAACGTGATCGCTCCAGAAGGCCACATCCAGATGATGGCGGCCGTCCAGCCATTCCTGTCGGGAGCGATTTCGAAGACGGTCAACACCCCCGAGTCGACAACGGTCGAGGAATTCGAACAGATCCTGATCGACAGCTGGAAACTCGGCCTCAAGGCCGTTGCCCTCTACCGAGACAACTGCAAGGTCGCACAGCCGCTCACGGCCAAGTCGTCGACCTCGGACAACGACCAGCCCGGTGCGCTCGCCGGTGCCGGTATCGTCGCTCGAACCCCCGAACGAGAGCGCCTTCCGCGCTCGAGACGGTCACAGACCTTCGAGTTTCGAGTCGCCGACTGCAAAGGGTTTGTCACCGTTGGCGAGTACGACGATGGGCGCCCCGGAGAACTGTTCATTCGCGTCTCGAAACAGGGGTCGACCCTGGCCGGAATTATGGATGCGTTCGCCATCTCGGTGAGCCACGGACTGCAATACGGCGTTCCGCTCGCAGCGTTCGTCGACGCCTTTGTCGGAATGCGCTTCGAGCCTGCTGGCATGACCGATGATGCCGAGTTGCGCATCGCATCAAGCCTCATGGACTACCTCTTCCGCCGGCTCGCCGTCGAGTACATGACCAACGAAGAACGAACAGCACGAAACATCCTCACGACGGGGGAGCGGAGCCAACCAACGCTTCCGGGCGTTGCGGAAGCGGCCATTCCATCGATCCAAGGCGGCGATGTACCGAGCGACCCGCCGACACGGCAGCTCCACGAAACGATTGCGCCCGACGACAGCGCATCTGATGCACCCTTCTGCGGCCAGTGCGGCACACAGATGGTGCGTGCGGGTAGCTGTCACGCGTGCCGCGACTGCGGCTCAACCTCGGGCTGCTCATGAGCACGTCGATATCTGGAATTTCCGTTCAACAGACCCTGCCCGGCACCCGTAGTAGCCTCGCGGTCATGGGAATTCTGCGCTTCTCATTCGGGACGATGGGCTCGGGCAAGTCCACGATGGCGCTGCAAATTCATCACAACCTCACCCACGGCGGCCTCAACGGAGCGCTGTGTACCATGCTCGACCGGACTGGTTCTCGTGTGAGTTCTCGCCTCGGCGTGTCCGCCGACGCGGTCGTCATCGACCCGTCGGTCAACCTCCTCGACGTCGCGAAGAATGACGGCAGCAAGCTCGACTATCTGGTGTGTGACGAAGCCCAGTTCTACACCCCCGAACAGATCGACCAACTCGCCGAAGTGGTCGACTCGCTCCGACTCGACGTCTTTGCGTTCGGGCTACTGACCGACTTCCGGGGGAAGCTCTTCCCCGGCACGGCTCGGCTGCTCGAACTTGCCGATATCACCGAGGAGATCCAGTGTGAGGCACGCTGCTGGTGTGGTAACCGTGCAACGCACAATGCGCGTCTGATCGATGGCGTTCAGGTTTATGAGGGCGAGCTCATGATGGTCGACAACCAAGAGATCGAACCACAGGTGAGCTACGAGCTTCGTTGTCGAGCGCACTGGATGTCGGGCGAGGGACGCAGCGACATCCACCTCGACTAACCGAGCGCCCTAACCGCAGTTGTCGGTGCCGCCGCTTGCGGGCCGGTCGTTGAGTCGCTCGATCAGTTCAGTAAAGACGCGGTTACCGCCACCGTTACGCAGCTCGTCTTGACCGCTCGGGCCGATCACCGAGGCGAGCGATGGCGAGCACTCTGGACCAGAGGGAACACCCAAGGCAAGCGGCGAGGGCATTCGCAGCACGCCGACGCCGTACTTTGGATCCCGGCCGCGAACGTCTTGGTCGATCGCAATTTTCGTCAGTTGCGCATTGACATCGACCGCCCGGTTGAAGACGCCAGCTCCTCGCAGGATCGCAACGGTGCCGGTGACGACCGGTGCCGATGCACTCGTGCCTGAAAAGCAGAACGAGAAGAACGCTGGGATTGGAAGACACGACGGCGCAACGATGTCGATTCCAGCGCGACCATCGAGGGTCGGTCCCTGGGAGGAGTACGACGCCAACGTCGTGTTGGTCGGACTGTCTGCCGCGCCGACGATAACCGCGCCGGGGTTTGCCGAGGTGTTTCCGGGCCCGGTCGCTGAACTTTCGTTGACCCATTCTTCAAGCAAGGTTTGGTTTCCAAGGATCTGGATCTGATCGACGCCATCGGGTCGACGATCTTCGAAGCGATGGATCGAGATGTAGTCGATGTCGTTGGTGCTTGAACAATTGGTGTTCACATGCTCGAGCGGAATGTGGTCGACGGTGTTTTGAACGTCATTGCCGCGGAACTCAGTAGAGGTAGCAGTGAGTGTGTCGTAGATCCAGATGTCGTAGTCGGTGGGGATCACAGCTGGGTCCCAGTCGTCCCAGCGCATGCCGAGCAAGAAGCCACACGTGAATGCCATGCGCTCGGTTCCCGATTCGAAGTTGTGAAATCCGTTGCCGTCGGGGTCGTTGAACTCCCCAATCCAGTTCTGGCCAGGTTGGACCGCGTCGCCACCGGCATTTCCCGCAGCGGCCACCCACACCATGCCGAGCGCAACCGCTCGGTCGATAAGCGAGGCCGTTGGACCCGTGCCGTCCCCAGGGCCGTCGAACTCTGAGGTCTCGGACCGGTTGATGACGCTCACACCCTGAGCGCCAAACCACTCGATCGCAGCAGCGAGGTCAGCGGTTGTTCGCACGGTTGCGAAGTACAGTTCTGCTTCGGGAGCGACGAGATGGGTGATCTCGGCGACCGCTACGCCGTGTGCGCCACCGTTCGGAGTTGCAATGCTGCACGACCGTCCATTGATGCGACAAAAGCTTCCGCTCGGTGAAGGAATTCGGTTGTTCGAGATCGCGAGGATCAGTTCGTTCTGACCAAAGACATCGAGGATCCCAATCTTTTGGCCAGCGCCTCGGTGTCCCGCTGCATGCCACGCCTCAAAGGAAAGTTCAGCTTCGACGATGCTCGCTAGGTCCGGGTTGTTCGCAAGAGGTGCTCCACCGGCTTCGATAACTTCGGTCACCGGACTCAGACGACGAACCGCTGGTTCTTCGCCCAAAAGGTCGAGCGCGGTGACTAACACGCGAGCCTCGATAAAGAACCCCGGAACCTCACCGTGGATCACGCCGTCAACGCGATCGATTGCCACGCGAACGGCGTTGAGGTCGTTCCCATGGACCTCGACATTGATCGTGGCTCCGGGTGGAGCGGCGTTGAGGTCATTCGCGAGCGCCGAAAGCTCACCATCGGTCAGCTGGGTTTGGTCGGCAGCGAGCGCGTGTTTCTCTGCGAGCGCGAGCTCGACAGGGCTCAGATCCGAAGCGGTGTTCGCCGACTGGCCCGAGATCGGCCCGGTCGCCACGATTGGCAACAACAACGCAAGGGCGAAGAATGCTACGAGGCGGGAACGCCACTTGGGGTGGACGCCACCCGTCGGCGCTGCAGGCAACAAAAACATCATCTACAACACTAGGCGCTTTAGCTACAACGCCAAAGTCGGCACTTGGTCCGCGGTCGGTAACTGCGCGGCCAGCTTTGCAACGCCACGTTTGTTCGGTGGGGCTAACGCCCCGGCTTCGTGGGGCTAGCGGTCCGACATTGCGACGTAGTCGCGTGTGGCCTCGCCGGTGTAGACCTGACGTGGTCGGGCAATGCGGCTGCCTTGCTCGAGCATCTCTTGCCAGTGCGCAAGCCAACCAACGGTGCGTGGGATTGCGAACAGCACGGTAAAGATCTCGACGGGGAATCCCATCGACTGGTAGATCAGGCCCGAGTAGAAATCGACATTTGGATACAGCTTGCGTTCGACGAAGTACGGGTCGGCAAGCGCTACTTCTTCGAGCTTCAATGCAATGTCGAGCAACGGGTTTTGGCCCGTCACCTTGAACACATCGTGGGCCGCTTCTTTGATGATCGCTGCCCGTGGATCGTAGTTCTTGTAGACCCGGTGCCCAAAGCCCATGAGTCGCTCTTCGCCACCCTTGACTCGCTCCATGTAGGCGGGAACGTTCTCGTAGGTGCCAATCTCGGCCAGCATGCGAAGCACGGCCTCGTTCGCGCCGCCATGGCGAGGGCCATAGAGCGCAGCACACGCCGCAGCTACCGAGACGTAGGGATCGGCGTGAGCCGACCCGACCACGCGAGCTGCCGTCGTCGAACAATTCTGTTCATGGTCGGCGTGGAGGATGAAGAGAATCTCCATTGCCTTGCGAAGTGCAGGGTCGGGGACGTAGTCGTCCTCGGCGATCGAGAACATCATCGACAGGAAGTTCGATGTGTAGTCAAGGTCGTTGCGTGGGAACACGAAGGGCAATCCTCGGCTGAAGCGGTATGCAGCGGCTGCGAGGGTTGGCATCTTCGCGACGAGACGGGTGATCTGGCGCTGCCGGTTCTCGGGGTCTTCGATGTCTTTGGACTCGGGGTAGAACGTCGAAAGCCCTGCGACGCTCGAGGTGAGCAGGCCCATTGGATGTGCGTTGTAGTGGAACGCATCGTGCACATGACGACGGAAGTTTTCGTGCAGGTAGGTGTGGGTGGTCACGTCTTCGACCCACGAGTCGAGTTGTGTTTTATTGGGAAGTTCGCCGTTCAAGAGAAGGTAGGAAACTTCGAGATGGGTCGAGTTCTCGGCGAGTTGATCGATTGGGTAGCCGCGATACTCGAGCTGGCCAGCGCCACCATCGAGGTACGTGATGGCCGACTCGGTACTCGCCGTGGTGCTAAATGCTGGGTCGGCAAACCAGGTGCCGGGCATCAACTTCTTCCACTCGGTGGCATCCACCGCCCCATTCACGATCGGAACTTCAACCGACTCACCAGTTCGGTTGTCAGTGATGGTGATGGTCTCGCTCACGGCGTGCTCCAGAGTAGGTTGATGGCGATTCGTTCGACGCTCGCGGCGGGAAGAAGCGTCGCTTTAAATATAGGCCTCTATCGCCAGTTCCGAACAGAAGATGTCATGAACTACAGCGGAGTGTTGTCGTGCTTTCGTTTCGGCATGATCTCGCGCTTTGACGAAAGCAGTCGGAGGCTCTCGGCGACCGACTTTCGCGTATCTGCTGGTGTGATCACCGCATCGACCGTGCCGCGCTGGGCGGCGATATAGGGGTTGAGGAGGCGTTCTTCATAGGCCTGTTCAAGTTCCACGCGTTCTTCTGCTGTTGCCTTACGGTGCAGAATCTCGGTCGCCCCCTTCGCTCCCATGACCGCAATCTCCGCACTCGGCCACGCAAACGCCAAATCGTTGCCCATGTTCTTCGAATCCATCACGATGTATGCGCCGCCATAGCTCTTGCGGAGGGTGACGTTGATCCGAGGTACCGTCGCCCGGGCGTACGCAAACGCCAACTGGGCGCCGTAGCGGATCATCCCGCGCCACTCGAGGTCTTTGCCGGGATAGAAACCCGAGGTGTCCACCAGTGTGACGATCGGGAGGTTGAACGCATCAGCGAATGCAACGAATCGTCCACCCTTCTGTGACGATGGGATGTCGAGGGTGCCTGCGATCGACATTGGCTGGTTTGCGACAATCCCAACCGCAACGCCCCCAATCGAGGAGAAACCGGTGACGAGATTCGTCGCAAATGTTGGGCGCAGTTCAAGGAACCATTCGTCATCGACGATTTCGCGGATGATCGAGCGGACGTCATAGGCCCCCGATGCTGTAGTCGGAAGTACGTCTCCAGCCTCTGGAACGGGCCGATCGATCGGGTCGCCGCTTTCGAGAGCAGGCGCTGGCTCCTCATTGTTCGACGGCAAGACGCTCAAGAGCTCGTCGACCAGGTCGTAGGCAGTATCGAGGTCAGGAGCGGACAACGAAGCAAGCCCAGCGTTCTGGGCAAGTACCGAGGCGCCGCCGAGGTCGGTTCGATTGAACTCGACCCCGGTAAATTCGCTCACCATCTGCGGACCGCTTACGAATGCGTGGCTGTGATCGACGACGATGACGTGATCGACGAGGCCGAGGAGGAGGGAGGGCCCAGCCATTGCGTCGCCGTGGAGTACGCCGATGGTCGGCACCCGGCCCGAGCACTTTGTGAGTTCCCGGGCAGCACGGCCAACGGCGAAGGTGACCGCCAATTCTTCGTGGGCGGCGGGGCCGTTCGCACGAAATTCGATCACGAGGGGAAGCCCTTGGTCGAGAGCGCTGGCGGCACCATCGGCGATGAGCGTCGCATCCCTCGTCGTCAGCGCTGACTCTTCACCCGCAGCGATTCGGACGAGGACCCGCTTGCGTCCATCACCGCCACGCTCGATCGATCGAACACTCGATTGTGGCGATTCTGGAAAGTCCACGCGGGCTGCTGTCACGGCGATCAGTCTATGACCAACCTCGCTCTGGCGTACTACTCGCTCGGCGGGTTGTCGTCCACCGTCACATTGATGCCCGGCTGCAGTTGGCCCTGGGCCGACACAACCTCTCCAATGACCTGTTGAACCGCGCGTGCAGGCGCTGGGAGCGTGGTCCACCGGCGATACGCGAGCCCGACGCTTCGGGTCGTCATGTCGTCGACGTTCACGATCTTCCAGTCGTCGCCGTGCCCGTAGGGTGCAGCGCTCGCAGGTACGAGCGCTGGTGCGTATCCCTGGAACGCAAGCGATGCAAGCAGGCGCATTCCATCGAGCTCTGCCGCTGGGGTGAGCGAGATCCCGAGGGCTTCGGCTTCCTGGTCGACCTCATTGCGAAACTGGGTACCTGGCGGAGGAAGGACGATCTCGTACTTGGCAAGGTCTGCAAGTCCGACTCGATCCTTCGCTGCGAGCTCGTGAGTCTTGGGCACGATCAGGATTCGTTCCTCATCGAAGAGCGGCTCAGAGGTGAGTTCAGGTTCGCTGAGAGGAAGGTTGAGGACTGCCATGGTGAGCTGGCCACTCTGCAACTGGGGGAGTAGGCCGGTCGTGGTTGCATCGACCACCACGAGATGAACTCCCGGGTATCCCTCTTTCAGCGCAGCGAGCAAGGCCGGAACGAGCCACCGGCCGGTCGTTCCGATGATCCCGAAGCGAACCGTGCCCCGAATGTCGTCACGAAGCGCCGATACGTCGGCCGGAATTGCCTGCAGCTCGGCTTTGATCCGTAGTGCTCGAAGAACGACGACTTCACCTTCGGCGGTGAGTTCGCCGGTTCGGCGATCGACCAAGATCGCGTCGAGTTCGCGTTCGAGTCGGGCGACGTGGGTCGAGACGTTGGACTGGACCGTGTGCAGCGCCCGAGCAGCAGCAGAAAAACTGCGGTGCTCAGACACTGCCATGATCGCGTTCAACTGGCGAAGGTCCATAGCGGTCTGCGCCTATCCGGCGGTCTGTTGGCGGATGAGGTTGAGCGCAGAGCCTGCGTGGAACCACTCGATCTGATCGTTTGAGAGCGTGTGGTTTGTGTTGAAGTCGACGCTCTCGCCATCGGCCCTGTGCAGGACACAGGCGACCTGCTTGCCGGGCGCAAGTTCGGACAACCCAGTGATCGAAATGGTGTCGCCTTCGCCAATCTCGTCCCAGAACGCTGGGTCATCGAAGGTCAGGGCGAGTACACCCTGTTTCTTCAGGTTGGTTTCGTGGATGCGAGCGAACGACTTTGCAAATACTGCGTGGCAACCGCGGAAGCGTGGCTCCATGGCTGCGTGTTCACGGCTCGATCCCTCGCCGACGTTCTCGTCGCCGATAAACACCCAGTTGATGCCCTTTTCGTGCAGGCTCTTCGCAATGTTTGGGTAGCTCTTCGTCGCGCCGTCAGATGGGTCGAGGGCGAGTTCGCTCTCGCCGGTGTACGCGTTGACGACGCCGAGGTAGAGGTTGCCCGAGATGTTCTCGAGGTGCCCACGGTATTTGAGCCATGGGCCAGCCATCGAGATGTGGTCGGTAGTGACCTTCCCGACGCCCTTTCCAAGGATTGGGAGTTCGAGATAGTCGTTGCCGTCCCAGGCCGGGAATGGGCTTAGCAACTGCAGCCGATCGGACTCGGGCGAGACCGATACGTCGACATCTGCACCATCGTCGGGTGGTGCAATAAACATCGAGGTGCCGTCTTCGAATCCGGCGCTTGGAAGCTCGATTGGTTCGCCGACGGTCAGGCTGACTTCTTCGCCCGCATCGTTGGTGAGCGTGTCGGTCTTGGGATCAAAGTCGAGCCGACCCGCAAGGGCGAGCGCCACGGTCGTCTCGGGAGAGGTCACAAACGCGAGGGTCGCACCGTCGCCGTCGTTGCGCTTTGGAAAGTTGCGGTTGTACGAGGTCACGATGCTGTTGGCGGTGCCCTCAGAGCCTTCACGATCGTCGCGCTTCCACTGGCCAATGCACGGGCCACATGCGTTTGCGAGGACCACGCCGCCAATGGCGGTCAGGTCGTCGAGGAACCCGTCGCGTTCGATGGTGCGCATCGTTGCTTCAGAGCCGGGGGTCACCATGAACGGGACCCGTGCCTTGAGACCTTTCGCTGCGGCATCTCGTGCGATCGAGGCGGCGCGACTGATGTCTTCATAGGACGAGTTCGTGCAGGACCCGATGAGCGCCGCCGAGATTTCCTTTGGCCAGCCGTTAAGTTCTGCTTCGGACCCGAGCTTGCTGAGCGGACGCGCAAGGTCGGGTGTGTGTGGCCCGTTGATGAGCGGTTCGAGGGCACCGAGGTCGATCTCGATGACCTGGTCGAAGTAGTCGCTCGGGTTCGCGTAGACCTCGTCGTCTGCGCGGAGGTGATGGGCAACCTTGCGGGCTGCGTCGTCGATTTCCTCGCGGCCCGTCGCCTTGAGGTAGCGGCTCGTCGCATCGTCGTAGGCAAAGAGCGAGGTGGTTGCGCCGATCTCGGCACCCATGTTGCAGATCGTCGCTTTGCCCGTCGCAGACATCGACTCGGCGCCTGGGCCGAAGTATTCGACGATCGCTCCGGTCCCGCCCTTGACGGTGAGGATTTCGGCGACCTTCAAGATGACGTCCTTCGGCGCAGCCCAACCGGACAGCTCGCCGGTGAGGTGCACACCAATGGCCTTTGGCCAGCGCACGTTCCACGGGAAGCCGGTCATGACATCGACCGCATCGGCACCACCGACACCGACGGCGATCATTCCGAGGCCACCAGCGTTTGGGGTGTGGCTATCGGTGCCGAGCATCATGCCGCCAGGGAAGGCGTAGTTCTCGAGGACGACCTGGTGGATAATGCCCGAACCAGGAGCCCAAAAGCCGCCGCCGTACTTTGCGCTCACGTCTTGGAGGAACTGGTAGACCTCTTTGTTCGTGTCGGCTGCGACGGCGAGGTCGGTCTCGCCATCGACGCGAGCCTGAATGAGGTGGTCACAGTGGGTCGTGGTAGGCACCGCGGTTTCGGAAAGGCCAGCGGTCATGAACTGCAACCACGCCATCTGCGCGGTCGCGTCCTGCATCGCAACTCGATCGGGGCGCAGATCGGTGTAGGACACGCCCCGCTCCATTCCGCCCTCATCGACGTCGTCGAGGTGGTTGATCAGGATCTTTTCTGTCAGTGTGAGCGCTCGACCGAGGCGCTCGCGGCCTTTAGCGAGACGCTCATCAAAGGTTTCGTAAACAGCGTTGACGAGCTCGATCGGGGTGTTGGCGAAAACGGCCACGTGTGGTCCTCAATGTGTAGAAATTCGATAGGGCAGGGATGAGTGTATCGGGCGGAGAGATAGACGATCTGAAGAAGTGCGAACATTGCCAGCCTCGGACGGTACTCTTCGAAAGTATGCAGATCACGTTTCTCGGCACGAGCGCCGGGGCCCCGACCAAAGCGCGGAACGTCTCTGCGGTAGCGCTTCGCCGAGGTGGCACGTGGGATCTCTTCGACTGCGGCGAGGCCACCCAGCACCGGTTGTTGTCCACGCCGCTCTCCCTGCCGAAGCTTCGTCGGGTGTTTATCAGTCACCTCCACGGCGACCATTGCTTTGGCCTCTTTGGGTTGTTGGGCAGCCGATCGATGGCCGGCGCCGATACTGCGGTCGACATCTACGGGCCCGAGGGCCTCGAAGAAATGGTCCGGCTCGTGCTTTCCACGTCCGACTCACACATCACCTACCCGCTCGAGTTCCATACCGTTCCCGAGGGTGGCGCTCGGGTTGTCGAAAACGCCGACGAGACGATCGACGCCATCGCGCTCGATCACCGCGTTACGAGCTTTGCATGGAGCATTCGAGAATCGGAGCGCCCAGGAGCGTTCGACGCCGATCGCGCCACTGCGCTCGGCGTTACGTCGGGCCCCGATTTTGGGCGCCTTCGACAGGGCGAGTCGGTCGAAGGAAGCGCTGGTGAGGTCCGGCCAACCGACGTCATTGGCCCAAAGCGGCCGGGCCGGAGCCTGATCATCGCTGGTGACAACCGAGACCCCGGCCGTCTGCTGGAGGAGTCTGGCCCGGTACAGCTGCTCGTCCATGAAGCGACCTTCACTGAAGACGCCGTCGAACGGATCGGCGACGACCGCGGTCACAGCACGGCAGGTCGAGTTGGAAAGGCAGCCGCGGAACAGGGCGTGGGCAACGTGATCCTCACCCACTTCAGCCCGCGCTACGGACCGAGCGGTAGCTCAGGCCAGACCGTCGACGACCTTAAGACAGAAGCGCGTGAGCACTACACGGGCAAGCTCTATCTCGCCGAGGACTTCGCCACCTACGAACTCGATCCTGACGGTGCTCTGAGCGCCAACGCCGCAGCGAACCGCTCCTAGCCTTTCGGCCAGACCTTCTTTCTTGAGCGGCCGAGGCTCGGCCGTTCGTCGTCGAGTGCCCAGATGCGTCGCCACGATGCGGTCTGGGGGCCGGTGAGTTCTGGGGTTGTGCCTTCGTGTGAACGTTTCTTTGCCTGCCACCAGTCGGTCATGGCTTCGTCAGCGAGTTCGGCCACGCGGGCCTCAATGCGGTCGTTGAACGAACGGATATCTTCGTCTTCGCCACAAGCCATGGGTTCGCCAAAGGTGATGGTGGTTCGGCTCGGGCTCGGCAAGGAGTTGCCCTTGCCGAGGATTCGACCGGTGCCTTCGATGTGG
>CALHXU010000119.1 GCA_938040365.1 uncultured Acidimicrobiales bacterium
GGGCCCGCCCCAGCTAGCGTTTAGCTGGACCACCGATACCGACGTTTTGTCGATCATCGACGGCGCCGAACCGACCGGCCCCGATCAGTGGGTGATCGATCCAATTAGCGCCGAAAAGCACGGGTTCATCGTCGGCGAAGATTACGACCTCATCACGCCGTCGGGTCGACGAACGGCGACACTCGTTGGCACTTACACCTTCAACGGTTTCATCGAAGGTCCAACGTATATGTCGATGACCGGCGAGACCTTGCAGGACTACTTGCTCTTTGGCGATCGGTGGGACTCGGTCTCGATTAGCGCCGACGGAAGTATCGACGTTGCAGACCTGATTGCCGAGATCGATGCAACCCTCAACGGCGGGCAGGGCATCCCCCGGGTGATCGTGCAAAGCCAAGAAGAGCTCATTGCAGACACGACCGCCGAGTTCAACTTCGCGCTCGACATCATCGGGGGCATCCTGCTTGGCTTTGCACTGCTCTCCCTGTTCGTCTCGGCGATCATTATCATCATCATCTTCGTCATCTCGATCCAGCAACGCACGCGAGAGATCGGGCTGATGCGAGCGGTCGGAGCCACGCCGACCCAAGTCATTCGATCGGTTCTGGCAGAGTCGTTTCTCATTGGGCTCGTTGCTTCGGTGCTCGGCATCGGCGGTGGGGTGCTGATCGCCATCGGCATTCGAGCTGCGCTCAATGCCGCTGGTTTAGGAATCCCGTCGTTCGGCCTGGTGATCGCGCCGCTGACCGTCGTGTTGGCCTTCGCTGTCGGTATTGGCGTGACCATGCTCGCTGCGATCGTGCCGTCGGTCGTTGCGTCTCGGGTCTCGCCCATCACCGCAATCACCGGCTCATCCGACAAGAAGGAGAAGAACGCAGCCCGCTACATCATCGGATTCGTCATCGCTGCGATCGGGGTTGGCGTGATGTCGCTTGGCCTCTTTGGAGGCTCGGACAGTGTGCTCGGTGTGCTCATTCCGCTCGGACTCGGTGCGGCCACGACAATCGTTGGCATTTTGCTGTTGAGCCCGTTGGTCGCAAAGCCATTGAGTCAGGTGCTTGGCACCCCATTGCAAGCCGTGTTCAAAACGCCGGGCCGGCTTTCGAAGGACAACGCTGCCCGCAACCCCCGCCGTACAGGCACGATTGCGTCGGTCCTGATGGTCGGTCTCACCGCTGTGTCGATGGTGTTCGTGCTCGGGGCATCGTTCACCGCCGAGTTCGATCGGATTCTCAACACGTCGGTTCAGGCTGACTACCTGGTAACGAGTAATAACGAGCAGGCCGACATTCCCGCTGAGGTTGTCGAACTCATCTCTACCGATCCGTCCTTCGGAAATGTGTCGCCGGTGCGGTACGCAGATCTGACGTTGGTGAACGAACCGGTCGACCCATCAGAAGAAGACCGAGACTTCGGAGTCACGATCAATGGTGATCCGATCGGGTTTCGAGCGCAGATCGGCGCCTTCGACTACGAGCAGATCGATGGACTCTTTAACCTCTCGGTTGTCGAGGGAAACCTCGACGACATGACGAGTGAGACGATCGGTCTTCAAGATGTGGTGTCTGAAGAGCTCGGTCTTGGTCTTGGCGATTCGCTCACGGCCTACCTTCTCGACGGATCGACCGCCGATCTCGAAGTAGTAGCGATATTTGAAGAAGCCCAGATCGTGACCGGTGCCGTCATCACCTTGGATCGCTTCACCGACATCTCGAATCAGCTGACGAGCGATTGGGTTGCAGCGGGACGTGCCGACGGCGTCAGCATCGACGAGGCCGACGCGACCTTTGCCGAGCTCGGCACCGTGTACCCCAACCTGATGTTCCAATCGTCGGCCGAGTTCCGCCAGTCGTTCACCGACCAGATCAGCTTCATTACGCGCATCATCACGATCTTGTTGACATTGACGATCCTGATTTCGCTCGTCGGCATTCTCGCGACGGTTGCCTTGAGCGTGTTCGAACGACTTCGCGAGATCGGCTTGCTGCGTGCAGTCGGGTCTACCCGCCGGCAGATTTTCACGATCGTGCTTTGGGAAGGTGCGATCATTTGTGCGATCGGAGCGATCCTCGGTGGCGTGCTCGGAATTGGTCTCGGCGTGTTGATTATCACCGCCATTCCAGGCGACATCGTGAGCTCGATTGCAATTCCGTGGTTCAACATCATCGCAATGGTGGTGGTCATGTCGTTTATGGGCCTCGTCGCAGCCTTCATCCCCGCATCGTGGGCGTCCTCCAGAAATGTCCTCGAGGCGATTAACGCGTAGAGTCGCTGCAGGTCATCAACATAGGGAGCCCGACCGATGCCATATGTCGAAGCTGAGGGAGCCACGCTCTATGCCGAGTCGTTCGGCAATTCCGACGATCCGCCGCTGTTGCTGATCAGCGGACTGACCGGCCAGATGCTCAGTTTCCCCGAAGCGTTCTGCGAGGCCTTTGTCGATCGCGGCTTCTTCGTCATTCGAATGGACAACCGTGATGTTGGCCTTTCGACAAAGTTCAACGATGGGCCTTCCTACACGCTGTCGGATATGGCGTCCGACTGTGTTGCGGTCATGCAGCACTTCAGCGATGAACCGGCACACATTTTTGGCATCTCGATGGGCGGGATGATCGCCCAGACGATCGCGATCGATCACCCAGATGCAGTTGCGACGATGACGTCGTATGCGTCGACCACCGGCAACCCCGCCTTTGGGCGAGCAACCGACGAGGCCATCGCTGCACTCACGGCGCCGGAGCCGCAAACCCGCGAAGATTCGATTGCGAACAGCCTTGCGGGCAAACGTATCTGGGGGACTCCCGATACGTGGGACGAAGATGAGACGGCTGCGACCTTCGGTGAAAGTTGGGATCGGGCGCAGTCGCCGGGCTGTGGTGCCCGTCAGATGGAAGCGATCGTTGCATCGGGAAACCGTGAAGAAGCGCTCGCCAAGATCGACGTACCGACGCTCGTCATCCACGGCGAGATCGATCCGCTCATCACTTCATCTGGTGGGCAGCGCACCGCCGAGGTAATTCCGGGCGCAAAGTACGTCGAGATCGAGGGGATGGGGCACGACATTCCAATCACCGAATTGCCCCATGTCGTCGCGCTCGTCACAAGCCATGCCGCCGAAGCGGCCCAGCGCGGGTGAGTAACGTGTCGGGACCACTCGCTGGAATCAAGGTCATCGAGCTCGCAGGCCTCGGCCCGGGGCCGTTTGCGTCGATGATGCTCGCCGATATGGGTGCTGAGGTCATCAAGGTCGACCGCTCGTCGGCATCTCGGGGCGGGAACCCCGATGCGCCACCCGCCGACGTGTTGTCGCGCAACCGAGAATCCATCGGACTCAACCTGAAGGACCCCGACGGCGTCGAGACGCTGCTCACCATGGTGGAAGGCGCAGACATTGTCCTCGAAGGGTTCCGTCCGGGCGTTTGCGAGCGCCTTGGCATCGGCCCCGAGGTGTGCCTGAACCGTAACCCCGGTCTGATCTACGGTCGGATGACCGGATGGGGCCAAGATGGCCCGTGGTCGGGTCGTGCAGGCCACGACATCAACTACGTCGCGCTTTCGGGGACCCTTGCGATGATCGGCCGGAAGGACGAGGCGCCAGTTCCGCCCATCAACCTGGTCGGCGATTTCGGTGGCGGTGGGATGCTGCTTGCATTCGGCGTGCTCGCCGCGGTCATCGAGCGATCGACATCGGGGCAGGGGCAGGTGGTCGATGCTGCGATGGTCGATGGCTCGGCGCTGCTCGCATCGATGATGTATGGCATGAAGGCAATGGGGGTGTGGGGAGGTGGCCGCGGCGCAAACATGCTCGACACCGGCGCCCACTTCTACGAGGTCTACGAAACCGCCGACAACAAGTTTGTGAGCATTGGTGGGATCGAGCCGCAGTTCTACGCAGAACTTCTCGAGCGGCTCGAAATCGACCCAGAACAAATGCCCAACCAGCACGACGCGACACGGTGGGACGAAGCCAAGTCAATCTTTGCCGATCGGATTAGTCAGAAGACTCGTGATGAGTGGGATGAAGTGTTCGAGGGGTCCGATGCCTGCTTTGCCCCAGTCCTCGAACCCGAGGAAGCGCTTGTGCATCCGCACCTGATAGCTCGCAACACGTTCGTCGAGGTTGCCGGTGTTCCCCAACCTGCGCCGGCGCCGCGGTTTAGCCGTAGCGAAGTTCGCGTGCCCACGCCGCCGAGCCATCCAGGTCAAGACACGCGAGCCGTGCTCAGTCGCTGGGGTTTCTCCGAGGCGCAACTCGATACCTTGTTCGAGTCAGGGGCAATCGCCTAGGGACTATGGAACTGCTTCGTTCAGCACATGATGGCTTGTCGATGGTCGTAATCGGCGCGGGCTTCATCGCCGGTGCGTGGGCGCTCGCGGCGCACTACCAAGAGCGCCTGAGGACAAAGCTGCTGTGGACCGCGCAACACACGTTTCACGTTCTCATCGTCGTGCAGGTTGCCCTCGGTGGAATCCTCGTTGGCTTCACCGATGTTCAAGCCGACGGCACTCACATGTTCTACGGGTTCTTGACCTTTGTCGGCGTTGGGATCATCATCTCGTATCGCCACCTGAGCGAATACAAGTACCTGCTCTATGGAGTCGGCGGGCTCTTCGTCATGGGACTCGCGATTCGGGCGATGTTTCTCAACCCGATCGCATAGATTTTGGTCGGCTCACGTCATTAAGAGTCCGTCATGAGTTCGCCCAACAGGAACGTGCGTCCGCTCGGTGCTGGGTCGCCGTCGTCTGGCGCCTACTCCTAAGATAGTTTCGAGAACACCACCCCTGTACTGTTCCTGACTTGGTGAATAATACGTTTTCCGACGAAAATAGTGAGTTATCCTGGTTTGGTAGCCAGATAAATTTCCCACTTATATGGCTGTTGTTCATAGTTCCGTAATAATGGGTACAAACGTCTCCCGCACTGCATGTATTATCCAATGCGTATTTTCATTCGGTCAAAATGACGCAACCGGGAAAAGAATTTGTTAAAATTATATAATAGTTATATGTACTGCCTACAGGACAGTGTTAGTAACTCAGACAGCCATAATATATAAAAAAAGAAGATGTGGTATTATTGCCAATGAGACAACTATCCACAAAAGACCAAAATGACACAGACATTAACAACTATAGGTCACCTTCAACAATGAGCAAAGCCCTTACCGCATAGTCGGCTATAATAGGCCCCGATAAGACAATGTAAAACAATTCAAACGAGAAAACTACCGGCCTTATTTATGTTAAAAAAAAATGAACGAAAAATAAATATGTAACACATAAACAAACGACAACCACTGAATTGGCTCCTGACTTGGTACAGACACATACATAAATAATGTGGAGGGGTTAAACATGTTAGCGGGATCCCAACCCTCCCCCTAACCTGGGACAGTGGTATAACAGTACAACATAAGAAAGAATAATAACCGAGCCTACGAAAAGTCCATGCATCTTGATAATGACCCGTTTACTATAACTATTATGTTTATTTCTTTGAGAAACCATTTTTTTTAAAATTCTTATGAATTTCTTCAGATCAAACTGACTTGACACGTACCGAATGTGTCACACTTGAAGGTTAAACGTTAGAAGGCACCAACTCTTCCCTTCCCTAATCCAAGCACATTGGATGATTGTATACTTCCATGCTATTACAACGATAGTAAGCATAAACATTTTTTTTTAATTGATGTCGTTAGTGTATTACACCATCTCATTTAAAGGTTAATCAATAATTTCAAAACAAACTCAGTGTTTTTTGTCCTTCCTGTTATGTATGTTATGACAGCTTCAGTAAATATACAATGTTTCGTCATGCATAAGTCGCTCCAACTCAATGGAAAATGTATTGTCAAATATAGGACAGAATTTTATCTTATAACCTTG
>CALHXU010000120.1 GCA_938040365.1 uncultured Acidimicrobiales bacterium
TTCGTCGAACGTCGGGTCGCTGAGGGCGGCGTTAAGACCGATTTCTAGCAAAAGTTCTCTCGTTTCAACGAGTAGCTCGTTCAATCCCGCTATAGCCGGTCGTATTTGTGAATTAGCCACGAGTAGCGTGGATCGTCATCAATTCTGAACTGTCTGATCAGACCTCGCGGCGAGCAGCGCTTCGATTTGGAAGTACCCAATTTGATCGTGGTTCTTCAGATCTGGCTATTTCACGCCGATATCACGGTATGCGTTTGTTCGACGTTGGCCGTGCGAAATGAAGATTTCAGGACTGAGGCGGGTACTTGCTGTTGGCCTTGGTGTCCTCTTCTTGTTCGCTACCGCAATCGCAATCGTGCAGACCCGAGAAGCCCTCACGTATCGAGAGATGAGCGCTGCGTCGACCCAACTCGAACTCGCTTCTCACACGCTGACGATGATCGAATTAATCGAGGCCCCGCCCGCCGGTGTGGAGATCGAACGCGTCGACGCCATTGCGCTGCTCGAGAACGGGGAAGTGATCGAGCGGACCGGGTTGAGCTTCGCAGATCGCCTGCGAGCGACCGAACTTATCGAAGAGCTCACCAAGAACGCACAGGTCGACGGTGAGACCGAACGAGCGCGAGTCGAGGAGCTTCTTGGGATCCTCCATGCCGATGCAGCGAACTCTGAAGAACGCGGCGCAGAAGCTTCGTCGACAGCTTTCGCGTTCATCGTGCTGTCGGCAATCAGCGGTTTCGCCGTCGTCTTTGAAGTGCTGAGCGGTCAGCGTCGAGAACGCAAGCTGAAATCCTCGTTGCGTGATCAAGCCTTCACCGACTTCTTGACCGGACTCCCGAACCGACGAGAGCTTTCGGTCCAATTCGAGCTCGCCAAGCAAACAATGGAGCACTCTCCAGTCCACACAGCAATGCTCTACATGGATCTCGACGGCTTCAAAGAGATCAACGATGCGAGCGGTCATGCGACCGGCGACGAGATCTTGCGGACGGTCGCAGGGAAGCTCCGTGCGGTCCGCGGATCGAACGAAACTCTGGTTCGTCTCGGTGGCGACGAATTTGGTGTCGTCGTATCTAACCTTCAATCTGCAGAAGAGGCACTCGAGGTCGCCGAGCGGTATCGGACGTGCTTGCAGCGCGGTGCAAACCCCGCCGACGCGCTGCACATGAGCATCGGCGTAGCAACGGCGAGTAATGTGACCGGCCTCGATGACCTAGCGAACCGGGCCAACCTTGCTATGTACGACGCAAAGAAGCGTCAAGGGTCCTCGGTGGTGCTCTATCACGAGGCCATGACCGAATCCGCGAACTCGACCAGCACGCTGTTGCGTTGCCTTCGCTCTGCCGATCTCGATGAAGAGTTCTCCCTCGAGTATCAACCAGTCGTTGAGATCGAAACCGGTGAGGTGTTCTTTGCCGAGGCGCTCGTCCGATGGAACTGCCCGGTGGTCGGCCGCGTTGGCCCAGATCAGTTCATTCCTCTCGCAGAGCGCAGCGGGGAAATCATTCGCATCGGACGATGGGTATTGCAGCGTGCAATGGCTCAGTTGCTTGCATGGCAAGACAATCCGTTGACCCGCGATCTCTCGATCTCGGTGAACGCATCCATCCACGAAGTCGAAGCCGACGACTACATCGAACCGCTCCGCGCTGCTGTGGCAGCGGGGGACATCGACCCATCCCGGCTGATCATCGAAGTGACCGAGTCGTCAGCGACCGGCCCAATGGTGATGGAACGCCTCGCAGAGATTCAAGAGCTCGGATTTCGTGTGGCGATCGATGACTTTGGGTCGGGCTATTCAAATCTGGCTCAACTGATCCATATCCCATATGACATCTTGAAGGTCGACCGAATGCTCATCTCGAGCCTCGAAAAGTGCAGCGACGGCCAACAGCAATCGATCGAAGTGCTCGCTGCGGTCAGCGCCATTGCTCGTGCGAATGGTAACGACGGAGCACCGGTCGTGTGTGAGGGCGTCGAAGAAGCCCATCAGCTGCAATCGCTTCGCGAGGCCGGCATTTCTCATATCCAAGGCTGGCTGATCTCAAAGTCTGTCTCGCCCGAGGCGTTCGTCGACTTTCTCGAGGAGCGAACGTCCTACTCAGCAGCGGCCTAGCCCGACGGTAGTTGCTGCGGGTTGGAACATTTCGAATTCGAAGTATAGGATTCGTCGTGTTGCGTACGATGCACAGGTCGACATACATCTCGACATAAGGGTCGGGAACTATTCGGTCGACTCTCGAACGGCCAGATTGTGTTTGGTGTGCCGCTGTTGCGCAACTGGCGTTTTTGAACGAGTTTTGCGAATTGCAGGTGCAACGTGTTGGTGTCGGATAAGACGGTCGTCGTTACCGGAGCGGGTAGTGGTATTGGGCGTGGCCTTGCGGTCGAGCTGGTTACACGAGGAGCTCGAGTGTTCGCAGTCGACAAAGATCCTGCGGGACTCGACGGGACCAGTGAAGCGGTCGGCGCCGACGCCTCACGCTTGGTCACTGCAACGCTCGACATCACCGACAAGGCCGGGGTTAACGCGCTTCCCGAGCAGGTCATCGAAGCGTTCGGGTCGGTCGACGGGGTGATCAACAATGCCGGTGTGGCTCACCCTCGCAAGATGATCGCCGAGCTCGACGACGACATCATCGACCTGGTGATGAACGTGAACTTCAACGGAACCGTGCAAATGACGAAGGTCTTTCTCCCTCACCTCTTGTCTCGTCCAACCGCCCACGTGGCCAACATCAGTAGCCTCGTTGCGTTGAACCCGTCAGCTGGCCAGGCCATGTACGCCTCGTCGAAGGCCGCCGTCAAAGCGTTCACTGAAACCCTCGCGCTCGACCTGGCCGACACCAATGTCAATGTCAGCCTGATCCTTCCGGGCGTGATCCGGACGAATTTCGTCGCAAACTCTGGGCTGCTCACCGCAACTGGAGAAGACCCGACCGAAAACATTCCGCAGATGGACACCGACGAGGCTGCGAAGAAAATGATTGCCGGTATCGAACGGGACAAGGTGCGGGTGCTCATCGGTAAGGACGTTCGGGCCGTAGATGCAATGGCTCGGATGAGTCCTCGCGCTACCAGCAAGCTCATGGCCAGAGTCGCGAAGAAAGTCCTGCCCGACTAACTCGGGCGACCCCCGGTAAACCGATCGGGTATGTTAGCGAGCGCTATATAGTATTTCGTATGGGTCCGCTAACAGGAATTCGAGTTCTCGAGATCGCTGGACTGGGGCCTGCTCCGTTCTGCGGGATGCTGCTGGCCGATATGGGCGCCGACGTCATTCGGATCGACCGTGCCAGTGCCGTTCGCCTCGATAGAAACGACGCGTCAACCGATGTGCTCGGCCGGGGCAAGCGGTCGGTTGCGGTCGACCTGAAAGACCCCGATGGCGTAGCCGCAGTGCTTACGTTGGCCAAGACCGCCGACGTGCTGATCGAAGGCTTTCGGCCCGGGGTGGCCGAACGACTCGGCATTGGCCCCCAACAGTGCCATGCGGTGAATCCCCGACTCGTCTACGGGCGAATGACCGGCTGGGGACAGACCGGTCCGCTCGCTCACGCCGCTGGCCATGACATCAACTACGTTGCGCTCTCTGGGATGCTCCATGGCATTGGGCGAGCCGACCAACCGCCCGTGCCGCCGCTCAATTTGGTGGGTGACTACGGGGGAGGGGGCATGCTCCTCGCGCTCGGCATTACCTCGGCGCTCATCGAGGTGAGCCGGACCGGCAAGGGACCGGTGCTCGACACCGCAATGACGGAGGGGTCGGCCCTGCTCGGTACGTTCTTTCATGGGTATATGGCCGAAGGCCGGTGGAGTGTCGATCGCGGCCAGAACTTGATTGACTCGGGCGCTCCGTTCTACGACGTGTACGAAACCGCCGACGGTAAGTTCGTTTCGGTGGGTCCGATCGAACCCCACTTCTATGCCGAACTCGTTGCCCTCGCCGGACTCGACGAACCCGACGCCCCAGCCCAGTACGACACGGCGGCGTGGCCTGAAGGCAAGCAGCGGTTCGCCGAAGTATTTGCCCAAAAGACAAGAGATGAATGGTGTGCCCTACTCGAGGGTACCGACGCCTGTTTTGCGCCGGTACTGGACATGGCTGAAGCGCCGCTGCATCCCCACAACGTCGACCGTCAGAGTTTCATCGAGATCGACGGGGTCGTTCAGCCCGCACCTGCGCCGCGGTTCAGTAGCCGCCCAACCCATATGCCATCAGCTCCGGTTCCCGTGGGCAACAACACAAACGAGGTGCTGGCCGAGGCGGGCATCCCTGCCGACGCGATTGCGTCGTTGCGGGATCGAGGCGTGGTCGGCTAGCGGCGCTGCGGTTGTTCACGAGGAACAAGCATGAAATGCCAGCGGCCCGTGCCGCTCCGGGCTAGCTCGCCTGCTGGAGAATGTGCACGCCGCACGCTGAACCCAGCCCGATGACATGGGCGAGGCCTACTCGGGCGCCTTCGATCTGTCGGTCGCCAGCTTCGCCTCGCAGGTGGCAGACGATCTCGTGAATGTTGGCAATGCCCGTCGCTCCGATGGGATGGCCCTTTGATTGCAACCCTCCCGAGACGTTGACCGGGAGCGCGCCGTCGCGCCATGGGGCGCCGCTCTCAAAGAAGCTGACCGCTTCGCCGGGTTCACACAACATGAGGTTGTCGTAGTGCACGAGCTCGGCGGTGGCGAAACAATCGTGAAGTTCGACAAGGTCGAGATCTTCGGGGCCGATGCCGGCAGCTTCGTAGGCTTGGTTCGCGGCGTTGCGCGTGAGCGTATTGATGTCGGGGAGTACCTGGCAGCCCGGCGTGTAGGGGTCCGACGTGAGGACCGACGCCGCGATCTTTACCGCACGACGGGCAACCTCGCTCGGCAGGCTTTGCTTTCGTTCGTCGCTCATGACGATCATTGCGGCTGCGCCGTCGCAGTTGCCCGAGCACATGGGTCGAGTGTTCGGGTAAGCGATCATGACGTCGTTTTTGATCTCGTCGAGGGTGAAGCGTTTTTGATAGGCGGCCAGTGGGTTGAGCGTCGAGTGAGCGTGGTTCTTTTCGCTGATCCGGGCAAAGAGATCAAAGCTGACCTCGCCGTAGGTATGTCCGTATTCCATACCGATCTGGGCGAACACGCCGGGCATGATGTCAGTGCCGATGTGTCCTTCGGTCGGGCCGAGCGCACCGACTCGGCCGCGTGGCTCCCACGTGTCGCCCCGAGGCGCTTCGGGCGGTCCGCTGAGGAGCCCCATTCCTGAAAGTTTCTCGACGCCGACGGCCATGCCGACTTCGGCTTGGCCTGCCTGGATTGCCATGATTGCCACGCGCAAGGCGGTTGCTCCGGTTGCGCACGCATTGGCGACGTTGAAGACCGGGATGCCGGTTTGCCCGATCTGTTTTTGGAGTTGTTGGCCGACGCTCGCCGATGCGTTCATGAGGTTGCCGACGGCGAGAACGTCGATGTCGGTCATGGCCATCGAGCTGTCGGCGAGCGCGGCAAGACTTGCTTCTGCGGCGAGGTCGATGATGTCGAGTTCGGGGTGCTTGCCGAACTTGGTCATGTTGGACCCGATGATCCAAATGGGGTCACTCATATGCTCGTCTCCTCGGCTGTTGTTTGTGGCTCGAACGCATAACCGATCGCTTCTCTGCCGTCGGCGTCGTGGCCGGCGCTGTAGGTGGTGAGCTGCACCGGCATTGCGAGGTGTACGTGATCGGCGTCCGCTTCGACGTTGATGACGGTGGCGCGCACGCTGACACCCGCGCAATCGACGATCGCTGACACGTAAGGCGTTTTGCCACTGACGATCGTGAAACTCGATATGTGGCCGGTCCGTTGGACGGGCTTTTCGACAAACGTGGTGGCCGAACATGCCGCACAGGCGTTTCGTCGCCCAAAGAACTGTGCCCCACATTGGGTGCACGCCTGGGTCACGAGCTGGGGCTCACCACTCAGATCGAGATAGTCAACATAAGGAATCGGATCGGTGTCGGTCACAAGCCGATTCTCGTAGCCAGCAACTCCCGGTGGTAGGTGGGGTCGCCGAAGAGCAGTTCTGAGCTTTTAGCCCGTTTGAAATAGAGGTGTGCGGGGTGTTCCCACGTGAACCCAATACCACCATGGATCTGAATGTTCTCCGCCGTGGCATGAAA
>CALHXU010000121.1 GCA_938040365.1 uncultured Acidimicrobiales bacterium
CGCGGCTTGGGCCAGAACGAAGGCCAGCGCGTCGAGAACATGGTCGAGAACCTCTGTCTCGCCACGGGTATCGATCGCCCAAAGGTCATGGCAATCGATACCGAAGCATGCAACCTCGTGGCCATCGGCGGAACCGAGCCAACCCTCGTTACGACGACTGGCCTTCTGGAAACGCTCGACCTAATGGAGATGGAAGGTGTCGTTGCACACGCCCTCTCGAAGCTTTCGACCAGCGGCGGCAAGTACGGAGCGTTCGCCGCAGCTGCAAAACCATTCATTACCAATGCGCAGTTGAACAAGGTACGCGAGTGGGGGAGCGGCGCTGCTGGCGTTGCCTCGTTCGATATCTCCGGTGTTGGCCTCACCCGCTACCCACCAGGTCTCCGCTCGGCGCTCGAGCGGGTCGCTGGAAAGTCGACCGATGTTCCCGGTGGCGAGGCACTCGGCGACGCGTGGTTCATCCCACCATCGACCGATAGCGCACAGCTTGGAAAGCGCATTGAAATGCTGTGGGAGCTGTCATGAAGAACCTTTTGCGAATCCTCGTTCTTCTCGCGTCACTCGCGCTGGTCGCCGCTGCATGCGGTGGCGGTGACGAAGCCGACATCGCGGCCGATGCCGAGACTGAGGAAGTCGTCACGGACGACGAACCGGTCGAAGAAGAGGCAATGGAAGACGAAGAGGAGGCAATGGAGGACGAAGAAGAGGCGCCCACTGCTCCTGAGACCACGACGACGACCGAAGCTGCCGAGCCGACCGGCCCCGTATTTCCACTCACGGGCGAAGTACTCGGCGATGGCGACGAAGCAAGCCACGCTGCGGTCGTCGTAAAGATCTCGAACAATGACGCAACGGCTCGGGCTGCCCTCGATGGGCTCGACGAAGCTGACATCATCTTTGAAGAACGCATCGAACAGCAAGCGACCCGCTTCGCTGCGGTCTTTCACTCCGCGCTGCCCGAAACCGTTGGCTCCGTGCGCTCGGGACGAACCTCTGACATCAACATCGTGGCGAACCTCAACCGCCCGGTCTTTGGTTTCTCCGGTGCGAACGACGGCGTGAACGCTCAACTTCGCGCCGCCGAAGGTGACGGTATTCTCATCCGGGCAAGCGCCGGCTTCGGCGATCCACAGTTCAGCCGAATCGGCGACTTCACCGCCCCCGACAACATGGTTGCCGACGTCTCCCGGCTCGTCGACGAAGCTCCGGCAGATAGCGAGCCGCCGCAATCGATCTACGACTACTCGAACAACGTCGCAGAACTCGGCCGCCGCTCGCCAGGTGTGCTCGCCGAAGCGCGCAGCGACGGCGCCTATGTCTGGTCACAAGCCGACGGCGGCTATCTCCGCTTCCAGGGTGGCGCCCCCCACGTCACCCGAGATGGCGTGCAGATCACGCCGACGAACGTCGTCATCATGACGACGACCTATGTGCCGAGTCAGGTCGACGCATCGTCGGTCGATGCGGTAACGATCGGTGAAGGACGAGTAGCGGTCTACAGCAACGGTGCACGCGTCGAGGGAACCTGGACGCGAGAGTTCCCCCGAGACCCCTACACCTTGGAGACCGCAGCTGGCGAAGCGATCGGTCTTGCCCCCGGCCAAACCTGGGTTGTGCTCGCTCCAGCAACAACGTCTCGCGAGTTGACCGACGCAGACGCCGAACTCCTGGTCGGCTAAGCGTCGACCCGAGCAATGAGCTACTCGCCGTTGCACTCGTTCGGAATGCCATTCTCTTTGTAAGCTGACGGGATGAACGAAGAGACCACCACGGGCAGCCCCCTCGTCAAGCGAGGTCTGGCTGAGATGCTAAAGGGCGGCGTCATCATGGACGTCGTCAACGCGGAGCAGGCAAAGATTGCCGAGGACGCTGGAGCGGTTGCGGTCATGGCGCTCGAACGCGTCCCAGCCGACATCCGAGTCGACGGTGGCGTAGCCCGCATGAGCGACCCCGAGATGATCGAAGGCATCCAAGAGGTCTGCACGATTCCGGTCATGGCCAAGGCGCGTATTGGCCACTTCGTTGAGGCACAGATCCTCGAAAGCTTGGGCGTCGATTACATCGACGAATCCGAAGTCCTTACCCCAGCCGACGAAACCCACCACATCGATAAGTGGGCGTTCAAGGTCCCTTTCGTCTGTGGCGCAACCAACTTAGGTGAGGCGCTTCGTCGAATCTCCGAAGGTGCGTGCATGATTCGCTCGAAGGGTGAGGCAGGGACCGGCGACGTCGTCCAAGCCGTCCGTCACCTGCGAACGATCACCGGCGACATCAAGAAACTGACGCTCGCCGATCAGCCCGAACTCTTCGAGTGGGCAAAACAGCTCCGGGCGCCGCTTCCGCTCGTGCAAGAGATTGCCGAGACCGGCCAGCTCCCCGTGCCGCTCTTTTGCGCTGGCGGGCTTGCAACCCCAGCCGATGCGGGCCTTGCAATGCAGCTGGGTGCCGACGCCGTGTTCGTTGGCTCGGGCATCTTCAAGAGCGCCGACCCCGCACCTCGCGCTCGCGCGATCGTCGAAGCCACGACGAACTTCGACAACCCGGAAATCCTCGCGAAGGTTTCTCGCGGGCTCGGCGCACCCATGACTGGCATTGGTATGGACGAGCTCGACGTAAAGTTTGAAGATCGCGGCTGGTGACCATCGGCGTCCTCGCTCTGCAGGGGGCGTTTCGGGCCCACGTCGCAACGCTCACCAAACTCGGCGTCGAGAGTCGCGAGATTCGTCTCCCCGACGACCTCGACGGCATCTCGGGCTTGATCATCCCTGGCGGGGAGTCGACGACCATCTCGAAGCTGCTCGAAATCTCTGGCCTCTTCGATCCAATCGCTGA
>CALHXU010000122.1 GCA_938040365.1 uncultured Acidimicrobiales bacterium
CGTTGGACGTTGATCAGCTCAAGACTTTGATGCGGCTAGTCCGGAACAAGGACTACGAACAGATCGACGTGCTCTTGGGGTAGCTCCGCGCCAACGGCTGCTCGCACATTGAAGCGGATGTAAGAACTGGAGCCCGAGAGCAGAATCGAACTGCTGACCTACTCATTACGAATGATCTCGGCCTTAGCGCTGTGCTAACTCCAAAGAACCCATCGACGACGGGCGAGTTCAACGAGCGCTGTGCTCAAAGTTATTTGCTGTCACAAAACTGTATGGACGTCACGGCGTCGAACGGCTTGGACGTAGCAAACACCGTTCCAGACCCACCACCATGGGAGCACGGCTACGACCCCATCAAAATCATCACGTAGCAGATTCGAAGCTCACAAAGTGGACCGCTAGCGGTTTCGCTACAACAACCCAGAATTCAACCGTCCCATCACTCCTTCGACCTCGCCCAACCATTCGGCTTGGCCATCCCACAGCTCAGCTAGCTCTGAATCTGGCGACAGCACCCGCTGTAGGGATCTGACTGCCCTCTCGATGAGCGCATTCGGAACTTCAATCGGATGGGCTTCACACCAGATCGCAACCTTGTCGGTGTACGCGTTTCGTCCACCTGGGCGGCCTACCAGCCACGCCAAAACCTCCGCCGCAGCGATCGCACAGGCACCTTCGAACGACTCGATGTAACCCTCGCTGACGGCATCGAAAGCAGCCTCGATCAGTGATAGGTCGTCTACGTCGTCGAGACCATAGGCCCAGTCATTCGCGTCGTCGTTGCCAAATGGTGTCGCATCCCATGTACCCACGGAGTGACCATACCTGAGTACGAGCGTCAGCTAGATGCCGGTCAGACTTTCGCTGACTCTCAAAACTTGAGCCCGAGAGCGGAATTGAACCGCTGACCTACTCATTACGAATGAGTTGCTCTACCAACTGAGCTACCCGGGCGGGCCTCAAAACGGTATCAGCTGTTCCACGCATTGCCGACCATTCGAACAGATCACCACTCATTGATGTGTGCGCGTTTGCCGATTGGAAGGGTATGGCCGAAGAAGCAATCGATCTGGTTCGAGAACCAGACCCGCACCATCGTGAATGGTTGCTTCAGTTGCGCGCACAAACCGCGACCAACATCGCTGACGGGCGACGCAGCGAACTCGTCTTTGAAGACCTCGTTGCGGTCCTGGCCGACCGAATCGATCGATCGTATGCGGCGATCGTCATCATCTGCGAAGACGATGTCCCACGCGTTCGAGCATCGAATGCCCCCGTCCCGATCAACCATCTCGTCCACGGCAGCGACCGAAGTCGCTGGTTCGGTGCATGGTCAGCTTCCTACACTCGCAACGTCGACACGATCGTCCCCGAGATTGCGGTTAGCAGCCTGTACCGCGAGCACCGCAAGACCTTTGTCGAGCATGGGTTGCTCGCATCGCGAGCGGCGCCGCTCATGGGGCGCCACGCCATCGTTGGTGGAAGCATCGTTGTGATGCTCGAGCAGGCGCGCCTGCTCGACAGCGACGAAATCGACGTATTCGAAGAAGTTGCATCCTTGGCAGCCCTGGCACTGCGCCGCGAACAAGAGCGCGACGAAATCTTGGACCGACTTCGTTATGACCCCCTGACCGGCCTCGAAAACCGTGACGGCCTCGAAGACCACCTTCGCACAACACTCAATAGCTCGCGGATGGATGGACCTGCAGTGGGGTTGCTGTTCGTCGACATCGACGACCTCACGCTGATCAACGACTCGCTCGGCCACTCGGCGGGCGACCTCGTGATCAGCACCACAGCCAACCGCATCCGCGAACAGCTCATGCGGTCCGATCACGTTGTCCGCTTTGGCGGTGACGAGTTCATCGTCGTGCTCGATCAGATCGACTCGATCGCCGACGCACGAACGGTCGCAGAACGAATTCGCGACGCAATCAAAGAACCGCTCGAAATCGAAGGCACCGTTCTCACCACCACCGTGTCGATCGGCATCGCCACCGCCAATGCCCGAACCCCTCCCCTGCAGCTAATCGATGAAGGCCACGCTGCGGTTGTCCGAGCCAAACAAAACGGTCGAGGCTCAACCGCGCTGCACGACGAGCAACTCGACGCTGGAGCGAGCGATCGCCTCGGCAGAGAACAACGACTGCAACACGCGCTCGAAGACGGTGAGCTTACCGTCTTCTGGCAACCGAAGATCGATCTGCAAACCGGCAAGATCGCGGGCGCCGAAGCGCTGGTCCGGTGGCAGCATCCCGAGAAGGGCATCCTTGGACCCGATGGCTTTATCCCAACCGCGGAACGAGCCGCACTCATCGACGAACTCACCGATTGGGTGCTCCAACAAGCGATCGGCGAAGCGGTCACACTGACCGAACATGTCCCCGGATTCAACGCGGCGATCAACCTGTCGGCGACCCAACTCGTACGGCCCGACATCAACTTCGTCATCGCCGCCGGACTCGAACGCTTTGGGCTTCCCGCCGAAGCATTGATCATCGAGCTCACCGAATCGTCCCTTGCAAACCAGGACGTCATCGAGCGATTGGACGAACTCCGCAACAATGGCGTGAAGCTCGCAATCGACGACTTTGGCACCGGCTACTCGTCTCTTAGCTATGTGCGTAGCCTCCCCGTCGGCATCGTGAAGATCGATCGGGCCTTCCTCGTCGGCCTCGAATCGGACGGATCGGGGGCACCGGTTCTCGCTGCAGCCGTCGCCATGGCCCACGCCCTCGGAAAGTCGACAACCGTCGAAGGCATCGAAACTCTTGAGCAGCTCGCCGGCCTACGAGCGCTCGACGTTGGATGGGGCCAGGGCTACCTCTTTGCCGAACCCGCTCCACTCGACGCGCTCCTCAACCAAATCGAAGACAACCCGACCTGGTAGCCAGCCGTGCAGTCGCTGCTACTCGGCCGGAATGAACAGCTCGTACCAACGGTGTTCAAGACGGTGTTGGACAGCCTGAAGATCTGCTTGCAATGCCGCACGATCGATTGAAAAGTCGTCATCTATGTAGGTCTCGACGGAGGCAACGAGATTGATCCGTGTCGAAACCGTCCCGTTATCGAGGTCGGCATCGGGAGAGATAACGCCCGGGCTCTGTTCAGCAACCGGTGGCTGAGCGAGCAACGTCTCCATTGCTTCGTCGATATCGAAGGCCATACGTCCCCACGTCATCGTCAACGACACGTATTGCAGATCATCGCCACTCACCGATGGCGCCGGCGTAATTTCGAGCCGCATCCGGCGGGTGTCAGCACCATGTTCGAAGTTGAGAAAGTAGTGGCCCCGAAGTTCGGTCCGGCGCTCGACCGCGTAGCCCTGTTGGCTGATCACGGCGGCGCAGCCACGGGAGAGTAGTTCTCTCACCCGTTCGCTTTGCTCGGCGAGCCGCTGATAGTGCGCGGTCCGCCTGACCATTGCGTCGAAGTCGTTGCCGAGAACCGAGGTTCGTGCATCGCTGATTTCGGGTTCGATGACGATCTCGGGTTCGTCGACCGGAGCTGCGCCGGCCAAGTCGAGCTTCATCGACGATTGGTAGTGACGAGTCGACGATGCGAGGGCTTCGAGGCGAGCACCGACGCTCGCGAGCACCGAACCAGCGCTCGTCGAAATCTCGTCGAGGTCGATCGTTTCGGCCGCAGTGTCGAGGTGGGCCGGATCGAGGACACGTGCATCGGGGGCTCCTACCTGCTCCTCCTCGACCGTATGTGTCTCGACGGTGTGCGCCTCGACCGTGTGTTCCTCGAGAAGGGCGTGCTCTGCAACGGCTGGTTCCTCGACCGTGTGCTCTTCGACCGTGCGCTCCTCGGCGACAGTCACCTCGCCGACGGCCACCTCGGCGAACTCGACCGTGGCTGGCTCCTCGGTGAGGTCGATAACGAGGGGAAGTTGCTCGCGTTCGACCGCGTTGTCGCGGTCGTCCTCGACGGCGCCGCCGATGCTGGTTTCAGCAGCACTCTCAGCAGCCTGTTCAGGGACGGCGGGCATACCAAGATCGTGTGCCGCAGCTTCGTCGCTGGCCGCGTCGTCTTCTTCAGCAATGTCGTTGACAAGCAAGAGCGCGACGAGCTGTTCGTCGGAATTGAAGGGCACCCATTCAGAAGCGCCTACCCACCAAACGTAGGAGTCAGCCGGACGGCGACCTTGGGCGATGCTGTCGGCAATCTCTGCGAGCGCGAAAGGACCCAACGCCTCGCCGTCTACGACGACGTACGACACTTCTTGGTCGAGTTCAGGAAGATCACTAGACACGAAGCTCCATTGTCACACGTGTGAGGCCCAAGTACGAAAACGTCGACCGCAGGAACTAAGAAAATCGAGGGGGCGGCCCAAAAATGAATAACATCCAAGGGTGATCCCCCTCATTTGCATCGACGTCGACGGCACCCTCGTGGGCGCCTCTGGAACCGTGACCACCAACGTATGGGATGGCGTCGACAGAGCCCTCGAACGAGGCCAGCACCTCGCCCTCTCGACCGCCCGCGGCGCATTTGGCTCCGCATGGGACATGGCCCAACGGCTTAACCCATCGGGATGGCACGTGTTCCACGCCGGCGGGGCGATCGTGCACACCGAAACCTTGGAAACACGTGGTCACGCAATCCCGGCCGATGCGCTCGCTGAACTCCGAGCACTTGAACAGACGCCTGGCCACGATAATTGGTTCCTCGAGCTGTACTCGCCCGGGGCCTACGCCGTCGAAGCAGACTCGGCCGAAGCGGTCGATCACGCAGGCCTCATGGGCCTGCCGTACGAACGGGTTTCTTTCGACGAGTTCATTGCCGAGCACGACTCGATCATTCGCGCCCAGATGGTGGTACCGGTCAGCGACATTGCAGCGGTTCAAGAGAAGCTGTTGCCACTCGGGCTTTCTACCAGCTCGGCAACCTCGCCGATCATGGAAGGCACTGCCTTCGTGTCGATCACCCAACCTGGCATCACCAAGGCCACGGGCATTTTGAATATCTGTGCGGAACTCGGAATCACGATCGACCGAGTCATGATGATCGGCGACGGCCTGAACGATCTACCCGCCATCGAGGCGGTCGGCCATCCCGTCGCAATGGGCAACGCAGAGGACGAGGTCAAGGCCGCTGCCAATCACGTCGTTGCACACGTCGAAGCTGATGGGGTCGTCGAAGCTTTGGAACTCTCGACGACCCTCTAACCACTCGATTAGTTGGCGCTAGCCCAAATCGATGCAGGTCTCGTCGCCGTTGCGAGTTCGACGAATGAAGAAACCGTCGTCGGTGTCGCCCGGGCCGGTGTAGGTCAGCACGCCGACGGCTGGGCTTGCGACCCACCCGTCGTCGTTGCGGAGCACCTCGGTGCCATCTTTGTCTTGCCACGTGACGCGTACGCCGTTGCCCGACGACTGGACGAAACACGTGTTGGTCGGCACCGGCGTTACTCCGCCGACACTGCAGATCTCATCACCATTTCGCGTTCGTCGGATGAAGAAACCATCGTTCACATCGCCCGGACCGGTATAGGACGTCACGCCGGCGGCTGGGCTTGCGACCCATCCGTCATTGTTGCGGAGCACCTCGGTGCCATCGCGATCTGACCACGTCACTCGCACACCATTCCCAGAAGCCTCAACGACACAATCACCACCGCCACC
>CALHXU010000123.1 GCA_938040365.1 uncultured Acidimicrobiales bacterium
CGGGATTCACGGCAAGTTGGATGTCGGCCCAGACCCCTGCGGTCGGTGCGCCGAGGTAGTCGGTGACTTCAAAGTCCTCCACCGGCGCGCCCTGATTCGTTACGGCGACCTCGAAGACTGCCGTTCTGCTTTCAATATCAAAGCTCGACAGGGTCTTCTCGAGGGCCAAGTCATATGGCAGCGAGTAACCAGCGTCAAAGCTGTGGTCGTTCTCGCCCGACGATGGTGTGGTCACCGAAATCGTCCCGCCGGAAACATCGGAGTCGTTCTCATCGTTGGAACCCGCATTTGCAGTTGTCTCGAAGAGATCGGAGTTGCTCATGCCACCGGGCAACGGCGTCGTGTTCGTCAAGACATCGATCGTGATGGTGTACGACTCGTCAGCTTCGAGTCCGTCGACCGAATCGAAGGTGTAGTTGCCGTTTGCGTCAGTAAGTACGGTCACTCCGCCAGCGGGAAGGCCCGGGCCGGTGATCGTGACAGTGACGCCGGCAAGCGGCAGCTCGTCAGGGTCCTGAATGCCGTCACCATCGAGGTCGAGCCAGATGCGATCGCCAATTTCGATCGGCTTGAAACAGCCTTCAACATCGGCGAGGCCGCCCGACTTGTTCACAAAGTTCGAGTTGCTGAGATCGTACGAAGCAATCTCGGTTGCGGTCGTGATGTCGGCGACCTCCAGACCGAACGTGTTGAGGTCGACGGCGTCAATCACCGTTGCGACAACATCGTCATAGGCGGGGTGCACCCACGCCGACCCTGAGGCAACTTCCATGTGTGCGTTGAAGATCGAGTTGTCAAAGCCGAAGTGTTCGGCTCCGCCTCCCGCCGAGATCGCCGGGTCGGGAATGTAGTTTGGCGCCGCGACCGAACCGGTGTTTTCGAAAAACAAGACATCGCCACCGCTCGCCATGATCAAGAAGATTCCGCCTTCGTCCACGCTTGGTGTCGATGAGTCGTCCCAAAGCGTGCTGGTCGCATGTTGGAGCGACGTTCGATCAGCAAAGCCGAGGATCAAGTTGCCGTCGGCGCCGATCTCGAGGTCGCTCAGCAACGGCTGACGAACGTCATTCCAGTTGCCGCCAAATGATGGCGTGACGATTCGGCTCGCGAGGTACGCAGACGAATCGGTCCACGGCTCCCAGAACTCCGAGCATGCGGGCGTCGTGTTCGTGATCGAACAGCCGCGCTGGTAGTCGAGTGGGATGGTGGCCGCTCCTGGAACTGGTGCGATTGCGCCAGCGGTGGTTACTTCGACCACGTGTGCGGTGAGGTTTGCGAGCGATCCAGATGAGTCGGCGGTGCACACCATGCCGACGAGTGCCGAGGTGTTCGAAGTTGCCTTGGTTGCGAAGATCTGATGACTGTCGCCAGCTGCACAGCCAGGGTTAGGGATCGGCACTGTCGAACTCAGCAGCGGAGTTCCGCTGGTGACGTCATAGATGTGAAGCGCGTTGGTGGCGAGGTTGGTTACAAAGAGGGTGCGCCCGTCTGGCGAAACTTCGATGTCGCCGATGCCGACACGACCAACCGATGCCGCGCTCTCTTCTTTCGTCGCAGTCGAGACGTCGTAGCCGCCGAGGAAGCTCGGACCAAGGTCATAACTTACCCAAGCGCCGCCCGCAGTCTGAGAATAGAGCGCTGCAGGCCCACCAGGACCAAGCTCGAACCCTTGCCGGAGAAATGCCCCGACCCAAAGGCGGTCGTTCCACTCGTCATAGCCACTTCCCCAGATCGACCCCGTGTCGTCTTCAACACCGCTAACGACCTTGTTCGCCGTGTCGTAGTCGGTGGTGAGGACCGTGTCGGTAAGTCCCGACAACGCAAAGCAGGTGATGAAGAGCGAACCGTCTCCATCGCGACAAGACGACGGCGGCACGACACCGACGTTTGCAACGTCGCCGGCCGACTTGAACTGCACATCGCTTTCAGAATCTGCGCCACGAATGGTGAACGTCCACCCTGCCGCTTCGTCTGCTGGATCCAGCCCGAACTCGATGCGGTAGTCCTGTCCGTCCAAGGTGGTTGAGTCGATGCTGTAGGTCGGTGGTGATCCTGGCGTAACAACGCCGTTCACGCTGTTGCCCGCAGCATCGTACGCCGTGACGGTGACGCCGTTCGGTGGAAAGTACGGGTCGGTGTCGGCGAGCGACTCCCCTGCGTCGAGTTCGCCGTCACGGTCGGTGTCGACGAAGATCGCTCCGGTTACCGGCGGATCACCGGCCGCCGCGTTAAGCGGCGCGGCTCCAGGAACAACGACGGTTGCGACCAAAAAGAAGACAGCGAGTGCTGCGATCCTTTCCAGTCGGTCTCGCCAAAAGGTATTCGAACCTACGACCATCTGATGTCTCCGCTCTTACATGGGGTTAAGCGCTTATGTAGGGCACCCATCGACCGATGTGACGAAGAATTTAAGAAGTACACCAAAATGAGTCACGGCAGTTTGGCGCCCAAAACCAGGCCCACAGACAGCGCTGGTACACCGCCGAAGGTCACCAGCTCCCCAAAAGTTCCAACCGTTCGACCTACCATTCGCTCATGCCGGTCGTGGTTGCACCCTTCTTTACGATTCCCGAAACCGAGCTGACCGAACGGTTCACCGCATCGGGTGGCCCAGGCGGCCAACACGCAAACAAGGCTGCAACTCGAGTCGAGCTTGTGTGGGATGTCGAGAGCTCGGTGGTCATCACCGAACGGCAACGTGGATTGCTTATCGATCATTTCGGACCGCTCGTCCGAATCGTGGTTGACGATGAGCGCTCGCAACTTCGCAATCGAACGATCGCTGAGGAGCGGCTTGCCGGTCGAGTCCGTACCGCACTGACACCGGTGAAAACTCGACGAGCAACAAGACCAACCCGAGGGTCGCAGCGACGACGGGTTGAATCGAAGCGAAAGAACTCACAACAAAAGAAGCTGCGACAAAAGCCGCGCTACGACGACTGAGGAACCCACCCCAGGTCCTGAAATGCTCGCGCGGAAAACTCAAATGATCGCGAATAGTACGGACCTTTTCTGAGTTACCTATCTATGGGGAACCCATCTTTGGAGTCTGTCGACGGTCACCGTCGCTCGGCTGCCCGCCTTTGGGCACAGGCCAAGATGGACTGGTTCGCTGGTCTATCTCGCCATGGTTCGCTCGCGGCCGAACGCCTCACGAAAAAGCCCGAGACCCGCACCGGCGCTCGCCAAGGGATGAGCCAATTCACCGGTTCCCTACTGATCGGCCTCGGCGTCTCGCTCTACGTTCACGCAAACCTCGGCGTCGCGGCCTACGACGTGATGCTCACGGCATTGCGCGACATCCTCAACATTTCGCTCGGTCAAGCATCGTGGGTCTTCACCGGCTCGCTCTTTGGGATAGCAACACTGCTCGGACATCGCCCGAAAGTGAGCGGCCTCTTCTACTTGCTCGGCAACGGTCTCGCCGTCGACTTCTGGGTCAACCTCCTCAACACGCCAGACGACATGTTCACCCGGCTGCTCTTCGTGCTCGTCGGAACCGGCGCAATCGCCGGGGGTGTCGCGATGGTCGTCCATGCTGGCCTGACGGGTGGGCCGATCGATGCGCTCATGCGAGCCGGTCGAGATCGAGGTCTTGACCCGTTCAAGCTACGCAGCGTCATCGAGCTTGCAATCGTTGTCCTCGGTGTCTTACTCGGCGGCGACTTCGGACCTGCGACGATCTTTTTCATCGTCACGATGGGGCCATTGCTGCGGGTCGGGCGACAAGCCTTGTGCGACCACAGAACAGGCCGTCAAGCTCGGATGGGAATCGCCTAAGAACGTTCGCCGCCACGACCACGATAGGTGTGACCGCTGACCCCTCTCGTGTGACCCATGCTGCCCCGAACACGCGACATATTTCCGTCGCTTGTGCCGTTACTAGTATTCGTGGCTTCTTCGCTCAAACCCTCCGCAATTCGTGAACGCAGACGCGGCGATCGTCGCCGACCATCCGTCGCTGCCTCGGCGCGCTCGAAGGTCGATTGGTTCGCCGGACTGTCGCGCCATGGTCGAGTGGCCGCCGAGCGCATCACCCAACAGCCACGCACCCGCACGACGTCGCGTCAGGTCATGAGCCAGCTTGGCGGGTCGATCCTGATCGGTCTCGGCGTCTCACTGTTCGTACACGCCGACCTCGGTGTCCCGGCATACGACGTCATGCTCACCGCACTTCGTGACCTACTCGGCATCACACTCGGCCAGGCAGCATGGCTCTTCACCGGCGTGCTCTTCGCAATCGCCGCTGCCCTCGGGCGGCGGCCAAGAATTAGCGGACTGTTCTACCTCCTCGGCAACGGCCTCGCCGTCGACCTCTGGCTCAATCTGATCAACGACCCGAGTGACATGTTCACCCGAATGCTCTTCGTCGTCCTTGGGACGATGGCTATCGCGGGTGGCGTAGCCATGGTGATCCACGCTGGCCTGACCGGCGGCGCGATCGAGCTGCTGATGAACGCCGCCGAAGACCGAGGCAAGGATGGCTTTAGAGTCCGCCGTGGCATCGAGATCGCAATCGTCGTCGGTGGCGTAGCCCTCGGTGGCGACCTCGGCCCGGCCACGGTGTTCTTCGTGCTTACGATGAGCCCGATGCTGCGCCTCGGCCAACAAGCGTTGGCAGACCACCGCGCCGGACGCTCCGCTCGGCTCGCACCGACCTGGGATTGAATTTCGGCCACTAGCGTGAGCGCTCGTGGACCATCGCGAACTCGACCCCGCCATCACCGTCGCCGCGGGTATCGAACTTGCGCCGCTGTGGGACCGCTTCGAGATCTTCGAAGCGCTCCATCACACGATGACGATCGACAACCCAATGACCTCGGCCGATCTCGACCAAGTCGTTGAGATCCTCTCCCCCACGAGCGGCGAGCGAGCGCTCGATCTTGCTTCCGGGCACGGCGAGCTCCTTCGCCGACTTCGCGCCAAAGCAGCGGTCAGTGGTCGTGGGGTCGACCTTTCACCCTGGATGCTGCGAACTGCCCATCGCCTAACAACTGAGCAGCTGGGTCGCGATTCCGCAGACGGCCGCGGCGCAGCGAATGACATTACCTGGGTGATCGACGAGGCTCGAGATCACGGACGGAACGAAACGTTCAACCTCACGGCGTGCCTCGGCGCGTCGTGGGTTTGGCACGGCTTTGCCGGAACCGTGCGGGCGCTTGCGGAACGAACCGCTCCGGGCGGGCGAATCGCAATTGGCGATATGCACCTGCGAGATGGCCTCGACGCAAACTCGGTCACCGAGAGCCATGGTGCGATCGAATCCATCGAGGAGCTCGAAGCATCCTTCGATACCCACGGACTCGACCTGCTCGGCCGCGTCAACACCACCGACGATGCGTGGGACGAGTACATCCAACGAACTCGTGAAGCTGCGCTGTTGTGGGCCGAGACGTACCCGGGCGAACGATCGGCATCGTTTGTATCCGAACAAGCGCAATGGCAGAAGGACCACGCACGCGACCGCGAGATCCTGACGTGGTCGGTGTGGGTCGCTACCAAACGCTAGGCGGGCACTGCTCACACTCCGTTGCAAATAGCGAAACTATTTGACTCTTCGAGTTGATAACAGAACGTATGTTCGATATAGTGAGCTTATGGCAATCGTTGACCACACCGACATTGAGACAGCACTCACGCTGCTCGCCACCGCTGTGTCTGACATGGCGCCATCGGCTGGTGTGCGATTTGCGCAGA
>CALHXU010000124.1 GCA_938040365.1 uncultured Acidimicrobiales bacterium
TGGCCGCGGTCGTCGGTAAGGCGGGATCGAACCGCTTCACGTGCACGTGACCCTGCGCTGGCGAATCGGAGTGCGGTAGTGGTCTGCAACATGGTCGTTGCTCACTTTCAGTTTGTCTTTGATGAAAGGACCAACCGTCAGGTGCGGTTGATCGAGATACGACGGCTAGCCCGGCGTAGAACTAGAGGCTCAACCCGGCGAGCGCCTCGACGACGAGTGGTGCGATTGCGAGCAGTACGAAGGCGGGGAAGATGCACACGACCAGCGGGAACAACAAGGCAACGGTCAACCGTTGGGCCGCCTCATCGAGCGCATTCGCGCGGCTGCGCCGCAGATCACGAATGAGAAATTCGAACTGTAACTGCAACGCCGCACCATCGGTCTCTGCGCGACGCAAGACGTCGAGCACCCTCGCCACATCGGTTCCGCGACCACCTTGGCTTTCCGACTCAAGAACCGCAGTCTCGAGCGAAGCACCCAAGCTGAGTCGCCGCTCAACTTCGGCGAAATCGGCTGCGACAACGCCCACTGCCCCGCCTGCATCGACCAAGCCCGCCACGATTCGAATCGCAGCCCGCGGGCTCTGTCCCGCCGCAGTCGCAAGGCTCAACAACATGACGATCGTCGGTAAACCAGTGGCGCGAGCGTGGGCCAATCGCCGTGACGTTCGGCGCGCCTTGATGATCGACGAGCGTTGGGGTCGCGGTGGTTGTTTCCGTATCGCCCTCATCGCAACCTCCTGAGCAGACGCCGGATCCACAACACACCGAGGGCATCGAGCACCAAACCGCCCACGAGAAAGGCAAGCCCGAGACGGCCGCTATAGACGAAGCCTCGGGTAAGTGAGGCAATTGCAGCGAAGAGCAACGGGAGGCACACGAGCACCGCAGCTGACATCTGATTCTGCGTCAGCAAAATCCGTCGCCGACGCTCGTGGTCGACCTCGTCGCGAATCGCCTCGCCGACCGCATCGAGCGCAACGGCCAGATCGGCGCCGGCGCGCACCCCCAAATCGAGAACGCCGACGAGGAGATGCTCGGCGTCGCTCGTTGCGTGTTGCGTCCAGTCTCGAATCACGTCGCCGAGGTTGCGACCGACGAACACGTGCTGCGCGGCGGTCGCCAAGTTGCGGTGGGCGTGGTCGATATCGTGATCGACCTGTTGGATCGCCGGCTCGAGCGGCACCCCCGAGCGAAGGACGCGAGCGAGCCGCAATGCAACCTCGGGAAGGATGTGCTGATCGTGACGTCGCGATCGAACGGCGGCAACGCGGCTCGGCCTGGCCGAGGCTGGCGGGTCGTTGAGCACCACACGACGAGCCGTCACGAACCCGCCTCCACTATTTCAGAGTTGAGCTTCCACGCATTGCCGACCTCGTTCGGTACTGAAGAGATCGAGACCACCCGACGCTTGCCATCTGGTTGGCGAGCCATCATCACAACAAGGTCGATACAGGCGGCGAGCTGTTCTCGAATGGCCTGCAGTGGAAGCTCTGCATCGGCGAGCAACATCATTGTCTCGATACGTCGAAGCGCATCGACGGCGGTGTTTGCGTGCACGGTCGACATCGAACCTCGATGCCCGGTATTCATCGCTTGGATCAGATCGAGCGCCTCGGCCCCACGCATCTCACCGCAGATGATGCGATCAGGCCGCATTCGCAGCGCGTGACGGACCAGCTCTCGTAACCCAACGGCCTCGACTGTTTCAGCCGACGACCGAGTTTCGAGGCGAACCACATGGCGGTCGCCGAGCTGAAGTTCAGCCGCATCCTCGATCGTGATGATGCGACTGTCGGGCGAAATGCCTTCGGCCAAGGCGTTCAACAGCGTCGTCTTTCCCGAAGAGGTAGCCCCGGCAACGATGATCGTCGAAAGGTCGGTGACCGCAGTTCGCAACATGAGCGCTGCGTCGGGTCCGCAGAGGTCGTCGAGTGTGAGTTCTGCCCGCGAGAAACGACGGATCGTCACACACGGACCATCGACGGCGAGCGGCGGGATGATTCCATGCAGGCGGGATCCGTCGGCCAACCGCACATCGACGCTCGGCGTGCGAAGGTCGATACGTCTTCCCGATTGCGCCGCGAGTCTGCGCAACAACTGATGTACCTCGCCGGCCTCGATGCGGCGTCCCGTATCGGCCAAAGAACCCGCCCGCTCAACCCACACTTCGCCACCGCCGTTGACCATGATCTCGCTGATGGACTGGTCCTGGGCGAACTCGTGCAAGGGCCCGAGGCCATCGATTCGAGCTTGCACCTCCGAGATGATTCCCTGTCGGCGTTCGAACGATACGAGCGGAGCTAGTTCGTCAACGAGTTTGTCGAGTCGGCCTTCGAGCTGGCCCGCACATGTTGCACCGGTCGACTCGTGGCGCTTCCAGAGCGCTTCGTGGACCCTTTGAATGAGGGCATCATCGGGCACTGGCGCTACCACGAGGCCAACCGCGCCGGAAGCTGTGCTCGTTGTGATCCATGGTGTTCGTCCCGGAGGTCAGCCACGAACCGGCGCACTGCTCTGGGCCGTCTCGAGACGAGCGTTCCACTATCGACTGCTCGCGCGACCGACGGATCGACCCGGATCCGGGCACATACCGCCATCGACATCACCGCCTCAACATCGAGGGTGCGCAATGCACGGCCGTCTTCGTACACCTCGACGAGACTGTCGAAGCTGATCGGCACC
>CALHXU010000125.1 GCA_938040365.1 uncultured Acidimicrobiales bacterium
TTGTAACCGAGGCCGCGGATCGTGGTGATCCGTGTTGGGTTCTTCGGGTCGTCTTCAATCTTGGAGCGAAGGCGCTTGATGTGGACGTCGAGCGTCTTTGTGTCGCCGTAGTAGTCGACGCCCCAGACCCGTTCGATGAGCACGTCCCGTGTGAGGACTTTGCCGGCGTTCTCGATCAGGACCGACAGCAGATCGAACTCCTTCAGCGGCAAGTCGAGCGACTCGCCGCGCACGATGACCTCGTGGCGCTCGGTATCGACGGTGACATCGCCGACGGTAATGGCCTCGGCACGAGGGTCGGAGACATCGTCGGCCGCTGCGGCAGCGTCGTCGACACGCCGCATCACGGCGCGCATCCGGGCGACAAGCTCACGTAGGCGGTACGGCTTCGTCACGTAGTCATCGGCGCCGACTTCGAGCCCGACCACCGTGTCGAGCTCTTCGCCCTTGGCCGAAACCATGATGATCGGGACGTTCGACTTTGTCCGGATCTCTCGGCACACATCGATACCCGAGATCGTCGGCAGCATCACATCGAGTAACACGATGTCGGGGCCGATCTCATCGAAGCGGCGAAGCGCATCGGCGCCGTCGGAGGCAACCGTGACGGCGAAACCTTCACGGCCAAGCCCGAGCGTCAGAGCTTCGGCAAAGCTCGGCTCGTCTTCGACGACGAGAACTGATGCCTCACTCATCGATGTCTTCGAACACGATGTCGCGCTGCTCGGAACGATCGGGGCCGCCGACGGGCAAGATGATCGAGAACGTCGAACCCACACCTTCTTGGGAGGCAACTTCGACGCGGCCGCCGTGATTTACTGCCACGTTTCGCACAATCGACAGCCCAAGGCCGGTGCCTCCCGTATCGGTCGCACGTCCGTGGTCGACTCGATAGAAGCGTTCGAAGACTCGATCGAGATCCTTCGCTGGAATTCCGATTCCGCTGTCTTCGATTGCGATAGCCACTTCGTCGCCGTGAACCACGACCCGACCGTGCACTCGGCCACCGACACCGGTGAATTTGATCGAGTTTGCAAACAGGTTGGACACCGCCGAAACGAGTTGGCTTTGCACACCCATCACCATCGGTGGGTCTTCGATATCGACCTCGAGGTCAATGCTCTTCTTTTCCGCCGCTGCGAATAACGCCGCTGCTGCCTCGCGCACGACCGCACCAATGTCGACCGGAGCAACTTCGACATCGGACGCGCCCTCGATCCGGCTGAGGTCGAGCAGCGCGTCGACCAGCTTCGCGAGCCGGTCGCTTTCGTTTTGGATTCTGCCGAGGAACGAGTTGATGACCTCAGGGTCGTTTTCACCTTCGAGCGTTTCGGCAAGAAGGCGGATTGCGCCAACCGGCGTGCGCAGCTCGTGGCTTACGTTCGCCACGAAATCGCGGCGGACATTGTCCAAACGCACTTGCTCGCTGATGTCATCGACAAGAACGATGGCGCCGAGGAGCTCACCAGCCTCGACGAGCGGGCTTCCAACGATGAAGAGCGTCCGATCGGGCGGTCCGTGCAATCGCAGTTCTTCGTCGGTCGTCTCGCCCCGGACCGCAGCCTGAATGCTCGATTGGATTGCGTTCTCGATGAGGGCATCGCCGTGGCGACCAGTCGCGTACGGAAGCGCACGGCTGTTGCGCATAAGTTCGACACCGTCGGCGTCGACCAGGACTGCGCCTGCGGTCATTGCATCGAATGCAACCGCTACCCGACGGGGCATTTCGTCTGACTCATCGGAGTGCACCATGTTGGCAAGCCGGTCGAGGGCGGCGTCGACCGAGGTCGGTTCGGCCCGATCGTCACCAGCGGTCTCGAGTGTTCGCTTGAGCTTTTCGAGAATCGAACGCTCGCGCTGAGTATTTGTTAGGAGCAGCACAATGATCACGATGACGAGCACCAACGTGAAGAACTGCCACATTGGCTATTCCGCCTCGTCGCCCTCTTGGGCCGCCCGGGCTCGTGCAGCTCCTGCCGATTCGGTCGACTCGCCGGTGACCATGTACATCACTCGGTCGCCGATATTCACGGCGTGGTCGCCGATGCGTTCGTAGAAACGGGCGACGAGGGCGAGTTGAACGGTCTCTTCGAGTTTGAGTTCGCCACGAGAATGAGCGGCGAAGATCTCTTGGATGAAGTCGGCCTGAAGATCGTCGAGGCGATCATCCATGTCGGGCAGCGCTGCGGCAAGTCCCTCGCTGCCTTCGGCGTAGGCGTCGACCGATACTCGGGTGAGCCGAACCGCTTCCTCGCCCATCGACGTGACTAGGCCGCGAAGCGTCGGCGAGAGCGAAATGCCATAGATGCGGCGAACGCCCTTGCAAATGTTGACGGCGAGATCGCCCGATCGCTCGTACTCACCATTGATCTTCATGGCGGTCACGATGGACCGCATGTCGATCGCCATTGGCTGCTGCAGTGCGATCAGCGCGTAGCAGCGCTCTTCGATCTGCAGCGAGAGAAGGTCGAGTTCGTCGTCGTGAGAAATGACCTCTTGGGCCAGCTCGAGATCGTTGTTGATCAATGCTTCGGTCGCCCGCGGAATGGCCTCGGTGACGTGGGCAGCGAGGGTCACGATGGTGTCGCTGACGATGTTGAGTTCCTCGTGGAAGTTTCCACGTAGTTCGATCTGAGACACTGCTTTACCTCGGTGTTCCTGGGCGGGCGTAGTCGCCTTAGCCGAATCGCCCAGTGATGTAGTTTTCGGTTCGTTCGTCGTCGGGGTTAGAGAAAAGCTTCTCGGTGTTGGTGTACTCGACGAGAATGCCGGTGCGCCGATCACTCTTTTCGTCGACTTCGACCGAGTAGAACGCCGTGCGATCCGAGACTCGCGCCGCCTGTTGCATGTTGTGGGTCACGATGAGGATCGTGTACTCGTCTTTGAGCTCGGCCATAAGTTCTTCGATGCGTGCCGTTGCGATTGGATCGAGCGCCGAACACGGCTCGTCCATGAGGAGAACCTCGGGATCACCAGCGATTGCACGGGCGATACTAAGGCGCTGCTGCTGGCCGCCAGACATACCGATTGCCGACTCGTTGAGGCGGTCCTTTACTTCGTCCCAGAGGGCGGCCTTCTTCAAGCTCGACTCGACAACATCGTCGAGTCCCTTCTTCTGGCCTGCGACTCGTGGCCCGTAGGCAACGTTGTCGTAAATGCTCTTTGGGAATGGGTTCGGCTTCTGGAAGACCATGCCGATTCGGCGACGAACTTCGACCGGGTCGACTCGCTCGTCGTAGAGGTCGACGCCACGGTAAAGGAGCGTGCCTTCGACTCGAGCGGTTGGAATGAGGTCGTTCATTCGGTTGAACGAGCGGAGGACCGTCGACTTTCCACAGCCCGATGGGCCGATCAGTGCGGTGATCTCCTTTGGGCGAATCGCCATGTTGACGTCGCGAACGGCGCGGAAGTCGCCGTAGTACACGCTGAGGTCGCTCACGTTGAAGACGAGGTCGCTTTCGGGCATGTCGTCATCGATGATGGCGTCGGTGGGTGCTGTCTGTTCTGAAGCTACGGCATCGACCGCAACATCAGCAGCTAGTTCTTCAGCGCTCACACGCGAACCTTTCGAAAGTCTCTCTTTGGAGGGCAGTAATCTAACCATCGGTTATCCCCGCTTCTTTTCAAAGTAGCTGCGAAGCATGACCGCCACCGAATTCATCGCAATAACCACGACGAGCAGCACGACAATCGCAGCACCGGCGGCAGCGGCAAAGCCGACATCGCGGGCGGCTTCTTGAACCCAACCAACGATGACGATCGGCATTGCGGTGAAGCGATCATCGAGCTGTTCGGGTGAAAAGATCGATCGATCTCGGGGTGCGAGACGGTCGGTGATTGCCCCGACGAGAATCAGTGGGGCTGCTTCGCCGATCGCTCGGGAAAGCGAAAGGAGTGTTCCGGTGAAGATGCCAGGGGCTGCGAAGGGCAAGACCTGAGTGCGGATGACATCCCACTTGGTTGCGCCGACACCGTACGCACCTTGTTTGAGGCTTGACGGCACGGCTCGGATTGCCTCGGCCGAGGTGATCACCACGATTGGCAGAACTAGTATCGCGAGGGTGATTCCACCGGCGAACAGTGTGCTCTCGCCGTTGTTCGTCGTCACGAAGAGGAAGAGTCCGAGGAGGCCATAGACAACCGATGGAACGCCGGCGAGGTTACGAATTGCGATATCGATCGCGGAGGTAAGCCGTCCTTGCGTGGCGTACTCCTCAAGGTAGATCGCCGACGCAATGCCGATCGGGAACGAGAGGAGGATCACGAAAATTGCGATCCAGAGCGAACCGGCGAGACCTTGTGAGATGCCGAGCAACTCGTCGGTCGACTGGCTCCGAAGGGTGCCGGAGATGAAGCCACCCAAGCGGGTGGTCAGCACCGGCCAGCCGTCGACTAACACGTCGACGATGAGAACGACGAGAACCAGGATGCTCACGCCGAGTGCCGAGAACATGAGGGTCTTGAAGCTCGATCCCTTGAGGTCTCGTCCCCGGGAGAAGATTTCTTGTTCGACTCGCGCTGTGGTGCGGCCGTCTCCGCCGATGGTTCCAAGTGCCATAGTCAGCGCCTCCTAGTACTTCTCGCGAACGCGGTTCACGAAGCGTCCGGCGATGATGTTGAGTCCGAGTGTCAAGACGAACAGCACAAAGCCAACGAAGTAGAGGCTTTGAAAGGTCAGTCCCTCGCCGACGACGTTGTCGGTGCCGGTAGCGAGCGATGCCATGGCAGCGGTCATCGTGAGCCCGCCTTCGAACGGCGAGTCGGTAAAGCGGGCTGCGTCGGCTGCGCCGCCGGCCATGAACACGACCATGGTTTCGCCGAGTGCTCGGCTGACCCCGATGATGAACGCGGCGACAATGCCCGAAACTGCTGCGGGGAGCACAACCTGGATCGTCGTGGTGATCTTACGAGCGCCGAGACCAGCCGACGCTTGGCGAAGCTCTTGAGGAACCGAGGCCAGCGCATCTTCAGAGACCGAAGCGACGAGCGGGATCGTCAAGATTCCGACACCGACTGCGGCAGCTGCAAGCTGCCCACCGCGTTTTACGAAGGGGAGACCGTTGTCGACATCGGATGGACCGGCGACTCGAAGCACCCACCAGATGAGGATGAGACCAAACGCCACCGAGAAGGTGAGTGCAGCGACCCGCACCAGCTGGGTCGACAGTGGGGTATCGATTTCTCGTTTGATGAGCTTTCGCATCCACGAGGCCACGATCGCGATGTAGGCGATCACCAAGACTGCGCCGATCACGAGCCAACCGTTCCGTCCGAGACGTTCGACCACCTGGGGGCTAAGGAAGAAGAGCGCAAAGAAGCCGAGGACGACCGAGGGGACGCCGGCGAGGATCTCGAGAACCGGCTTGAGGATGCCACGGGTTCGCCGGCTCGCATATTCAGAGAGGTAGATCGCCGAGCCGAGGCCGAGCGGGCCAGCAACGAGCATCGCAACGCCGGTGACGATAAGCGATGACACGAGGACCGTGGGCATGTCGTACACACCCTGGCGTGGGAACCAACCGATTTGGCCCCATGTCTGGCGCCAGTCGATGTTGAACGCAAAGACGCTGGCCTCACGGACGAGCGACAGAACGATGAGCAGCGAGATCGCGATCGATACGAGTGCAGCGAGCAAGAAGATGAAGCGGATAGCGGCCTCTTTGCGGGCCCGTCGTGCGGGCGAGGCGAGCGCTTCGATCGATATACCTCGGAGCGGAAGTATCGGCTGCGACTCAATTCCTATGTCAGCCATGGTGAAAACCTAATCGTGTCAGCGGGGGGAGAATGCATTGGGCAGTGGGGGTGGTGGCCGCCCCGAGAACGATCTCGAGGCAACCACCATCACGAGCGTTAACTAGCCGTTCCAGGCGGCACGAACTTCTTCCTTCGCATCATCTGCGAGCGGAACGTAGCCAACCTCAGCGACTGCGACGTCGAGGCCTTCGGTGACGTAGAAGTCAACGAACTCGGTCAGCGCTTCGGACTCGGCGGCCCGGTTGTTGTTGACGTAGATGAAGAGGTTACGGCTGATTGGGTACTCGTTCGATGCAATGGTCTCTGCGGTAGCTGCGACGCAGCCGTCACCGCCGTCGACCTCGAGGAGCTTGACCGGAGCTGGCTCGGCGAACGCAAAGCCGACCCAACCGAGGGTGGTGTCGGAGGTTTGGATGCCGCCGAGAATTTGGCTGTCGTCAGCCGACGGGCTGTAGTCGGTGCGGGTCGTTGGTTCGACTCCTGCCTCTTCGGCGAGATCTTCGATGACGATCTCAACGAAGCTGTCGAAAGTACCCGATTCGGCGCCCGGACCAAAGATCGAGAGCGGCGCATCGGGAAGGCTCGAGTCGGCCTCTGCCCACGTCGTGGTTCCTTCTCCGTTCGGGCCGATCAGGTTGAAGAGTTGTTCAAAGGTGATGCAGTCGACCGCCGAGTTGTTGGTGTTGGTCATGATGCCGATGCCGTCGATGCCGACGAGAATTTCGGTGAACTCGATACCGTTCTCCGCACACGTTGCAGCCTCGGTGTCGCGAATTGGGCGAGAGGCGTCGGAGATGTCGGTCAGGCCGTCGCAGAAGAGCGCAAAGCCATCGCCGGTTCCTGGTCCGTCGACGTCGACGAGAACACTGGAATTGACCGATTCGAAGAGTTCAGCGACTCGCGTAGAGATCGGCGCAACCGTCGAAGAACCAGACACGAGAATCTCGCCCGACGCACCACTGCTACCTGAGTCGGTTGAAGTATCCGATGATCCGCCGCACGCTGCTGCGACGAGCGACAGAGTGCAGACGGCAGCTGCAATTTTGAGCTGCTTGCGAGATTGCGTAAACACGTTGGTCCCTCCTGAGGGGTCTCGATGCCAGACGACAGTCCGGCCAGTGCTACCCACGGTAGAGACGGCGATTTACGTCTTGGAACACGCAAGGTGAACAGCGGGTAAACGACGACGCAACAGATGGCGGAACGGGGTAACGCGAAAATTAGGCGCGACCTTTTGCAGCGTCGAGAAACGCCTATTCGCCGAGCGCTTCGGCGATCCGACCGCTGCGGTGGACATCGAGAAAGAACTGGCGATCCTTTGCATAGCTCAGGCGATCGACAACTTTGTCCCATCGAACCCATGCAATGAGGTCGACCTCGTCATTTGGTTCGAACTCACCCGACAGCGCCGTCATGATCCAATATCGGACCTCTTTATCTCGACCGGCGTTGTCGGTATATCGCATCGAAGGCAGCGATGGTTTGTGCAACTTGCACGAATAGCCGGTCTCTTCGAGGACTTCGCGTACCGCAGCCTCTTTGAACTTTTCACCCGGATCGAGCTTGCCTTTTGGAAAGCTCCAGTCGTTGTAGCGCTGGCGATGAACGAGCAGAACCTTTGGGCCCTTCTTCGCGGCGCGCACGACGATGCCGCCGGCCGCCTTTACCTTCAGCTCGTCGTCTTTACCCATCGATCTAGCGCTGCCCAGCTACGGGTTTCTTGCCAGCGCGACGGCGCTCTTTGGCCATTTGTTCAAACGATGCGTGCAGGTCGATCAGGTCGCCGCTCGCATCACGTCGCCATCCACCCTCTGCATCGAGGTACCAGCTCTGGAGATTTGGCTGCAGCTCCATGGTGAGCGTCTCGAGAACTTGGGCCGCAACCTGAGGGTCGGCGAGCGCCACGAGCGTTTCGACGCGGTGGTCGAGGTTGCGCTGCATTAGGTCGGCCGAGCCCATGTAGATCACCGGTTCTGCCTCGCCGGCGCCATTGGCGAAGTAGTAGACCCGAGCATGTTCGAGGTAGCGACCGATTACCGAACGGACGCGAATGTTGTCCGAGAGCCCTTTCACGCCAGCGCGCAGTCCGCAGATGCCACGAACGATCAGATCGATTTCGACACCGGCTTGGCTTGCTTCATAGAGCAGACCGATCATCCCGGGGTCGACGAGACTGTTCATCTTCATGATGATGCGTCCCTTTTGCGAGCGCATTTCTTGGCGGATGAGTTCGCTGAGGCCCGTTCGCAAACCATCGGGGGCAACGAGTAGATCGTCGTAGCTGATCTGGCCGCCGTAGCCGGTAAGGGTGTTGAAGAGCACCGCGAGTTCGTCGCCCAGTTTCTCCGATGCGGTCATGAGCGAGAAGTCGCCGTAGAGACGGGCGGTTCCCTTGTTGTAGTTGCCGGTGCCGAAGTGGCAGTAGCGGACCATTCGCCCGCTCTCGCGGCGCACGATCATCGTAAGCTTGGCGTGAATCTTCAAACCGGTCAGCCCGTAAGTCACGTGCACGCCAGCTTGTTCGAGCGTCTTTGCCCACTCGATGTTTGCCCGCTCGTCGAACCGGGCTTTGAGCTCGATGAGGACCGCGACCTGTTTGCCCTGTTCGACGGCGCGCACCAGCGCGCGAACGATCGGGCTATCCGATGAGGTTCGATACAGCGTCATCTTGATCGCGACGACATCAGGGTCGGCCGCGGCGCGTCGGATCAGCTCTTGGGTTGACGCCGAGAACGATTCGTATGGCTGGTGAATGAGCAGATCGCGGCTTCGAAGCGTCTCAAAGAGGTCGACCTCGTCGCCTGCGCGCTGGGAGATCCTCGCTGGAACGACCGGCGAGAACTCATCGAAACGAAGGTCTCCTCTGTCGAGCTTCATAAACGACCAAAGGTCGACCATTGCCAACAGCGCAGCGTCGGCGTAGACATCGGCATCGTCGAGTTCCAGCTCGTCTTTCAACAGCGCCCGAATCGAATTGCCGTTACTGATCCCAAGTTCGAGGCGAACTGCATTACCGAATCTGCGTCGACGAAGCTCCATCTCAACCAGTTCGAGAAGGTCTTCTGCCTCTTCATCGCGATAGTTCAGGTCGGCGTTGCGGGTCACTCGGAATGCGAGGTGCTCGTCGATCTCGAGGCCAGGGAAAAGCTGGTCGAGGTGATTGATGATCAGGTCTTCGATGAGGACGAACCGGCCCGGCTGGGAGAGCTTCACGAATCGATCCACCATGTCGGGGATCTTGATCCTCGCGAAACGGGTCCGTTCATTGTTTGGCTCGCGGACGCGAACGCCGAGGTTGAGCGAGAGGTCCGAGATGTAGGGAAACGGATGGCCCGGGTCGAGGCCAAGTGGGGTGAGGATCGGGAACACCTGCTCGTCGAAGTAGATGTCGGCGATCTTTTTGTCCTCGCCATCGAGGTCGTCGTATTTTTCGATGCAGATGCCCTGTAGTTCGAGCTGAGGGATCAGTTGTTCGGTGAAGATTTCTTGGCGCTGCGCCTCGAGTGATTGCAGTGCGGTTCCGATCGCCGCCAGCTGTTCTTCGGGTGTGCGGCCATCGGGGCCACGGAAGCGAACCTCGCCGGCGACCAGATCGTGAAGGCCAGCGACTCGCACCTGGAAGAACTCATCTAAGTTGCCGGCATAGATCGCCACGAACTTCAACCGTTCGAGCAACGGAATCTTCGCGTCGGCAGCAAGTGCGAGAACCCGAGCATTGAACGACAGCCAGCTCAGTTCTCGGTTGAGGTAGTTCGTTGGATTCGCGTCGATTGGAGCAACGGAGAACTCTCGGCCGTCGAGGCCGATCACTGGGGTTTGCTCGTGCAATTCGTGCTCCTCTGCCACCGGTTTCCATCGGCGCGGAGCCGACAGGCATTAGTTCAGCAAAGGACGCAACAAATTGCCAGATGAAATCACTTGTTCGCGAACGAATCGGACCGATCGCACCGAATCTTGGCCCTAGGCCGAGTTACGAGCGGCGTTGACCCTGCTCTTGTTCTTCTTCCTCGTAGCCGAGGTCCCACTCGATGTAGATGCGTTCACGCTCACCGTCGCGATTCACTCGCTCGCGGTTGCGGCGGAACTGAGGGTCATGGGGCGGAAGCAAAAGCAGGCGAGCCGTGACGCGCTCGCGAAAGCCGTCCATGAGGGCCCCGTCGCCAGAAATTGCCCGAATCTCCCAATGCGGAGCGATTGGACCGTTGTAGACAATCTTCGCATGACCTTGGGCCGGAAGCTGTTCGTCCATTGTGTTGGCCATGATTTCCTCATCTTTTTGCGTTCGAAGATGTTAAGACGCAAAACTCGCGTTATTCCGACGCTCAGACTACCGTTCTGAGTGAAGAGCACGTCAAGAATTTCGGTTTCTGGGCCAAAAGGCTTCCTTTACGGGAACTTTCGGTCCAGTCTGAACGTAATAGTCCTGTGAACACCTGGAGGTGTATCTAATGGAACCTAACTGGATGGCAAAGGGTTTGTGTGCAAACCAACCCCCTGAAACCTTCTTTCCAAGCGACGGTGTCGGCGTCGAAGTAGCAAAGCGGATTTGCGCGCAATGCCCGGTCGTCGAAGGTTGCCTTGAGTACGCCCTCACCAACCGCATCGACCACGGCGTGTGGGGCGGAGCATCTGAACGCCAACGACGTCGGATCCTCAAAGCCCGCCGAAAAGACGCAGAGAAACAAGCTCGCATCGAGTTGCGCTCACGGCGCTAGAGGTTCTCGCCCCTCTCTTCACTAGCCCCCGCCGTAACCAGCCCTCTCTCACGACCGGGCGGCTCAGCACACAAAAATGAAAAACCCGGGAGCTGGTGCGCGCCCGGGTCTCTTTGATTTCGATTGTTTTTGACGATCGGCTCGGAGTACGAGCTGATGGCTAGGCCTTGTCGGCGTCTGCCTTTTCGTCGTCGATGCCGTCTGCGAGGCCATCCTTGAACTCTTTTTGGGCTTGGCCGAGCGAGCGTGCAAGCTTTGGAAGCTTCGCTCCCCCAAAGAGTACGAGAATGACGACGAGAACGATGAGAAGTTCTGGTGTACCGAGATTCATGTCCTCAGGTTACCAGCTCAAGCGAAGTTCGGTTAGGTCAGCCGCCCAGTTCGGCGGCAGCTGCTGCTCGTGCGAGGGCGCGTTGACGACGAATGCGCCGGCGTTCTCGCTCGCTCATTCCACCCCAGATGCCGAACTTTTCGCCGTTTTGGAGCGCATATTCGAGACAGTCCTCACGGACGACACAGCCTCGGCAAACCTCTTTGGCTTCCTTGGTCGATGCCCCTCGTTCGGGGAAGAAAAGATCGGGATCAACTCCGAGACAGTTCGCGTGGTCGTGCCAAGACGGTTCCTCGTCCTCTGTGTCGAACGCGCCAAATTTAGCCATGTATTGCTTCCTGCTCTCTCAAGCCCACCAGGTTCGCACAAACGCGCGCGTTCCCAAGCGATGTCGATCGGATTGTCAGCTCCGGCGACATCGCCGTAACCCATGCCCGTAATTACAACACTGTAACTACCCATCTGTAAAGGCGGAATCCTTGAAATCCCACAATTTCTTTTGCACATGAGCAACACTGGCAACATCACCCGCGCCGCCAACACTGGTTTCAATCAAGAAGTTGACAAGACGATGACGACCCCCACAAACGACGAAACTTCCTCCCGCTCGATCAAACCGGACTGTGGCCACGTTTCGACCATTTCACACTTCGAAGCCCTGCTCGCGCGTTCGGGGACAGCCGACGCGGTGGCGGTGCAAGGGCTGGATCTGTGCGACTACACCGACGAAATCCTGAGCGCGCCATGGCCAGAGGCGACCTTCTTGGGATGTTCACTTACCACCCGCGCCGAGCAACATCTGATCACGACAGGCGCAACGATCTTCCCACGATTCGACGATCTTCCCTATAACCCATATCGCGGCGCGCTCTACACCTCACAGGAACTTCGGAAAGACGACCTCGACGGCCGCATCTACGAGCATCAAGCCAGATGGCGAAAGAACCCGCCGGCGCCGATCCTCGAAGCGCTGGCACAACGCATTCACGATCACGCGATCGACGACGCGCTCAACGAGTACCTCGCCGGCCATGCCAAGGTCGTGGCGGTCATGGGCGGGCACAGCTTGCATCGAGACGATGCAACGTATCGCAGCGTCGCGGTCGTCACCCGAGCGCTCACCCGAGCCGGATACCTGATCGTCACCGGCGGTGGCCCCGGCGCAATGGAAGCTGGCAATCTCGGCGCATGGCTCGCAAACCACCCCGACGATGCACTCGACACTGCGCTCGTAGAGCTGTCTACCGCCGTCGACTACTCGACCGAGGCGTACCTCGAGGCAAGCCAGCGGGTCATTGAAGCGTTCCCGAACGGAGCGACGAGCCTTGCAATCCCCACGTGGTTCTATGGCCACGAGCCCACCAATGACTTCGCCACCGAGGTCGCCAAGTACTTCAGCAACAGCATCCGCGAAGACGGCTTGCTCGCCATTGCGACCCACGGCGTCGTCTACACCCCAGGTGCGGCCGGAACGGTCCAAGAGGTCTTTATGGATGCAACCCAGAACCACTACTCGGTCTTTGGCATCATCTCGCCGATGATCTTCCTCGACAGCGCCTACTGGGCCGACGACCGGCTCGCCGCTCCCCTACTGCTCAAACAACTCGCCGGTGAGCGCCCCTACAAAGACATGGTCGCCGTCTTCGACGAACCACAAGACATCGTCGACTTCATCAGCTCCCACCCACCCATAGAGGTCGAGTCCTGACTTGCCGAGACCGCCCGGCAGATCCCCTGTCCTGACCTGCCGAGACCGCCCGCCACGCCGGCGTTGCAGTCACGAAGTTCGTCCTCGGCTTCGCATCGGTCGCTTCGCTCCCTCGCTGCAGATGTCGGACGAACTCCGCACCTACCCCACCGACTACCGAGCTGTCTCTTCAACTCAGCACACGCCGAGGTAAGGGAAGTGCCCACGCGGAGCGCCTATTGGCTAAAGCTCCTTAGGGCAGTTCGAGTTCGACGACGCGGTCGAGTTCGGTGGCGATGAGGCCGGCGAGTTCGACGGGCATGTCGCCTTGAATGCTGTGGCCTGCTTCGGCGAAGTTTTCGATGATGACATCGGGGCGGCGCTGTCGGAGCTCATCGACTTGATCGTCGGTGACGACCGAGTTCGACCGCAGCCCTCGAGCGAGGACGAGGCGACCACGATGCTCTTCCGCGCCGCTCCATAGCTTGTGGTAGTCGCGAGTCTCTTCGACAGGTTCTTCGGCTGCTGCATCTGGGTTGTCGAACACGCGATGCTTCGCGTGGCGCCATACCCATGACCCGTCGCTGCGTTGCTCGGCGTTGTGCAAGATCCCGCGCCGTAGTGATGACTCGGAGCGTGTTGGGTTGAACTCCATGGTTCGCTCGAGTAACTCGTCGAAGCTGTCGAAGCTTGTTGGCCCGTTCACGAATGCTGCGATGTGTTCGGCGTTCTCGCGCTTCACGCTCGGCGTGATGTCGACGATCAGCACGGTATCGAAGTGATCTGGGTGCGCATCGATGAGCGCGAACGAGGTGAGTCCGCCGAGGCTCATGCCAACCAGCATGGGAGCGAGCGGGGCGAGCTCGTCGATGGTCTCCATCACATCGGCCGCGTTGCGTCGAACATCGGTAGTCGCTCCTGCCGGTGGCCCAGAATGGCCGTGGCCGGGAAGGTCGATCGCAATACCGGGCCGACCGAGAGACAACATCACGGTGTCCCACGTGTGGGCGTTTTGAGCGCCGCCGTGAATGAAGATGACCTCGGGTTCGGTCGTTCCCCACACAAGCGCGGACAGTTGCCGGCCGTCGCTGAGTTGAACCATCTCGCGCCGGACGACTGGAGGTACCTCGTAGGGAATTCCGTGTTCGGACGCGTTGTCGGCAAAGTAGGAGAACTCGTCGTAGGGGATGAGATCGATCGCCATTAGCCAACCCTACTATCGTCGTTCGTTCGTCGATCGAGAAACGTTCGAACCGTGCCTAACCGGCTCGTCGTATGAGCTTCCGCTTTTGTTCGACGAAGTCGACGAGCACGAAGTCGCCGACGTTTTGATTGTCGGTAAAGAAGGCTCGACCGCCGTTGATCTTGGTGATCTGTTCGATGAAGTTGGTGAGGTACGGCGTGGCGTCGAGCATGAAGACGTTGATGCGGATGTTGTCGCGTGTGCACCGGTTCACCTCTTTTAGGGTGAGGTCGATGGTCTGATGCGTTGGCGGGTAGTTGAACTCGGGCTGGCCAAACGAATTGATATGTGCGGTTGGTTCTCCGTCGGTGACCATGAGAATCTGCTTGGTTCCAGATTCTCGCGACAGCATTTGTCGGGCGAGTTGGAACCCGTGTTGCATGTTCGTCCCATAGACGTAATCCCACGAAAGCTCGGCGAGGTCTCGCGCCGGGACTTCCCGGGCGACCTCGCTGAACGTCACGATGCCGAGGTAGTCCTGCGGGTACTGGCCCGAGATCAGCGACTCGAGCGCGAGCGCAACCTTCTTGGCTGGAACAAAGTTGTCGCGCATCGGCATCGACATGCTGAGGTCGAGCATCAGCACAGTCGAGGTTCGCGTCGTCCGTTCGGTGCGCTCGACTTCGAAGTC
>CALHXU010000126.1 GCA_938040365.1 uncultured Acidimicrobiales bacterium
CGAGCGACTTCGACGATGACGGTGGTTCCGCCCGGAACAGCAATACCGGCTGGCGGCGACTGGTTGATGATCGTTCCGGTTGGGAAGTTCTGGTCGGCAACCTGCACCGCAGATAGTTCGAGCGAGCTGCCGTTGAGTTGGGTTCGTGCCTCGGCTGGAGTCAGCCCGAACAAGTCGGGGGTGTCCACCGCGTCGGGGACGACCTCGATGGTCGTTGGGGGAGCGCTCACCGGAGGCACGGGAAACTCGCTCGTCGGGATGCCGGCGTGGGCTGCGGTCATGATCTCGCGCCAGATCTGGGCCGGGTACGTACCACCGGCAACTTGGATTGCGGTACCGGGGTCCTCAGCGGTGCACGCCTTTTGGCTACACGGCACCATCGAAATCTGACCCTGCGGGAAACCAACCCAAACCGCTGCAGCGAGATCGGGGGTGTAGCCAGCAAAGGTTGCATCGGCGAAGTTCTGCGCGGTGCCGGTCTTTCCCGCGGCGGGACGACCAAAGTCGGCGTCTCGCCCGGTGCCGCGGTTGACGACCTCGCCGAGGATAAACGACAGCTGGTCGGTGGTTCGGGTGGTCAGGACTTGCTCGCCGGCAGGCTCATGGCGCCAAAGCGTCGTGCCATCCCCGTTCAGAATTTCGCTGACGAAGACCGGGTCGTGCTGCACGCCGCGGTTCGCAAAGGTCGCATAGGCCGCAGCGAGATCGAGTGTCGTGACGTTCTCGGTACCGAGAACCGATGCATAGACCGGCGCGATCTCGGACTGCATTCCCAGGCGCTGTGCCCACGAACCAGTGGCGCCAGGGCCGAGCTGGACTGCGAGTTGGGCGTACACGGTGTTGCGCGACCAGACGGTCGCATCGACAAGATCAGAAACGCCCTGAGAAGATCCGCCTCGGACGTTCCACGGCTCGTTGAGATCGGGTGGCTGCAGCGTGAGCGTCTGTGGCGCTTCGAAGCTTTGGGTGACCGAGATGCCTTGTTCGATCGCTCCGGCGAGCAGGATGGGCTTCATCGACGAGCCAGCCTGTCGGCCCGTGCCGACCGCAAGGTTCACGTTCGCGAACTCCGAATCGCCAAAGAAGTCGCGGCCCCCGACCATTGCGAGCACTTCGCCGGTCTCGGGTTCGATGACGACCGCAGCCGCATCGGGAACCGATTCGCCCTCGGGGATGATTGCCTGCACGGCTGCTTCGGCCTGAGCCTGAAGGTCGAGGTCGATGGTCGTCCGCACCCGGATGCCGCCACGTAGGAGCAAGTCTTCGCGAGCTTGGTAGGTCGACAGCTCGGTAGCGCGCTGCGGGTTCTCGGCGACCCACGCCTCGGTCATGAACTCGCCGTTGAGGATCCATTCCTTGACCTCTTCGACAAAGTGGCCTGCCGGGTATTGCTGTTCGTCCTCGTCGAATTGAGGTGCCAGCACCATTGGGTCGGCTACGGCAGCAGCGTGTTCCTCGACCGTGATGAAATCGTTGCGAAGCATCGCATTGAGTACGACCTCGCGGCGTGCCATTGCTCCTTCGGGGTTGTTGTACGGGTTGAGTCGGCTCGGCTGCTGGATGAGGCCGGCGAGCATCGCAGCCTGGGGAAGGTTGAGGTTGCTGACCGAGGTATCGAAGTATTGCTGCGATGCGCTCTCGATGCCGTAGGAGCGTGCGCCAAAGAACACCCAGTTGAGGTACTCGGCGAGGATGAAGTCTTTCGAGAACCGATTCTCGAACTGGCGAGCAAGGACGATCTCTTCCAATTTTCGGGCAGCGGTTTGCTGGCTACGGTCGAGGAAGACGTTGCCGACATATTGCATGGTGATCGTCGAACCACCACCCGAGATGCCACCGGTGGTTACGCCACGGGAAGCCGATCGAAACAGGCCTTTGAGGTCGACGCCGTCGTGGAGGTAATAGCGTTCGTCTTCGATTGCGATGACCGCATTGCGCATGACCTCGGGAATGGCGTCGATCGAGACGACCGTGCGGTTCTCATCTGATGGAGGCTCGGTGATGAGCCTGCCATCTCGAGCGAGGATCTCTGAGGTCTGTGCGACCTGGGGGACCGGAGGTACGAGGTCACGGGTTTGCCACGAGCACGCCGATGCAACCAACGCCAAGACGGTGAAGAGCAAAAGGGCACGACGATGACGGCCAAACAATGACCCGACAGATGGCATTGCCGTATTTTCGCGCATCTGTGCAGAAAAGGGCATTCGTGCTCGAGGGTTTCCCCGTCCATGGCCTCGTTTGGCTGTAGATTTCACAGCCATGTCTGGTGCTGCAATTCTTGACGATCTTTCCGCTCGTGGTCTGATCCACGACACGACGAACATCGATGCGCTGCGTGAGCGTCTCGATGCGGGGCCGATCACGCTCTATCACGGCATCGACCCGAGCGCGTCGAGTTTGCACATTGGCAACTATGTCGGCGTCCTTGCACTTCGGCGCTTTCAGGACGCTGGCCACAACGTGATCGTCCTCGTCGGCGGCGCAACCGGAATGGTTGGCGACCCTGGTGGACGGTCAGAGGAGCGCAACCTGCTCGACGAGGAAACGCTGGCCACCAACATTGCGGGCATCAGCGCCCAATTACAGAACCTCGTCGACCTCGACGGTGAAACGTCAGAACTTGTGAGCAACTACGACTGGACCAAAGATGTCGGCGTGCTCGATTTCCTTCGCGACGTCGGCAAACACGTGACGGTGAATCAGATGGTCGCCCGCGACTCGGTAAAGAGCCGTATGGAAGGCGAGCACGGAATCAGCTTTACCGAGTTCTCCTACATGCTCTTGCAGGCAATGGACTTCCATCATCTCTTCGTGGCTAAGGGCTGTGAGTTACAGATCGGCGGGAGCGACCAGTGGGGCAACATTGCCCAGGGCGTTGACCTCGTCCGGCGACGGGAGGAAAGCCATGTTCACGGCCTGACGTGGCCACTAATTACTCGTGCCGATGGTCAGAAGTTTGGCAAGAGCGTTTCGGGCGCTGTGTGGCTCGATCCGGAACGGACCTCTCCCTATGAGTTCCACCAGTACTGGATGAACACCGACGATCGCGATGTCGAGCGCTTCCTACTGCAACTGACGCTGCTCTCGGTCGATGAGATTTCGCAGATCATGTCCAGCCATTCCGAGGCTCCCCACGAGCGGGAGGCACAGAAGGCGCTCGCTGACTCGGTCACCGAGTTGATCCATGGCCGAGAAGCGGTCGACGCTGCGATCCGAGCAGCTGCAGTGCTGTTTGGGGGAGCGGCGCCATCGGCTGGCGATCTCGAGACGCTCCGAGGGGTAGTTCCCGAAGCCGAGTTTGCCGCCAGCGATCTTCACGAGACCGAGCCCGTCGTCGACCTCCTCGTTGGCTCTGAGCTCGTCACGTCACGACGCGAGGCTCGACAGGCGCTCTCCGATGGAGCGGTTCGATGGAACGGCGAGCGTGTGGACGAAAACGGTTTGGTCGGCGGCGTTGCACCGGGCCTCAGTTCGGGCACGCTGGCCATGTTGCAGCGCGGCAAGAAGAACAAGCGGTTGATCTCACTGCGTTAGCGGCGAACCGGCCAAGCGAGCTCCCGTACCCAGTTTCTTCTCAAGCGAAACATCGTTTGACACGATGCATAGCTGTACGCCTTGGCCGACTACTGCGGAGAGTAGTTTTGGGACACGGCTTTATTGCGCGTGGTGGGGCAGTCGGTCGCAAAACATTGACTTTAGGAAAAGTTCCGAGAAATTCCGGATTTCTTTCCATGGGTGGTTGTCGACTATGCCCGGCCTGGGTAGCTTAGTGAGTCGCCCCGCTCGCAAGAGCAACGGGGCGAAGGGCACCACCGGGTCGGAGTTTACGTTCCTCCCCGAGTGTCATGCGCTTCTTGAAAACGGAGAAGAGGACGAAAAAGCCAGTGCGGATTCGTGCCAACGATCGATTCGAGTCGATCGGCACGTAATTCATACGAAGCAACCGTTCGAGTGGTTCACAGATGTTTACATTTGTGCTGTCCACTCGAGCACAATTCCGTCTCTGATGAACTCATTTCTAACGTGTGAGGAATTCGGGGACAAACCTAACTAGGAGCCGGCAAACACCGGTTCCGGCTAGGTCAACACTCGACTCGGTGAGCTTGCTCATCGAGACCCATGATTTCAGTGCTTCCATCGATACCCCGGCTGGGGTGATGGTCGTACGTGATTTTGACGGAGAGTTTGATCCTGGCTCAGGACGAACGCTGGCGGCACGCTTAACACATGCAAGTCGAACGCCCTCGACCTTCGGGTCACATGAGGGAGTGGCGAACGGGTGAGTAACACGTGAGAAACCTGCCTAGAAGATCGGGACAACCACGGGAAACTGTGGCTAATACCGGATACCTTCCTACCGTCGCATGGCGGTTTGAAGAAATGCTCCGGCGCTTCTAGAGGGTCTCGCGGCCTATCAGCTAGTTGGTGAGGTAACGGCTCACCAAGGCATCGACGGGTAGCTGGTCTGAGAGGACGATCAGCCACACTGGGACTGAGACACGGCCCAGACTCCTACGGGAGGCAGCAGTGGGGAATCTTGCGCAATGGGCGAAAGCCTGACGCAGCGATGCCGCGTGGGGGATGAAGGCCTTCGGGTCGTAAACCCCTTTCAGCAGGGACGAAAATGACGGTACCTGCAGAAGAAGCCCCGGCCAACTACGTGCCAGCAGCCGCGGTAACACGTAGGGGGCAAGCGTTGTCCGGATTTATTGGGCGTAAAGAGCTCGTAGGCTGTTCAGTAAGTCAGGTGTGAAAACCCAAGGCTCAACCTTGGGACGCCACTTGATACTGCTGTGACTAGAGTCCGGTAGAGGAGATTGGAATTCCTGGTGTAGCGGTGAAATGCGCAGATATCAGGAGGAACACCAACGGCGAAGGCAG
>CALHXU010000127.1 GCA_938040365.1 uncultured Acidimicrobiales bacterium
GGGACGACTTCTAGCGAGGTTGGGGCGTAAAGACGGCGCGCTGGTGTTTGATCCCGTGAATGAAGCTCGACTCGAGCAGGTCCGGCGGCCCCTCCGATTCGATATCGGGAAGCCGGGAAAACAGCTCGCTAAACATCACGCCGATCTCTCGGCGAGCAAGGTGGGCACCGAGACAAAAGTGCGGGCCCGGTCCGCCAAACCCAAGATGTCGGTTGGGGTCGCGCAAGACATCGAAGGTAAGCGGGTCAGCAAAGTGGGCAGCATCGCGATTCGCCGCCAAATAGAACATCGCCAGTTTGTCGCCCTTGCTGATCTTGGTATTTCCAAGCATCGTGTCGGTGGTCGCAGTGCGGCGCATGTAGGTGACCGGGCTCGCGAGTCGCACGATCTCCTCGACCGCAGTCCTGGTTACGCCATCGACATCTCGCTTCCAGACCTCGCGCTGGTCGGGATTTTCCGTCAGAAAGCGAAGGCCCCACGAAATTGCGTTGCGCGTCGTTTCGTTGCCCGCAACGACTAACAAGATGAAAAACGATGCAATATCGCTTGGGCTGAGGCGTTCGCCGTCGACCTCACCGTTCATAAGGATCGACGTGAGGTCGGTGCCATCCCCGCCCTTCTTCGATTCGGCCACACTCTTCATCAGTTCGGCGAGCGCTCCACCCGCACCGAGCAACGCGGTCACGATGTCGGTGTTCTCGGGTCGGTACTCAGGGTCCGAAGCTCCGAGCACGATATTGGTTTGGTCGAACACGAAGTCGAGTTCGCTTCGGGGCACTCCCATCAGGTCACAGACGATCGCGAGTGGGAGTCGAGCAGCGACATCGACGACGAAATCGCATTCGCCCCGTTCGCAAACATCGTCGACGATCTCGGTCGCTTGTTTCGTGACGCTGTCGTCGAGCGACGCCAACATCTTTGGCGTAAAACCACGAGACACCAGCTTGCGAAGACGGCTGTGCCTCGGATCATCCATTGCGATCATCGAGCTGTAGAACTCGAGAAACTCCTGCGGTAGGTCGGTGAAGGTGATCCCGGCCGCCGACGAGTACGTCTCAGGCTTTCTCGACATTTCGACGATGTCGTCATAGGACGTGATCGCCCACACCCCCGGCCCACTCGGAATGCCGATCGAATCGGTGTCGGGCTCGGGAAAGTAGGTCGGCCCGGCAGCACAAAGTTCGGCCAGAATGCCATCGATGCGCTCTGGTTCTTGTGTCCAGAACCAGCCGAAGAGGGGGTTGAGTATTTCGCTCGACGATGTGGCGTCGTGTTGGTCGGTCATTGGGGCCCGTGCTCAGTCGATGCCGTGTTCGATGGCGTACCTGATCAGCTCTTGTTTCCGATTGAGCTGCAGCTTCTTCAAAATATTGCGCACGTGGTTCTCGACCGTCTTGGCCGAGATGAAGAGTGTCTCGCCGATCTCTTTGTACGTGTGCCCGCGTGCCACGAACTGCAAGACTTCCCGCTCGCGCTCGGAGAGCGCCTCGCCGGGAATTTCGGCTTTGTGCAATCGCCGAAACTCGGTGAGGACCAGCGCGGCGAGCGAGGAAGAAAAGACGGGCTCGCCCTTCGATGCCTTCCAGAGCTGTTCGCGCAGCTCATCGGGGTCGGTCGACTTTACGAGGTAGCCAAGGGCCCCAGCAGCGATTGCGTCCAGTAGGTCTGATTCGGCTTCGGACACGGTCAGCATGACGACCGGGACGCGCTCGCTGACCGCTTTGACGAGCGCGATACCTCCGCCCTCGGGCATGTGGAGATCCGACAGCACCAGATCGGGGTCGGTCTTGTCGATGACCTCCACCGCCTCCTTCGCGTCGCCAGCCTCGCCAACGACCGTGAAGTTCTCGCCGAGGTCGGCGCGAAGTCCCGAACGCCAAATCGAATGATCGTCGGCGATGACTACCTTGACCGCTGCCACGTGTTCGTTCCCCTTCGGCTCGTCAGACCCATAGTTGTACCTCGGTGCCACGTCCGACCGTACTGTCAACATCGACCACTCCGCCGACTTGTGCAATGCGACCACGAATCGATGACGACATACCAATCGATGGAACGGCGGTATCGACGTCGAATCCGTCACCGTCATCTTTGACACTGACAAACACGGTGCTCGCCTCGGCGCCACCAGGTTTTGAGACAAAGGCATCTTCGGCTGGCTCCGCGTAGATCGTGACCTTGCGCGCGTTGCCATGCTTGCCGGCGTTGGTGAGCGCTTCTCCAACGGCACCAGAGAGTGCTGCGACCTGAGTATTGGTCAGCGCGGGCAGGTCTTGGGCAACGACCACGTTCACCTTGCACGGCGGATGCATCCGTTCGTGCCGCGCCGCAAGGCGACGCATCGCGGGCTCGAACGCTTCGCTATCTCCCTTCGAACCGGCGAGGAATCCGCGCAAATCGTGCTCCTGGTCTCGAGCGAGCGCGGCGAGTTCGGTGTCGTCAGAGCGTCGTTGGATCACGGCGAGGGTTTGCAGCACGCCATCGTGAAGTTCTCGCGTCACTTCCTCGCGAGCTCGGACGGTGGAGATCTCTTCTTCTGCCCGTCGCAGGCGTGCGATTACGTAACCGGCGAGCGTGCCGGTGATGACCCACAGTCCAAGCTTGGAGAGCGTGCCAACGATCTCGGGCCCAGCAACGTTCTCGGGCGTTCGGCCGAGAACCCACTCGGAGTAAAAGTTCGCGGCGCCGATAAAGAGCGAGCTGATAAAGCCGGCGCCGGGACCAAACATGATTCCTGCAGCCATGATGCCCGCCGCGGGCCAACTCCACGGGAGTGATTGCACCCGGCCAGGCGCGTAGACGAACGAGTCGCCGAGCAGCACGACAATGCCGATCGAAAGTTCGAACAGGACCGCCGGCGGACTCGACCGGTCAAAGGGGGCAAAGGTCGAGAACCAGCTGGTGAGGAGCAGGCTCGTAACGAACATAAGACCGAGTAGCGCCCATGCGAGCGGTTCACGAATGAGGTCATCTCGAGAGAGCGCCACACCTAACGCGGCATAGGCGAGGGTCGCGAAGCGAAAGACCGACAACGCGCGAAGGAGCCCGCCGACGAGCGCGAGTTCGCTTTCTGGTCCCACCGCAGCGGGAGCGGCTAGGCCAGATGGCCTAGTTGGTGAGGAATTTTGTGCGTCGATCCCTCAAGCATCCCATTCCCCAGCCCACTTTGGGGGAAATCCCCGGGGTTCACGAACCGAAGCGTCTGGCTTACTGCATATATGACCTCGAATACCGTTTCCAAAAGCACTCCATCGCTCGCCTCCATGGCGGCCGCCGCAAAGTCCGATCGCAACCGGGCAATCGATTTCTACCGAGTGGTCGCAATGCTCTTCGTGGCGGTTGGCCACTGGCTCGCACTCGTCGCAGTAACTGACGGAACCACCGGCGAAGTGATCGGCGGCAATGCCGTCGAGTTCGTTCCTGGCCTCGGCTGGATCAGTTGGGTCATGCAGGTCATGCCGTTGTTCTTCGTCGTTGGCGGCTTCTCGTCGGCAATGTCGCTCGACTCGCACAATCGGAAGGGCGGCAACGCTCCCGATTGGATCGCCGCACGCCTGCGCCGCATGCTGCCTCCTGCGGTCGTGCTCGCCGCAACCTGGCTCGTGATCGTCGCCCTTGGATACTTGGCCGGCCAGGTGACCATCGTGGGGTTGGCTCTGCAAGCTGGTGCCGTGCCGCTCTGGTTCCTCGCGAACTACACGATCGACACGGCGCTCGCGCCGTTTGTGCTTCCACGCTTCCGTAAGAACCCAATGCTCGTCGGAGGCGCCTTGGTCAGCGCTTTCGGCTTCTTCGAACTTCTTCGCATCGCCGATGTTCCTGCACTTCCTCAAGTCAACTGGGTGCTCGGTTGGCTGATCTTCCAGGTCATGGGCATGGCATGGCGAGACGGAATGTTGCCGACCGGTGGAACCCTGCTCGCCGCCGCTGGGACGATGTGGGCCGCGACACTCGCGCTCGTTCTCTCGGGTGGCCCATGGACCGTCACGATGGTCAACGTCGCAGGCATCGAGAACTCACCTACGAACCCGCCGACGCTCAGCCTCATGACATTCGGCGCTGCCTACAGCCTCACCGCAGTTGCTGCCGCACCGAAAATTTCTGCTGCGCTCGCCGCCCGCCCGAAGACATGGGCCGCCGTCGTTGGAGCGAACACCGTTGCAATGAGCGTCTACCTCTGGCACATGACCGCAGCGGTCATCGTCTCGGCCGCAATGCACTTCACCATCGGCCTCCCAACCCACATCGTTGGCTCGCTCGACTGGTGGCTCTTCAAGATTCCGACGATCTTGCTTTCGACGTTGGTCCTCGCACCGATCGTGCTCGCCGTGTCGAAGGTCGAGCGCAACGCCCTGCTCGCCCCACGCCGTCCATGGAACGGTGGCCTTCCCTCGATCTTCGCCGTTGCGATCATCACGTCGATGGCCCTCAAGCTGTGGTCGGGCGGCGAACTGGTCACCGCGGTTCCTTCGCTCGCCGTCCTCGTCATCTTGGGCGCCACCGTCTTGGCTCCGACCAAGGTCGAACCAGCAGCGGTCGAGACTGCGGCCTAACGCCGAGCATCCACCGGTGGGATCGAGGTCAACCGCGACCCGCAGCTATGGGTTTGTTCGTCTGACCGTAACCTCGCCCAATCCCTCGAAGGTCGCTGTCGCCGTCGAACCCTCCGGCAGCGGATCGGCACCGGTGCAGGTTCCCGACATCACGAGGTCGCCGCTGGCGAGGCCGATCCCTCGATCGCTCAGATGGTTCGCGAGCCAGACAAGGGCAGCCCACGGTTCGCCCAAGATGTCGCTGCCCATGCCCCTCGAGACTTCGACGCCGTCGACCGCGAGGGAAACGGCAACATCGGCGAGCGAGGGACACTCATCAACTGCGACCGGGTTGCCCATGACGAACCCGCCGTTGCAGCCCGAGTCGGCAATGAGGCTGAAGTAATCGACGGCGAGCCAGTCGCGATAACGGGGCGCGACCAACTCGAACGCCGGCGTGACCGTAGCTGTGGCCGACCGAACCTCATCGACGGTGTAGGGGGCATCGCGGGGAGGGAGCGGATTGCCGAGGGTGAAGATGAACTCGCTCTCGAGGAGCGGCTTGATCAGAGCATCGTGAGCAAGTTGCCCGTCGACGACCTGGGTCCCGGCGAATAGTCGACCTGAAAACGGTTCGGGGCAGTTGAGAATCTCCATTGCTCGCTCGGAGGTGCAGCCCACCTTCCAACCAACCACATTCCACCCCAGGAGTTCGGCGTGAGCATCGGCGATGCGGTGTGCAGATGCGAGGCCGATCGGCGCGAACGGGTCGAGGCTGTCGATCAGTTCGACATTGCGCCGCGCAGTTGTGAGCCGCTGGGCTGGACGATGGATCGAGTCTCCGCTGGTTGGGTCGGTCATAGCCCCAAGGTCTATCAAGCTCGCCGTTTGGTAGCCGAGTCGATAGGCGCGTATCGCCGACATATCGAATTCGGATCGCAACCGGCTAGCGTGGCGCGCACCAAACCTACGAGGAGATATTGATCATGGCTCAAACCGCATTGGGTGGAAATCCAGTACAGACTTCCGGCGACCTTCCCGCAGTTGGATCTGCTGCGCCCGCATTTACGCTCGCCGCCTCGGACCTCTCGGACCTCACCCTCGAGAGCCTTGCTGGCCAGCGCGTCGTGCTGAACATCTTTCCCTCGGTTGACACACCAACCTGCGCAACGAGCGTCCGAACCTTCAACGAACGCGCCGGCGAGATGGACAACACAACCGTCCTATGTGTCTCGGCCGACCTTCCCTTTGCACAAGGCCGCTTCTGCGGTGCCGAAGGTCTTGAGAACGTCAAGACCGCATCGACCTTCAAGAACGCCGACTTCATGGCCGACTACGGCGTTGGTCTCGTCGACGGAAAGCTCGAGGGGCTCTGCGCACGCGCGGTTGTTGTCCTCGACGAAGCTGGCAACGTCGTGCACCAAGAACTCGTTCCCGAGATCGCAAACGAACCGGACTACGACGCCGCGATCGCAGCACTTAGCTAACCGCTACTCGTGCGCCGTCTTACGAGCGGCCAACGAATTGCCGGCGGGCTGGTCGCCGGCTTTATCACCGTTCTCACGCTCGTACTCCCGTGGTTTGACGTCCTTGGTCGACAACGATCGAGCATCGACATCATTCGTAGCGCCAGCATCCTCGACGTCATCGAGGGCTGGGTGCGCGTTTTGGTCATCATCGGATGGCTTCTTGCGCCGATACTCGTCTCGATCGCGATGTTTGTCGCCGCCGCGGGAAAGCATCGAACGTCGGCAATCTTGCTCTTGCCAGTCGGGCTGACGACGGTGCTGATCGTCGGTGCCGGGCTGGTCATCTCCGAGGTCGACCTTGCGTGGGGAGCCTTTGTCGGCTTGCTGTCCGCGATCTGTACGTCGATTCTTGCAATCATGGTGATCAGTAACCGTCCGCCGCGAAACGATCGGACCCACCCATGACCGAGCTGCACCTGTTCTTCATCGATGAACTGACCGTCGCTGCACCAGGAGATGTCGTCACCTTTGGGCGAAGCGGCGACATCGAAGTCGACGAAGCAAATCAGTACATGCATCGCATCGTCGGAACGTTCTTCGATCAGGACAACGTCTGGTGGCTCACAAACAACAGCAAGCACGGCAACCTCACCTTGGTCGGTGAGGGAGGTCGGCTCACCCGGCTTCCTCCCGAAGCGGTCACCGCGCTCGTCGAACCAACCGGAACGGTCAACTTCGACTCGGGGCCAACGACCTACGAGTTGGGGTGGACGCTTCCCGGTCGAGACCCGCTGATGCCGCCCCTCAAGTCATCGGGCCACGGGAACGATGCTGCGATCCCAGATGCAACAACCCAGTTCGGGGTTGTTTCACTCAATGACGAGCAAAAACAGATGCTCGTTGCGTTGTCGGAACGCTCACTGCTCGATTCCACCGCGCCGACATCTGACCTTCCCGCGAACGCTGCCATTGCGCATCGGCTGGGCTGGTCGGCAAAGAAACTCGACCGAAAACTCGACTATCTCTGTGCCCGCCTCGCGTCCGAAGGGGTGAGAGGACTTCGTGGCGAGAAAGGCTTCGAAGCGATCGACCGGCGAAGCCGCCTCGTCGAACACGCCATGGCGTCGGGAATGATTTCATCGGCCGACCTAAACATCCTCGATCGGTAGCCGACCGGCTGATAACTGCGCTAGAACGTGGACTAAGGCGGGCAGCGAAACTTGCCGATGCCCTTAGGCGAAGGGGACATACACATGGCAGATAACGAAGAGACTCTTGGGCGCGATGACGAATTCGGAATCGAGCTCCCTGGCGTAGCGAGCGAAGGATCGCAGGCTGAACCAATCGAGCCACCAGCTCCTCCGGCTCCAAACGAACCACCGGCACCACTCGGCAGCGCAATAGGAAGCCAGTTCCCAACAACCGGGTCCGGCGACGTCCCTGCGCCTCCCGTGATCACCCCACCCTCGATCACGCCGAACGTTGCTGCGACCGAGGACGTACCGTGGGCAACCACACCACCTCCAACCACTCCACCGCCAACCTCACCAACTCCAGCAGCTCCGACCAGCGGCGCCTACACGACGCCAAGCGACTCGACCGAGTACGCGCTTGTCGGCTCGGAACCAGCCGACGGCGGCTCATCCAAGCTGCCCTGGGTGTTCGCCGTTCTCGCCGCTGTTGTCCTTCTCGGCGGCGGAGGCGCCTTTGCGGTTTCTGCACTCGGTGCCTCCGGTGGTGAGGAGTCGCCAGAGGACGCGATCGACGCGATGTTTGCCGCAATGGAAGAAGAGGATTTCATCTCGGTCGCCGAGCTCCTCGAGCCTTCGGAACGACGTACGCTCGCCGAACCGGCACTTACCGAATTGCTCCCCGAACTGATTCGTCTCGGCGTCTTCGATGAGTCAGCTGACGCTGGCGATGTTGAAGGGCTCGACCTTGCATTCACCAATGTGGAGCATCGCGTCGAACGCCTCGTCGGCGTCGACGACATTGCCCACGTGTACCTCACCGGCGGAGAACTCACCACGAATGTCGATGCTGAACTCTTGCCGCTCAACGACGACTTTGAGTCGGCTGACCTCGACCAAGAATTCAGTCAATCGATCGTCGACGAAGACGTTCCGCTCGTCTTTGTCGAGCGAGACGACCGTTGGTATTTCTCGGTCCTCTTCACCGCTGCCGAGAACGCACGCCTCGAGGCTGAGCTCGACCTGCCCGCCCAAGCAGATGCGCCACCGGCGATCGGCAGTGATTCTCCCGATGCGGCGATCGAAGGAATGTTCGCGGCAATGACCGACTTTGATCTCGAGGGCGTCATTGGCCACATGGACCCCGACGAGATGGCGGTGCTTTACCGCTACTCGCCGCTGTTTCTCGAAGACGCTCAGTCCGAGCTCGACGAGGCTCGCGGTGACCTCACCGACGAGAACATCTTCTGGGACATCACCGACTGGGACTTCGATGTCGAGGAGTCTGGCGACGATGCAGTCGTCAGCGTTCGCGGCTTCACCCTGATGATCGTTGTCGACGATGTCGAGTTCGAGATGGACTTCGGCCGTGATCAAATCACCGGTGCGTTCAGTGCCGGCGATGAGTTCGGCGGAGCCCGAGGGATGCTCCAGGCCACGACCACAAATGTCACGGTCGACGGCGACCTCGATGGGCTGATCTTCGATGGCAACCTCACGGTGATGCCCGAGCAAAACACGATTACCGGCCAGGTGACCGTAGACGGCGATGTCTTTGAAGGCTCGCTCACGCTCGACCCCGAAGGCAATTGTTCAGAGTTCACCGTTACCGGTTCCGATGGCACGAATGAGCGTTTGTGCCTTGAAGAAGAAGGCGCAGACCTTGTTCAGCTCGGTCCGATTCTTGAGGCCATGGAAGATTGGCCAAGCGAGTTCCCCGGAATCGACATGACCACTCGTCGCACAGACGGTAACTGGTATGTCTCGCCGATCGGCACGCTCTTCGACGGTGTGATCAGCGGCTTGGAAGACCTGGAGGAAGGCGACTTCGAAGATATCTTCGACCCGGTCGCCGGCGCAGCTGGCGATGCCGCGCTCGATCCGTTTGGGATTCTCGATGACTTCACTGTCGATGACGGATTCGTCGAAGAGGACTTCGGGGACCTTGAAGACCTGGAAGACTTCGAAGACTTCGAGGACTTCGAAGATTTCGAGGACTTTGAAGACTTTGAGGAACCCGGGCCGGTAGTCCAGGGCGTCGTCTCAGACATCTCAGTCCCAGTGGGCGACTCCGCGGCGTTCGGGGGCGTACTGGCCGAGAATACCGCCGACGTGTTCGTCATTACCTTCGAAGAAGGAGACCTCGTCACGATCACCGTAGAAGAAGACGGCAGCGGCCTCGACACTGTGCTCACCGTGTTCGATACGTCCGGTGCCGAGTTCGCCTTCAACGACGACGCAAATCCATCGCTCGACAGCGGGACGTTCAATAGCCAAGTCCAGTTCACCGCAAACGCGTCGGGAGCCTTCGTCGTCGAAGTCACGGGCTTCAGCGCAAATGAATCTGGGGCATACGTACTAACGGTCGATCGCGGCCAGTAGCCGTAACCACGATGCAGCCGGTCTGTTCGCAATGAACGATTCCTTCGATGGTCCACGCACGATCAAAGATGAAGCGGGCGACGGGCAGGCTCACACGAACCGAACACCGTTCGAACAGATCGGGAGCGACCAGCTCACATCAACACCGCCGGCTCCACGCGCGCCGATGCAGCAGCCGCTTGGGCCAGCATCACCAACTGCAGTGCCGTGGTCGAGCGTTGCTCCGACGCCAACTCCACCGCCACCAAACCGACCATCGCCAAGTCCGCCCCCGCCGAACCAACCCCTGCCCCAGTACCTCCCGCCAAACGCGCAGCCGTTCACCCAACAATTCGACGGCCCAAATCCAAACGACCAGTACCCCTCGAGTGCAGCACCCAAAACGTCGGGGCTCATCGCCGGAGCAGCGGTGGCGTGTTTCCTGCTCGCAGGCGGCGTTGTCGTCGCCGTGGGAGCAATATTTGCTGCCGACTCTTCCACCGATCGGTCCCCGCTCGAAACCCAAGAAATCGTCGAGGCCGCGTCGCCCGAGAACGGCCCGGCAGAGATCGCTGCCGATCCCGGGTTCGATCGATCGGGACCACCGCTTCCCGATGACGTTCGCGATGTCGTCGTCGCAGACGGCACGATCGAAGTGTTCCCCGGTGAGATCTACCCAAACGGATTCGACACCTTCTTCGTCGTCCTCGAAGCCGGAAGCTTCGTTACCGTCACCGCACAGGCAAACGGCAGCGATCTCGACACCGTCCTTGTCGTAGTCGACCCCACCGGCGAGCAGGTTGGCGCAAACGATGATGCCGCAGCGTTCGAAGGCCTAATCAACCAACTCGACAGCCAAGTCGAATTCACCACAAATGTCACCGGCAGGTACGCGTTCGAAGTTGTGGGCTTCGACGCTGAAAGCGCTGGCCAATACGTCCTGACCGTCGATAGAACCGGTTAGAGCTGGCGGCCTATCGGCAAGCTCTCTAGCGCTCGATCGCTGGAGGCGTCGGGTTCTGACCCGACCCCCAAAGATCCTCTGTAGCACTCGTATCGCCGAGCGGAACCGAAACATCGCGCATCGACCGGCTCGTCATGACGTCGGCCAACATGTTGTGGAACCGATGAAGCGGCTCCTCAAAGCGCGGTGCGAGCGGCCCCGGAGGCACCGTACCGCGGGTAAGGCCTCGCTGACCCCGCTGCACAATGTCGATGTCCTCGGCGTTCACATCGAGCCAAAACGTCTTCGTCGGCTCGAACGATTCGTCCGATGCCTCGACATTTACCGGAGGCAACAACCACGAACACGTCTCACGCGTCACGCCTGGGCCCACCGGGTCGAGCTGCATCACAAATACATGGTTCGGCAACACCGACAACAACACGTTCGGAAAAATCGCCACAAACCGACCACTCACCGAATCAGAATCGTCGAGACCATCGGCCGTAGTGAGCGCGAGCCAATCGTCGCGCTCATCGCCACTCACCGGCGTCGTCGTCTGCCCGCAGTACATACCCGGACCCTGATAGCGATAGTGATCCTCGACGCGACTCACCTTCGCAAGCTCAGGATGAACCCACGCGAGGTGGTAGTACTCCTGAAAGTTCTCCGAGATCAACTTCCAGTTCGCCGCGATCTCAAGCTCTTGACTCTCCCGAACCGACCACCGCTCGAGGCCATAGCCAGCCATCCGCTCAGGAAGATCACCCAGCCACTCATCGAGCGGCGCCGTCTCATCATCGAGACACGCAAAGAGCAACACACCCCATATCGCGACCCGAACCGGCGCCAATCCAAACTCGTCCCGATCGAACCCGTCACGGGGCACCTCGTCGAATCGTGGCGTTGACTTCAGTGACCCATCGAGGTTGTACCCCCAGCGGTGATACGGGCAACGAAGCGTGCCCGCCACATCACAATCGCCGTCATACAGCTCGGTCCCGCGGTGACGACAAGAATTGAGGTGACCAAAGATCGCGCCCGCATCGTCTTGAGTCACAAGAATCGACCGAGAACCAACCGCTCGAACAAGTACCTTTCCTGGGGCCACGTCGGCTGCCAAGCCAATGCACACCCACGCCCGCTCAAAGACCTTTGCCTGCTCGTCGGCGAAAAATTCTCGACTCGAATATGCCTCGGGCCACAATCCAGTAGCGCTCGTTATCGGCACCTGAGTTCCCGCCCAAAACTGTGCCTCCAACCACGGCGGCGCGTACTCAGAAGCGACAATGAGGCCCGAAACTGACGCGCCCGAATCGGTCGAGGAACTGTTTGATCGTGAGGCTGGTGTCGACGACATCCCAACAATGTGGCATAGACAATTGCCACACGAGACGCCCGAACGGATGGACTTCGCCAATCCTCGCGCTACCATAACGACTCGTCCTGCCCTGCGCAGGAAGTAATTGGCCCCCATCGTCCAGCGGCCTAGGACGCCTGCCTTTCACGCAGGTAACACGGGTTCGAATCCCGTTGGGGGTGCGTATTGCGTCGGTCGCCTGGGCGACCTCCGCAAACCCGCCTTTTGCCCTCGCTTCGCTCCGGCAAAACGCTTTGGCGTTCTGAACGCCTGTTTCTCGTCGCTTCGCTCTCGGAAAACGCTCTGGCGGTTCAGGCCCCCCGGAGCGATAGCTACTCGTGATCGCTGCTCGATGTCACTAACGACAGGATTGCGATGTCATGGTGATCAACTTCGCGGAAGTCATAGCCGCTGTGGAGCTCAATCTGTTTGGCCGCAGAAAGACATCTCACTACATGCCCATCAATCGTGCCCGTAGTTATCACTTCCGCCGGATAGTCGAATCGGGCACCGTCTAATCCGTGCTGCCAAAAGCCCTGGAAGCCATCATCGAAGAGGGGATGAAGATCGATATGGCGATCCTTTTCGGTCTCGCTTAGCTCGATTCGGACCGGCAACCAATCAGTCGTCACCATGAAGCGCTCCTTCTGCAGCGCTTCCACCACGGGCGAGACGGCGGCATCGTCGAGAAGCACATCAAGATCGCGATGGTCACGCGATTGCCTGCCAAGTAGCGCATCGATGCCCCAGCCTCCGGCGATGATCGGGTCAGCCCCAAGGGACCTGATCTTGTCGACCATCCACCTGACATCGTCGCTCGTCGTTGGCATAGCTGAGAGTCTTGCACGCTGCCACCGATCATCGGCCTAGACCGCCGTGCTTTGGCAGCTTGGTTAGGTTCGCGGGACCAGGTGGTATGCGTTTTCTCGTAGAACCTTGTTCTTTGTCTCTTCGCTGAGGCCGAGGCCGTTGAGCCAGTCGAGTTGTGATTGGAGGGTGAGGCCGACGTTTGGGGCGTCGGTTCCGAGGAGGATGCGGTCGGCTACTGATTCGATTTCCGGTGCCGTCAGATTTGGACGCTCGAACACCACCGGGGTCAGGTCGGCCCACAGGTTCGGTTGTTCGGCCATGAGCTGCAGTGTCTCGACATGGCCATAATGGCCGCAGTGGGCCACGATCAACGTGGTGTCGGTGTGACGCCGCGCTGCCCGAGAAATCGTTCCCAACTCGTGATCGTGGGTGTGGCCAGTCACGTCATGACCAACGTGGACGACCACGGGCATGTTCACTTCGCCCGCAGCCTCATACACCGGATCGAGTCGGACATCGTCGGCGTCATAGCTACCCACCGAACAATGCAACTTCAGTACACGAGCTCCAAAGTCTGCTGCCGCCCGGCGGATCGTTGCGCCAGGATCACTATCACCGGGATGCACCGTGCACCCCGTGACGATGTCCACTGGGTGCTCGGCAAAGTCGGCCGACACTATGCCCATTGCCTCGTTTAAGTCGTCGGACATTCCCGGCTTGTGGGCATAGGGCAGGTTCCACACCGCCGACACACCGTCGCTGTGATGCATGTCGAGCACGGTCTCGGTGTCGACCGGGTAGGCGAGCGCGTCGCCGATGTGTTCGTCGAAGAACCGGCGGATTGCAGCCGACAAACGCGACGGCATCAGATGAACATGGCAATCGACGATCGCTGACGGGGTGGGGTTAGACATCGCCTCACCGTAGGCCGCATGCGCCGTATCGGCTAAGTCCCTTAGAGCGAACGGACGTGAGCGTGGCCTGAGCGGCCCGTCGCCGGAGGCGACATGAGCGGGGGAAGGGTTAAGGGGCGTGCCGATATGATCAGGCGCGGAGCGCCGTATCGGCTAAGTCCCTTAAAGCGAACGGATGCGGGCGCGGGTGAGCTCTTCGAGCATGTGCGAAAGCACCTGGTAGATAATCTTCGCCTGGGCGTCAGGATCGTCCTGGTCAATCTCGTACTCTTCTTGTTCGCCAACGTCGAGCCGCGTCCCTAAGACGAGTCGGCACTGGTTGATCGTGCTCATCCAGTGATCGGCGGTTTCGATCGTCACCGACTTTTCGTCGATGGTTGCTTGCACCTTGTCGATCCCGTCGAGGCGCTGCATCAACAGCTGATCGTGGACCATCTCGCGATAGCCCGCCTCGAGCTTCTCATCGTCGGGGTACGCCGTTGGATACAGTCGCCGCACCTCGTCGACCTCGTCGAGGAGAAGCAGTTCGCGCAACTCTTCGGTCACCTTCTTCACCAAGGCTCGCAGCGTGTCGTCGAGGTTGACCGCAATCATGTCGCCTTGCGCCTTGAACATACGCCGGTACATTCAGTCGTCCTTTTGCATCGTGGCCCACAGGCCGTGCTCGTGCAGGCGAGCAACATCAGCTTCGGCCTTTTCTTTCGGGCCATTCGATACGACGGCGCGCCCCTTGTGATGCACGTCGAGCATCAACTCGGTGGCCTTTGCCTCGCTAAAGCCGAACAGCTTCTGCAGCACGAAGGTCACATACGACATCAGATTGATCGGGTCGTTCCATACGAGAACAACCCATGGGGTGTCGGGGAGTACTTCGATATCGGAGTCGACATCGGGGTTCGCAACTTCGAGTGGAGAAGAAAGTTTCGGTGTGGTCATAGTTGCTACTCAACGAGTTCGGGTTCGCGGTTCGAAACTAGTTCAGAAACGATTGGATCGGTCGTGACCATGGCGTACCAGGTGATTGTCGTCCACAACAGGACCGACCCTGCAATGTGCAGTGCAACCAAACCAACCGGAACGCCAATCCCGTACTGCAGATAGCCAATCGCACCCTGTGCGAGCGCGAGGCCGCCGATGCGCCCAAACCATTTCTGGTCGAGGTCCGACCATGGCTGTGCGGTCGCTGGTGCATCGCCAACCTTTCGGACCTGCCACATACCCGTAACGATCACCGCCACTAACACCCAACCGAGGATCGAGTGAATGCGGCTGATTTCCCGAATGTCGAAACCGAGCCGCGGAATTGGTTCGCCCGACGGTTCGCTGCCGGTGTGTGGGCCTGACCCGGTAACGAAGGTCCCGGCGATGATCACCGCGGTCGACGCCACCAGCATCGACCTGCTGATCAGACGGCGTTTGAGCTCGGCTCCGCTCGGGGCATGGCGCGTCGGTGTGGCCGAGCGAGGGTTGCGGGCGCGGTAGTCGAGCACGACGCCGAGGAAGATAAGGACGATCGACAACAGGAAGTGCCCAATGACGACCCGTGGGTCGAGCTCGGTTCGGGTGACCAACATGCCGAGCAGCACTTGGCCGAGAAACCCGAACACCGTCAAGTAGATGACTGCGAGCAGGTCGCGCCGAGCTCGGCGGGCACCGATGAATGCAGCGATCACCGGGATGATCGCGAGGCCCGAGATCATGCGGTTGCCAAACTCGATCGCCGAGTGAAATCCAGGAGCTTCGAGTTCGGTATTGACCGAACACGTTGGCCAGTCCGTGCAACCAAGACCAGAGCCGGTGAGCCGGACCGCCGCACCGGTCACCGTGATCGCCATTAACCAGACGAGCGCGAAGCGCGTCCAAAACGTTAGGGGCTTGCCCCAGACCGAGATCGTGTCGGGGGTCTCGGAAGTGACGTTGCTCGTTCGATCCTCGGCGCCTGAACTTTCGGCGCCGACCGAACTACTCATGTTCAGCTCCGGTCAAGAATTTCGACATGTGACAACGATACGCCTCACAGCGTTGGCACAAACAGCGGAATGGGTCGTAACCTCTTGCACGTGACAACTGTTGCGGCAAACGACGCCACCCGTTCTACGTTCGCGGCTTATGTCGCGCTCACCAAGCCGCGGATCATCGAGCTTTTGCTCATCACCACGGTTCCGACGATGATCGTCGCCGAGCGCGGACTGCCGGGCATTTGGTTGATGGTCGCAACCGTCATTGGTGGCACGCTCGCCGCTGGCGGCGCGAATTCGGTCAATATGTACGTCGACCGCGACATCGACAAGATCATGAATCGTACAAAGGGCCGGCCGCTCGCAACCGGCGAGATCGAACCCAAGAACGCGCTGATCTTCTCGGTTGCCCTCTTGGTCGTCGCGTTTGCCTGGTTGTTCGCCTTTGTGAACCTGCTCTCGGCGGTGTTCGCGCTCTCGGCTGCGGCCTTCTACATCTTTGTGTACACGCTGTGGCTTAAGCGGACGTCTTCGCAAAATATCGTGATCGGTGGCGCCGCCGGGTGCATGCCGGTTTTGGTTGCGTGGGCTGCGGTCACCAACACCATTGCGTGGGAACCAATCGTGCTCTTCGGTGTCATCTTCTTGTGGACACCTCCACACTTTTGGGCGCTCGCTGTGAAATATCGCGACGACTATTCGGCTGCCGATGTGCCGATGCTGCCATCGGTGAGCACGCTCGAAAATACCTCTCGCCAGATCTTGGCCTACACCGTTGCGGTTTGGGCGCTCTCGCTCGCATTCACGCCAATTGCGGATATGGGTTGGATCTACACCGGGACCGCCATCGTCGCTGGAGGGTTGTTCACCCTCTATGCCGTGCAACTTCTGCGGGATCCAACGCCAAAGCGCGCCATGAAGGTCTTCACCTTTTCGATCACCTACCTTTCGGTGCTGTTCATCGCCATGGCGATCGACCAGCTGGTCTAGTAAGCGCCCGCGAATCTCGGGCAAGATTCGCGCAGAACGTGAGCTTTTTGCGCGCGGTGCGAGCGGATTTAGGAATCGAGATTAAGAATGGCCGTCTGTGACCTTGGTCTCCCGTGTGGCCTTGGTTGGAGAAACGCGCGAGAACTATTCTTTGTAATGGAATAAACCGCCGATCCGACCTAAAAGTCCCGTAACATTTGGGAGTCTCTTTTGGTTGCGTCGCGGATCCGCGCTCGACCACCAATCGTTCAAGGTGAATATCTCTCGATGACAGCAACCGAAACGCCTCCCGAGGCGCACGAACACGTCGAGGAGCACAACGGCTCCGAGGTGTCGAGCGACGCAAACGACGGTCTCTACAAACTCGTGGCGTCAAATGACCACAAGGACGTTGGACGCTTGTGGATCGGCGCGTCGCTACTGTTCGCCGTCGCGATCTTGGCGCTCGGCATTGTCAACAACATCGAACGGATCTCGGTCGACCCCGACCTCTTCGGCAGCGTGAGTCGTGCCTTCCAGTCATGGGTGTTGTTCCGGACCGCTGCGATCTTCCTCGTCGTCATCCCGATGTTCATCGGTATCGCGACCGTCGTGACGCCTTTGCAAGTCGGTTCGGCCTCGATTGCATTCCCTCGCCTCGCAGCGGCGTCGTTCTGGGGATGGCTCTTTGGCTCGGTAATCCACATCGTTTCGTTCCTCGCCGATGGTGGCCTCGGTCCCGCGCAAACCACCAGTGTCGAATCGACGCTGCTGACCATGACCTCGCTCGGATTCATCATCGTTGCGCTGCTCGGTGGGTCGATCTGTATTGCGACCACGGTCGTGGCGCTGCGACCAACCGGCATGGCCCTCATCGACGTTCCCGCCTTTTCGTGGTCGATGCTCGTGGCGTGTTCGATCTGGTTGGTGTCACTTCCGGTTCTGATTGCATCGCTCATCTTGGGCTATGTCGATCTCCAAGGCCGTGCGTTTGTCGACTTTGGTAACCCCGAACTTCTCTGGCAGCGAGTCGAATGGGCGTGGGGCCAACCGCAGGTCTTTGCCTACGCCATTCCCGTGCTTGGCGTTCTTGCCGAGATCGTTCCCGTAAAGTCCCAGAGCCGCCAAGCCGCCCGGCCGGTTCTGCTCGGCATGATCACCGCATTTGGTGCGCTCTCGTTTGGGGCTTGGGCACAGAGCTTCTACTCCAAGGGTGCCGACGAGAACGTGAACAGCGCGTTGATCTACGACGAACTGCTCTACGTCCTCTTTGGCATTGCGATCTTCCTGCCGGCCTTCGGAGCGTTTAGCGGCGCAATGGATCAGCTTCGTCGCGGGACGTTCCCAATGAAACCTGATGGGGCGCTCTTCAGCGCAATGTTTGGTGCATTTGCGCTCCTCGGCGCAATCATCGCTGGCGAACTGCGAGTGCTCGCTGGCCTACTCGACCTCGTCGGAGTCGACCCAAGCTGGAGCGCTCTCGACTCGGCAGATGGTGTCCTGCTCTCCTCGTCGAGCGCCATTTTGACCATGGTTATTGCCGCCGCGATGGCCTCGGCTGCAGGCGCGCTCATCTACTGGGGTCCAAAAATCTTTGGTGGATACGTCGTAGAGCCGCTCGGAATACTCGCCGGACTTCTCCTGCTCGGTGGCGGCGTTGCCGTCGGTATTGCCGACATGGCTTCAGCGTTTGCAGGAAACCCCGACGACCCACGATTCGTCACCGATGTCGACGGCATCGTCTCGACGATGAACGTACTCGCCGTTGCTGGAGTTGCCCTCATGACCGTCGGTGTCATCGCAACGATCGTGGCGGTCCTTCCGGCGGCTCGTAGCACCGAGCTGCTCCCCGATGATCCATGGGATGGACACACGCTCGAATGGGCAGCGCCGTCGCCACCGCCGAGTGGCAACTTTGTCGAACCCATCCCCGTAGTTCGCTCTCCAGAACCAATGCTCGATGAAATCGGGGAGGCCTAACTCATGGCTACACAAACCATTTCAGCTCCACCAGCAGCAGAGCTCTCCCGCAACAAGACGCTCCTCGTTGGCTCAGCCTTCGCTTCGGCGGCCGTGATCATGTTGTTCGTTGGTCTCTTTGCGATCTACATCTCGGTCCGGCAGAACAACGAGTTCAAGATCGAAGGGCAAGGCCCCGGAATCCTTTGGTTCCCCGAAGGCGCGGTGCAGATCGCCCCTGGAACCATGATGATGTTCACGACGTGGATTTCTGCAATGACCATTGCGTGGGCGGTGCAAGCAATCCGCAACGACGACCGTCGCAATGCCTATGTGGCGCTCGGACTCACGATGCTGATGGGCGGCGCCGTGATCAACCAAATGGTCTTCGCCATTGGCGATTTCGGCCTGCCGATCGACCGCTCGGTGCCCGCAACCCTTCTGTTCACGCTCTATGGCAGCTACATCATCCTGATGGCCGTTGCGATCGGCTTTGTCTTCTTAATGTTTATGCGAGCAATCGCAGGTCAATTCAATTCGAAGAACGCCGATGGCATCGAAGCCGCAGCGATCTTTTGGTACACAACGGTGATTCTGTACCACCCAATCTGGTACCTCATCACCATTACGAAGTGAGCCTCTGATGATTCCAACAGGACTAAAGCTCTACGCAACAATCGCAATGGTCGCTCTTGGCGCCGCCGCAGTCGGTGGCTACACGAGCGGCGGTACCGTCGTTGGCCCGCTCAGCGCGGGCTACAAGGGCGGTATTGGCGACTGGGTTAGTTATGTCGTGCTCGTCGGCGTTGCCTTTGTTTCGGTGATCGTCGGCGGCTTGCTCACCTATTATCGCGATGCGGATGCCGAGAGCGTTGCGGCCTCGATGGGTCTCGCCGTTGCCCCTGTCGGACAGCGCCCGGTCGCTGCTTCGATCTGGCCGATCGTTGCGGGGCTCGGTTTTGGTTTCCTCATGGTCGGTATGGCCATCAACGCAGCGATCACCGGCGTTGGCCTCGTCGTCCTCGGCATCGTTGCCTTCGAGTGGACTATGACTGCATGGGCCGATCGAGCAACGGGCGACCAAACCACCAACCTTGCCCTTCGTGGCCAATTGATGGGTCCATTTGAGATCCCTCTACTCGGACTCGTCGGCGGTGGCATCGTCGTTATTGCCGTGAGCCGAATTCTTCTGGCCTCGTCTGAACTTGGTGCGGTCGTCATTGCCGGCGTCGTTGCAGTGATCGTGTTTGCGATCGGCATCTTCGCTGCGCAAGGGCCGGCGATTTCGCGCAATGTGCTGACCGGTATTGCCGGCGTGGTAATGGCTGGCATTCTCGTCGGCGGCGTCTGGGGTGCCGTTTCGGGTACTCGCGTCATCGAGGAGCACCATGAAGAAGAGGGTGAAGAAGCCGGTGGCGAGGAATCCCACAGCGAAGAAGGCGTGGAAGAATCGTGAGCCCATTCAACTGGGCGCGGGAAGCGTCATCAGCACTAGCATTGAGAAAAGTTTCACAAAGTAGACCAACGACCGAAATAATGGCGAAGGAAGCATCCATGACCCGGTTCACACCGTCGATGCGCAAGGGCGTCAAGTTCCTTGCACTTCTGACGGCTATGTTCGTTTTTGCCGCATGTGCCGGCGATGCCGAGCTCGACACCCGAAGCAATCTTGCAGGCCCTGAAGCGCAGTCGATCGAGAGCTTCATGCGAGTGTTGCTCTGGATCACCTACATCGTCTTTGCTTTTGTTCTGGCAATCACGGTCGAAGCATGGCGTCGGTTCCGAATCAAGGGTGACGACTACGAAGATGACGAGTTTCCCGCACAGATCGATCACAGCAAGTGGGAGATCGTGTGGACGATCGTTCCCGCCCTCATCTTGGTCGGCGTTTTCGTCTTTACCCTTGGCCTGCACAACCAGCTAAACAGCTCCGAAGAGAACCCAATCTCACTCGTTGTAGGCGACGGAGCAAACGTCGAATGGGAACCCGAAATCGTTGTTGTTGGTCAGCAGTGGTGGTGGGAGTACCAGTACCACTTTGGCGATGTTGAACTCACTGCCCAGCGCATCGAAACCCTTCCCGACGCCGACATCACCACGGCCACCCAGATGGTCATCCCGGTCGGCACCGAGATCGAACTCGAAATCACGAGCCGCGACGTCATCCACTCGCACTGGATTCCTTCGCTGAACGGCAAGCGCGACGCCGTACCTGGTCGCCAAAGTGCGCCGTGGAAGATCCAAGCCGATGAGCCTGGCGTCTTCTTTGGTCAGTGCACCGAGTTCTGTGGCCTCTCGCACTCGCGCATGCGGATGCAGGTGATTGCCCTCCCAATGGCCGAGTTCCAAGAGTGGGTAACGGCCCAGATGGAAGGCGTCGAACTCTCACCCGAGACCGCAGCCTATGTCGCCGATCTCGCGGCGGGCGGAACGACCGCACCTGAGGGCACCGAACAGCGTGCCGTCGACACCTTCCGTACCAAGTGCGCATCGTGTCACGTACTCGACGGTGTCACGAACGGCATTGTGTCTCGCCCCGAAGAACAGCTCGTGTCGGGTGCAGCACCAAATCTCACCCACTTTGGAACCCGCACCACCTTCGCTGGCGGCATCGTCAATGTTTGGGACCCAGACACCGGCGACTTCAACCGAAACCAGCTCGGTCAATGGTTGCGTGACCCAAGCTCAATCAAAGCAAACTTCACCGAGCCGGTGAGCGAGGACGATGCCCGCCTTCGCGGCATGCCAAACCTCGGGCTCACCGCACAAGAGGTTGACGATCTCGTCGGCCTTCTCGAAATGACCGGAGCGCCGCCGACTGTCGACGGTGATTCTGAGTTCCTCATTAGTGAAACGGGAGTCGAATAATGGCAATTGTCGAACGACCACTCGCCATCGGCGCCGGCGACGACGCGATCGAGACCAATGATCGTCCCCTCGGCTCGGTTACCCGACCGAAAGAGACCGGATCGTGGAAAGACTGGTTGACCACCGTCGATCACAAGAAGATCGGCATCATGTACGGCGTTGCCGCGATGTTCTTCTTCGTCATTGGAGGCGCTGAGGCTCTCCTCATCCGCATTCAGCTCGCAACGCCGAACGGCACGTTGCTCTCGCCTGATGTTTATAACCAGGTCTTCACGATGCACGGCGTCACGATGATCTTCCTGGTCGCAATGCCTATGGGCGCTGCATTCACCAACTACCTCCTACCGTTGCAACTCGGTGCCCGAGACGTTGCGTTCCCCCGGTTGAATGCCCTGAGCTTTTGGGTCTTTCTCTTCGGTGGATTGTTCTTGAACTCAGCGTGGCTCTTCGGTGGCGGCGCAGATGGCGGTTGGTTCAACTACGCACCCAACTCGAGCGTCACGTTCTCTCCAAGCCACGGCATTGACTTCTATGCCCTCGGCCTGCAGATCACCGGTGTTGCATCGCTCGTCGGTGCAATCAACCTGATCACAACGGCCCTCAACATGCGTCCAAAGGGTATGACCCTGATGCGCATGCCGATCTTCACCTGGATGAACCTCGTCGTGCAGTTCCTGCTGCTCTTTGCGGTACCGGTCATCTCGATCGCGTTGTTCCAGCTCACCTTCGACCGTCTCTTCGACGCCAACTTCTTCAACACCGAAGCTGGTGCCGATCCACTGCTTTGGCAGCACCTCTTCTGGATCTTTGGTCACCCCGAGGTGTACATCCTCATCTTGCCGAGCTTCGGCATTGTTTCTGAGGTCATCCCGGTCTTTTCCCGCAAGCCAATCTTTGGTTACAGCTTCATGGTTGCCTCCGGTGTCGCCATTGGTTTCATGGGCTGGGGCGTTTGGGCCCACCACATGTTCGTATCGGGAATCGGCCCAATCTCGGTCGCGGCGTTCTCGCTCTCGACGATGTTCATTGCGGTTCCGACCGGTGTGAAGATCCTCAACTGGCTCGCAACGATTTGGGGCGGCAAACTCCGCTTTAACACAGCGATGCTCTTTGCGGTCGGCGTGGTTTCGATGTTCACCATTGGTGGCCTGTCCGGCGTGACCCACTCGGTGGCACCTGCCGACACCCAGCAGACCGACACCTACTACATCGTTGCCCACTTCCACTATGTGATCTTTGGTGGAACGCTCCTCGGCTTCTTCTCCGGCTTCTACTTCTGGTGGCCAAAGATGTTTGGCTACAAGCTCAACGAGAAGCTCGGCAAGACCAACTTCTGGCTCCAGATCGTTGGCTTCAACGTGACCTTCGGTCCAATGCACATCCTTGGGCTCCAGGGCATGAGTCGTCGAATCGACACCTATGACGCTGGCTTTGGCTTCGAACGCTGGAACTTTGTCGCCACCGTCGGTGCCTTCATCATCGCCCTTGGCATTGCCTTCTTCTTCGTCAACGTTGCGGTCAGCCGTAACCAGTGGATCAAGGCTGGTCGACCAAACCCAGGACCCGATCCTTGGGACGCACGAAGCCTCGAGTGGATGACAGCGTCGCCAACTCCTGTCCACAACTTCGACGAGGAAATCGTCGTCGAAAGCCAAGACGAGTTCTGGCACCGTAAGTACGGCTACGACGAGAACCACAACGTCGTCCGGATCGCAACCGCAGCCGAAGTTGCCCAAGACGGTTCGAACACGAACGTGCACTTGCCGTCACCGAGTTATTTCCCAATTCTGCTGGCACTCAGCATGCCGATCATCAGCTACGGCCTGATCTACAGCCTCTGGTTGTGCATCCCTGGTGGCATGCTCATGGTTTATTCGATGGTCGGCTGGATCTTTGAACATCCCGACGATCCAAATGCAGCACACGATCACCACGACGACGGCCACGATGGCGACGACCACGGTGCACTGCCCGATTCGGGCACCGAGCTCGAAGCCGGAGATGGGGACGAAGAACTCGTCGCCGTAGGTGCTGGCGCAGTCGGCGAGACCGTCGCAAGTGACGTAGTCGAAACGGAGGCCACCGATGGCTAGCACCACAGTTCCAGAAGCTGCAGCTACGGTCACCCACGACGATCACGGCCACGAAGAGCACGCCACCAGCTATGGCATGAGCAATAACAAGATGGCCATGTGGCTGTTCTTGTCGTCAGATTGTCTTCTGTTCGGTGCGCTCATCTCGACCTTCCTGCTTTACCGCACGAACATTTCAGATGGCACACCATTTGCAGAACCCGCAGATGTGTTCGATATCCCCTTCACGTCGCTGAGCTCATTCGTTCTGCTCATGAGTTCGCTCACGATGGTCCTCGCACTCTCGGCGGTCAAGCGCGACGATGCTCGCAACGGGCGAATCTGGCTACTCACCACAGCCTTCCTCGGAATGATCTTCATTGGTGGCCAGGTCTATGAGTTCACGATCTTTAGCGCAGAGGGCCTTCAGTACTCCACGAACACGTGGACCTCGGCCTTCTTCACCCTCACTGGATTCCACGGTGTTCACGTGAGTGTCGGAATCTTGATGCTGCTCGGAACGGTTGCGGGAACCCGAGAGAGTGGCCTTGGCAAAGAGAAGAGCGAAACGGTCGAGCTCGTTGGCTTGTACTGGCACTTCGTCGACATTGTCTGGGTCATCATTTTCACCGTCATCTACCTCATCCCAATCGGATAGGAACGGCGCCATGTCTGTAACTGAATCACCTGAAACCCATCACGACCACGATGCTCACGACGATCATCCGTCGGACCGTAGTTATGTGATGATCGCCATTGGCTTGGCCATCCTCACCGCAGTCGAGGTCCTATTGTTCGTTATCGAGGACCAGATCGCCGACACACTCGGCGTGGGCAGCGTGAAGATTGCGCTCATCTTGTTGATGATCGTTAAGTTCTGGATTGTCGGTGCGTACTTCATGCACCTCAAGTTCGACAATCTCATCCTCACCAAGCTCTTCATCTCTGGCTTAGTGCTCGCTGTTGCGGTGTATTTCATCATGCTGTCCGCATTTGAGTTCAACTTCTGGAACGACGGCTTACTCGACCAAGGGCTGCCGGGCGGCATCAGTTAGACATGACCGCTTCCGTGGCGTTGTTCGCTCAGGCGAATCCGTGGCAGTACCAACCCCATCCCGAGGTGTGGGTGTTGATTCTTGGCATCGTGAGCCTCGGCTTCTACGCGACCCGCGTTATTGGCCCAAAGGTGGTCAAGGCCGATTCGGTCAACTTCGACGGCACCCCAACCGAGATTGCGACCACGAAACAAAAGCGCGTCTTTGCTGCAGCGGTTGTCACCCTCGCGCTCGCCGCCGACTGGCCAATGCACGACATTGCCGAGCGCTACCTGTATTCGGTGCACATGCTTCAGCATCTGCTGATTACGTTCTTCATCCCCATCCTGTTCCTTCAGGCAACTCCCGAATGGCTTGCCCGGCTGATCCTGGGTGGCGGTGACCAAGAGCGCACGTGGGTCGGAAAGCTCGCGAAACCGCTCGTCGCAGGCATCATCTTTAACGCGCTCGCCGCGCTCACGCACTGGAACGGCATCGTGCAGCTGTCGTTCGATTCGGGCCCGGTCCACTACTTCATCCACCTGCTGATGTTCAGCTCGGCGCTGCTCATGTGGACGCCAGTTCTCGGTCCGCTCCCTGAATTGCGTATGACCGTCCCTGGTCAGGTCATCTATCTGTTCATCATGTCGCTCATCCCCACTATCCCAGCGGGTTGGCTGACCTTCGCCGACGACCTGGTGTACCCCGCCTATGACGCCCCTGAGCGGGTCTTTGGCATCAGCGCGATCAACGATCAACAAGGCGCAGGTTTCATTATGAAGGTGCTCGGCGGATTCTTCCTCTGGGTCATGATCGGTATTCGGTTCTTTGCCTACGCCGGACAAGAACGGGCGAAAGACCTCGAGCGGCGCATCGTGCGCCCGCTCACCTATGACCAGGTGACCGAAGAGTTCGAGCGCACCGAACCCGCCCACGTCGAAAACTAGGGCCCGTCCCCACAACTGGTCACGTCGAGTGGTTGTTTGACTAGTATCACGCTCAGAAGGCGGGATATCAGGAGTGGGACTTGTGCGTAGGGCGCGTCAGGTGGGAATAGGTGTAAAGACGCTGCGTACAGTGGCGACCTTCGACATTTTCGACACGGTGATTACTCGCAGGGTCGCTGAACCTCGCGCGGCCTTCTTACTCTTGGGACGGCGCCTCTTTACCCTCGGTGAGATTTCGAGTTCGGCGCAAGCATTTGCCCAGGCTCGCACCCAAGCCGAGGTGCGAGCGTTCGGCAACGCTGGCGGTCTCGACTCACCAGTCACGCTGCGCGACATCTACTGCGAGCTCGGAAACTCGTTGCACTGGTCAGAGATCAAGACCGAGCGCGTCTATGAGCACGAACTTGAACTCGAAGACGAGCTCTTGGTGGTGATACCCGAGGGACGTAATCGAGTCGCAGCAGCGCGGGCTGCCGGCCAAGTCGTTGCCTTTGTGTCCGACATGTACCTGCCCGCGACCTACCTTCAGCAGCTTCTTGTCGACCGTGGCCTCTTCGAAGCGGGCGATCGACTGATCGTGTCTAACGAGGAGTCCGCGTCCAAGGCAAGCGGCAAGTTGTGGCCAATCGCAATGCGTGAGCTCGATACCACTCCCGACCGAGTACACCACGTGGGGAACCATCCAAAGAGCGATGGGCGCTCTGCGAAACGCGCTGGCTTGTCGGCAGAGGTCATCGACAAGTTCAATCCGAATCGGTACGAACAAGCCCTTGAACGTCACAGTTTCGCGACCGACGGGCTCACCTCGGCGCTCGCTGGAGCGAGCCGAATCGCGCGCCTCGACCCGTCTGAGCCGGGCAAGGAGGCAGTCTCCGATGTCGCAGCAGGTGTAGTCGCTCCGTTTGTGATCGGGAGCCTGCTGTGGACGCTCCAGGTTGCGAAGCACGAGGGTCTCGAGACGCTCTTCTTTGTTGCTCGCGACGGACAACTGCTGTGTGAAGTGGCAGAGATCCTCGCTCCCAGTGTCGGCTTTGCCGGCAACATGACCTATCTCTACGGAAGCCGTCAAGCGTGGTCGTTAGCGAGCCTCACCTCGCTCGACGAAGAGCGCTTGCTCGCACTCGTACCCGATAGCGGCGATGTCGAGGCTACGCCTCGGGAGATCCTCGCCCGCCTCGAGATCGAGCCGGAGGAAATTTCGGTGCCACTGGCACACGCTGGTTTCCACCGGGCAACATGGGCTCGTCCGCTGGCTCCCGGCAACGCCGCGACGCTGCGCCAGCTCTTGCAACATGATCCCGATGTTGTCCAGCTCATTACCGAGCGTTCAAAGCAGGCACGAGAACTCGCCCTTGCGTATTTCGAGCAGGTCGGCGCAATCACGAACAAACCGATCGGCTTTGTTGATCTCGGTACCGGAGCGACCTTGTTCAATTCGCTTGGCGCGATTCTTGGGTCGGTCGGGCAGGCGCCGCCGCTCGGCTTCTACTTCGGCCTTCGCTCGCACATCCCAGAGGTCGGCTTTGGAAAGCCACTTACCTATGTTCGCGACGAGGGTGAATCCATCGGGTTTATCAAAACGCCCGGGTTGCTCACGATGATGGAGCTCGCATGTACGGCCGATCATGGGTCGGTGCGCGGCTACGGTGAAGTCGATGGCGTCGTCGTGCCGCTCTTCGATGAGCACGGGAACGAGCCCGTCGTCGAGTGGGGACTGCCGATCGTGTGCCAGACCGTGATCCGGGTTGCGAAGGAACTGCTCCTCCAACCCGATCTCGTCGGCTTTGAAGGCATCGACGTTCGACCGGCGATACTCGACGTGTTCAACCTCTTTTGGTCCTCACCCACCAAGGAAGAAGCGCGCGTCTGGGGTGCATACCCGTTCGAAGATGGATGGGGTGAGCACTCGACCCGACATCCGATTGCCGAAACTCGCGGCGTGCGAGACGCCCTTCGACGCCAGCCCTACCGGCACTGGTGGGAGCAAGGGGCGAGCCAACTCAGCGGGCCAGTTGCCCGGACTGCATTTGAATCGCGTCGTCGGGTGAAAGATCTTGCCGGTCGCGTCCGTGGGCGACTGACCTAAGGAAGCTTTAGCCAAGAGGCGGCTCCGCGCCTGATGATACGGCCTAGCCCCTTAGCCCCTTAGCCATTCTCCTGCTGCGGTTCGTCGCTACCCTTAAGGTGTGCACAACGACCGCCCCGACAGTCCGTCGAGAGTTCAGATACTCCTTCGTGGCGTGCGCGGCGCGTGCGCGGTCTGTGGCAAGTGGCGGCTGACCAAGAACTGGTTAACGGTCTCTGATAAATGCGAGCGCTGCGAGTTTCCAATCGAGCGGAAGGAGGGCCACTTCGTCGGAGCGGTTGGCGTGAACACGATGGTCACGTTCTCGGTTGCGCTGATCGGCGTGCTGCTTTCGCTCCTCGTCTCGGGCGAAGAGTACTCACCGACCCGGGTCACGATCATTCTTGGTGTGATCGTCGGATCCTTCGGCGTGTTCTTCTACCCAATCTCACGGACGCTTTGGAGCGCGATGGACCTTGTGATGGTCCCGCTGGAACCAGGCGAAGTTGACCCGCGTTTCGATCCAACAATCACTGTCGAGCTCTAGCTCTGAGCGACTCTCGGCGTGCGTCTTTAGCGGGCGGCGACGGTGGTTAGTCCGCAGAACGGCTGGAGCACCTCAGGGACAGCGAATGAGCCGTCGGCCTGCTGGTAGTGCTCCATCAAGAAGACCAACATCCGTCCAACCGCACAGGCTGTGCCGTTGAGCGTGTGGACAAAATCGGTTCCCGAGTCGCCCTTTGCCCGGGTGCCGAGGCGACGCGCCGAATAATCGGTGTAGTTCGAACACGACGTGAGCTCACGGTATGCGCCCTCACTCGGCAGCCAGACCTCGCAGTCGTACTTCTTTGCCGCTGGGTTCCCAAGGTCGCCTGCAGCGACGTTGATCACGCGATAGGGGAGCGCCAATTCGTCGAGGATCTCGCGTTCGATTTCGAGGAGGAGTTCATGTTCTTCCCACGATTTTGCTGGATCGCTCCAGATAAACATCTCGACCTTGTCGAACTGATGGACACGAAAGATCCCTCGAGTGTCCTTGCCGTAGGTTCCCGCCTCGCGGCGAAAACACGACGAGAAACCGGCGTAGCGCAGCGGAAGGTCGGCGAGGTCGAGGCGATCGCCACGGTGAAGCCCCGCAAGTGGAACTTCCGATGTGCCAACGAGATAGAGATCGTCTTCGGGCATTCCGTAGACCTGATTTTCATCGGTCGGGAAGAACCCGGCGTCAATCATCATCTGTTCACGAACGAGCACCGGCGGGACCGTTGGAATGAACCCGCGAGCGACGAGCTTGCTCATAACCCACTGCACGAGCGCGAACTCGAGTAGCACAGCTTCGTGTTGCAGATAGGCGAAACGGGAACCGCTTACGTCGGCGCCCTTCTCGGTGTTCACCCATCCGAGGGAAGCGCCAAAATCCGCGTGATCGAGTGGCGGCGCTGGCGTCTGATCGCCGACGGAAAGAATAAGTTCGAAGTCCTCTTCGCCGCCGCCCGGTACCGATTCATGAGCAGGGTTCGGGATCTGTAATGCGAGGTCATTGGTGGCGTTCGTGAGCTCGGTAAGGGCCGCTTCGCGCGCTTTGAGGTCGCCCTTCAACGCATTCGCCACTTCGATCTTCGCTGGCCGTTCTTCAGGGGAGGCTTGGCCGATCTCTTTTGATCGGGCGTTGCATTCGGCCCGCAACGTTTCCACCTCGGTCAGCAGGGTCCGGCGCTCGTTATCCGAAGCGATAAGCGCGTCGAGTTGTTCCGCGCTGGCGCCTTTGAGAATCGC
>CALHXU010000128.1 GCA_938040365.1 uncultured Acidimicrobiales bacterium
GCTTCGTGCCGTTGAACGATCTCCCCGAAGGGGATAGGGCAGCACGCTGAGCGTTTTCGGAGCGAAGCGGAGAAAAGGCCGTAAGTGAGCGAAGCGAACGGCGCGAACGGAGCGAACGACGATCAGCCGGCGAGTTCGCCACCGAGGTAGGCGGCGATGACATCGGGGTTCTTCTGGATGTCCTCGGGCAGACCCTCGGCGATCTTCTGACCGAAGTCGAGGACCATGATGCGGTCGGCGATGTCCATGACGAGGCCCATGTCGTGTTCGACCATGATCATGGCGATGCCGAGCTCGCGGCGGATGTCGAGGATGAACCGAGCCATGTCCTCGGTCTCTTCCTGGTTCATGCCTGCGACTGGCTCGTCGAGGAGCAACAGGACTGGGTCCATGGCGAGGGCTCGGCCGAGCTCGACTCGCTTTTGGATGCCGTAAGGCAGGAGCGCAACCGGGAACTTGCGGTAGGCCTGGATCTCGAGGAAGTCGATGATGTCTTCGACGCGACGCCGATTCTCCATCTCTTCCTTCTTCGCTGGGCCGAGCCAGAGAGCGCCTGCGAGCCACGAGCTTTTCATTCGCACGTGGCGACCGGTGAGCAAGTTGTCGACGACGGTCATGTTTGCGAAGAGCTCGATGTTTTGGAATGTGCGAGCAATGCCCATTTCGGCGACCTTGTCGGGGCGCTCGCCCATGATCGAGTTGCCCTGCCAGATGATGTCGCCCTCTTGGGGGCGGTACACCTGTGACAAGGTGTTGAAGATCGATGTCTTTCCGGCGCCGTTTGGGCCGATGATCGAGAAGAGTTCGCCGTCGTTGACATGAAAGCTCACGTCGTTGATTGCGGTAACTCCACCGAAGCGGAGCGTGATGTCGTTCACTTCGAGAAGGTGTTCACTCATTGTGGTTCGCTTCTTTCCTGGCCGCTATGACAGCCAGCGCTTGCGGCGCTTGTAGTGCTTGACGTCACGAAAGCTCTTGCGTTCGCCTGATTCATCGGTGTGGAGACCGAGGTAGAACTCTTGGACGTCTTCGTCTTGGCGAAGTGTTGTGGCGTCGTCGTCGAGCACGATCTTGCCGTTCTCCATGATGTAGCCATAGTCGGCGATCGAGAGCGCCATTGCGGCGTTCTGCTCGATGAGCAACACGCTCACACCTGACTTGTTGATGTCGACCACGATGTCGCGAACCTGTTCCACCAGGAGTGGTGCAAGGCCGAGCGATGGCTCGTCGAGAATGAGCAGCTCGGGGTTTGCCATCATGGCGCGTCCCATGGCGAGCATCTGCTGTTCGCCACCGGAGAGGTATCCAGCGAGCGAGCTACGCCGGTCATGGAGTACCGGGAACAGCTCCATTGTTCGATCGTATGCGTCTTTCACGGACTGCTTGTCGTCGTTGGTGAACGCCCCGGTTTGGAGGTTCTCGTCGACGGTGAGCTCGGCGAAGACGCGCCGACCTTCCATCACCTGGGTCACGCCCGAACGAACGATATCGGCTGGGTTGGAGTGGGTGATCTCTTCGCCGCGCCAGGTAACCGTTCCCTTTGTGGCCTCACCCTCGTGGACACCGAGAAGCCCACTAATCGCTCGAAGCGTCGTTGTCTTGCCAGCGCCGTTCGCCCCGAGCAGGGCAACGATCTGGCCTTCAGGCACTTCAATAGACAGCCCGCGAAGCACGAGTACAACGTCGTTGTACACCACTTCGAGGTTCGCAACTTCAAGCATTTGTTCCTACCGATTGTTCCTGCCGATGAGATCTCGATGGAGCCGGTGTCAGAGGCCGGAGGGGACCTCCGACACCGGCAATCGCTGAGGGTTAGTGGTTTCTAGCCTTCACTCACGAAGCACGGTTCGTTGAACACGAAGTTCTCGGCAACCGAGCCAACAAAGTCCTGCTCGAGCGCTACGAAGCCTGCGCCACCTGGTTCGGTGATTGGGGTCTCGAGCGTTGCAGAAGCCTGGTCGATGTCATAGATGAACGAACCACGAACGACGAAGTCGTTCGGATCGCCGAACCATGACTGGTCAGGTGCAAGGCCTTGGAAGTCGACGGTGACTTCGTTTGCGGCAGCGACGACGCCTGCTCGGGTCATGTCACCGTTTGCGGCCGCCTGTTCAAGCACCGCTTGGGTGAAGATTGCCTCGGTCCAACCGAAGATGTAGGCGTCGGCGACAGCGTAGGTGCTCTCTGGAAGGCGGGTCTGCAGCTCGGAAACAATGTCGACCATGCCTGGGCTGTCGTTCGAGTCCCACAGTGCCGTGTAGGTGCTGTGGAAGTAGAAGGCGTCAAGTGCTTGACCGACCTCGGTGCCGAGGAGTGCTGGGTTGTAGCTTGGGCTGTTTCCCGACCAGATTGCGTCGAGACCCTGCGCAGCTGCGCCGCCCATGACCTGTGCGAGGATGCCAGGCGAGCTGGTGATCCAAACAATGTCAGGGTCAGCCGAGACGAGCTCGGAAACAACGCCCGAGAAGTCGTCGCCAGCGAGAAGTGCTTCACCGTCGAACACGATCTCGAGACCGAGTTCTTCAGCAGCGATCTTCGCACCTGCGGCGCCGTCCTGGCCGTACTCGCCTGGAAGCGAGATGACTGCGAGGGTCGGTGAGTCGACGCCGGACTGTGCGGCGAGGAACTCAACACCGTTCATGCCCTCGAAGCAGTAGTTCGTGTAGAGCTCGAACACGTTGCCACCGAAGTCTTGATCGGCCCAGCCTGAGTACCACGAGAGTGGAAGTGCAACGAGGTCATCGGCAGCGAGGTCGGCTGCGATTGCGCCCGTGTGAGGCGAACCGGTCGACTGGCTGATCATGACAACGCCATCTTCGCTCTCTTCAGCAAGCTCGGCGTAGTTGTCGAGGTGCGTTGGCACGTCGTACGCGCTGTCGAGCGTCACGAGCTCGATCTGGCGACCAGCGATGCCACCCTCTTCATTGAGGCGCTCAAAGTAGGCGGTTTGTGCATCGACGATCGGCGATGTCAGACCGGCAAAGATGCCCGAAAGGTCGGCGGAAAGCCCGATGCGAATGGTCTCATCGTCGACGCCGAAGTCGGTCGCGATTTCGGCGGCTCCCTCGTCTTCCATGGCCTCCTCTTCGTCTTCCATGGCCTCCTCTTCGTCTTCCATGGCTTCTTCTTCATCTTCCATGGCTTCTTCGTCATCGTCGCCACCTGTGACCTCGTCAGCGACGTCGTCAGCTGCTTCAGCCACGGTGTCGGTCGCTTCCTCTGCAGCGCTGCACGCAACTGCAAAAAGGCTCAGGCTGGCAAGGAGTGCCAACCAACGCATTCGTTTCATGTGAATATTCCCCTCATAGTTTCCAGAAGAGTTCTGGATGAATTAGATGTATTTCTCTCTTAGGGGGCGGGCCCCCTGAGACTTAGTTTGGCCCACGCAGTGCAGTGACGTGCGTCACCCCTGGTGGGTGGCTGCTCCTAGTAACTAAACGGCCAGCCCTTCCAGTAGTTCCGGACGCGGATCCAAATGCCGAACAGTCCGAGCGGTTCAAAGATCAAGAAGACGACGATCAACACGCCAAAGATCACGACATTCCAGTCGAAGACGTTTAACGCCCAGCCAGGTGCCACCGATGGCTCAGAAATTGGTCCGAAGTCGTTGCCGCCGCCATCGGTGAGCAAGAGATCGGCGATCGCCCCGGTGATTCCGCTTTCTCGTTCGGCCAGCCACTCGGTGACTTGTTCGACGAGCTCGGGAAGGATGATGACAAAGAACGTGCCCATCAAGACACCACTCGTTGTCCCGGCGCCACCGATCAGCAAGATTGCGATGAATTCAACCGAGAGCGCCAAGCTCCACTGGTTGCCAGCGATCGTGCCCAAGAACGACGCCGCCATCGCCCCTGCAATGCCGGCGAAGAACGACGAAATACCGAAGGCGATCAGCTTGTACTTGACCTCGTTGACGCCCATGACTTCGGCGGCGATGTCGCGGTCGCGGATTGCCTGAAATGCGCGACCCGTTCGACTTCGGCCGATGTTCTTTGCGAGGAAGGTCATGATGACGACCATGACGAGTGCGAACAGATACGTCTTCTGCTCGGTACTCACCTCGAAAGTGTTCAGCCCGAAGAACCCGGTGACGGTGTCCTCGCTCGAGATATTGATGAGCGGTGTCTCTTCGCGCCACAGCTTGATATCGAATTCGGGGAATCGGCGACCCGCTTCGGTGTCTCCCGCGATTTGGGGGAACACGCGCGACAGGTGGATCCCGATAAAGACGAGTCCGAGCGTCAAGATTGCAAGATAGAGGCCACGGAGCCTCACCGCCGCTGGACCGACAGCGATTCCAATCGCTGCGGCCACGATGCCAGACGCTGGCAACCAGATCCAGATTGGGAGGCCCCAACCCCAGCGCGTACCACCGAGCTCGCCGCCCATAACCGCTGCGGTGCAGGCGCCGGCGCCCATGAAGAACGCGTGCCCGAGCGATACCTGGCCGGCGAAACCAGCCAACAGGTTGAGTCCGAGAGCTGCGATTGCGAGGATGAACACCTCGGTCATTGGCCGAAGCCAGCTGCTATCGCCGAGGAACCGAACGAACGGGATCCCGTCCTGCAGGATCGGGATCGACCCGAGGATCGTGAAGCGACCGCCGAGGATGGGCCAGCTGTCGGGGAACGCCCGGGGCACCGGGCCGGTGAGGAACGGGATGTCGAATGGCATCAGGAACAACAGCGCGACAAACCCGCCGACCATCCAGCGTTGAAGCGACGTCGGCAAAATCGCAGCGTCGGCTTCGTATGACGTGAAGAGTTTTGGTCTTCCTCGCATCAGACCCTCCTGATTTCAGGTGTTCCGAACAACCCAAAGGGTCGAACCAACAAGACGATGAGCATGACGATGTAGGGAACGATCGTTTGGTAGCCGGCACCCAAGGTGCTGGTGAAACCGCTCAGGTATTGGCCTGCAGAAATCTCTGCCACACCAACGACGAGGCCGCCGATGAGCGCGCCCTGGATCGAGTCGAGCCCGCCCAAGATGACTGCAGGCAGGGCGCGGAATGCGACGAGCGCGGTGACCACAGTGACACTTCCCTCTGCGGCGATTGGTGGCTGGGTAGCGAACACGCCGCCCAGCACCGCAAGGATCGTTCCGAGCGCCCACGCAATGGCAAACACCTGACCGACGTTGATGCCCTGGGCCATTGCAGCCTCTTGGTCGAACGAGACCGCCCGCATCGCCACGCCGAGCTTTGACCGATAGAAAAAGAACACGGCGATGAACGACAATGCCGTCGCGACGAGGATCGCAACGATGCTCCAGTTGTAGAAGGCCCCAAAGAGGAAAAAGCCGCCGTCGCCTTCGCCGGTTGCACCCCATGGCGCCTCGACCGATCGGTTCAGCAGGCGAACCGAGTCAGAAGAAGACTGGCGGAGTGCAATCTCGAGGCCGAGGGTGATGACCGCCATAGAGAACAGCGGCTGGCCGACCATTGGACGGATCGCAACCCGTTCGAGCGTCATGCCGAGTACGGCGCCGAAGACCACCGCAATCGCAAGGTTCCCGAGCCATTCGATCCAGATCGAATCCGAGGCAGCGATCAAAATGAGCGCAACGAAGGTGACTGCACCTGTGACCAACATTCGGCCCGACGGTCGCCAACCTCTGGCGGCACCGGTACCAAACGCAGCGACGAGGGCGATGATCAGGCTCAGCGCCTCATTGTCGAGGAAGGTGAACCCGGCACGGGTCGATAGCCAGCGCAGGAACACAAAGCCGACCAGCCCAACGATGATCATCCATCCCTGCACCTTGCCTCCACTGAGGAGGTGCACGACGAGCCCGGCGAGAACGGCGACGAGAATGATCGATGCCCACTGCTGAGCGACATCGGGAAAGCCTTCGCCGGCGAACGGTGCCCGCCACCAAGTACCTGGAGTCTGGCCTCGAGGTGCGTCTTCGGTTGGTCGGTCAAAGACGAGGAACGACAGGAAGAGTCCGCCGATCGCGGCGAGGGCGCCCTGAGCAAAGTTCAAAACCTGGGTGGCTTTGAAGACGATCACGAACCCAAGGGCGATGATTGCGTACACCCCGCCGAGGGCGAGTCCGCGAGCCATCGTGTTCAAGAATTGCGAACCGAAACCAACGCCGATTTGAGCGAGCAGGTTAATCGAAGTCGCCATTAGTACATCGATTCGACGAGGTCGCTGAACAACTCGAGCATCGCTGAACGCTTCAACTTCTGGGTAGCGGTGAGTTCGCCATCTTCGTGGTCGAGCTCTTTGGGAATCATCGCAAACTTCTTGATTCCCTCGACTCGGGCGAACTTTTCATTGGTCTCGTCGACCGACTTTTGCACGAGTTCGATGATTTCGGGCTTCTCGGTGAGGTCGCGGTAGGTCGTGTAGGAGATGTTTCGGCGCAGTGCCCAAGCCCCTGCTACGTCGAGCTCGATCGCGATGAGCGCTGTCAGGTACTTGCGACCGTCTCCAATGACCATTGCCTCTTTGATGAACGGCGAAGCCTTCAAGGTGTTCTCGATCTCTGATGGCGAGATGTTCTTGCCACCGGAGGTGATGATGATGTCTTTCATGCGATCGACGATCTTCACGTGCGTGCCGTCGACCCATTCGCCAACATCGCCGGTCTTGAGCCAGCCGTCGTCGGTGAAGGTCTCGGCAGTCTTTTCAGGCTTGCCCCAGTACCCGGCGAACACGCCGGGGTGCTTGGTCTGAATTTCACCGGTTTCCTCATCGAGGCGAAGGCCAATGTCTTCGTAGGGTTCACCGACCGTGCCGAGCTTCAATCGACCCGGATAGTTCACGGTCGCTACCGCAGAGTTCTCGGTCATTCCATAGAGCTCGTAGACCTCGATGCCGATACCCATAAAGAACTGCAGTACTTCTGGGGCGATCGGCGCTGCTCCGCTGGATGCACGTCGACAGTGGCGAAGCCCGACGCGTTCTTGCAGTGCGCGGAACAAGATCGGATAGAAGATGGCGTGCAGCACCCGGCTGGCAACGGTGTGATTTCCGCCGTTCGCAACCTTTGCCTTGCCAATAAAGTCGGCCGCCTTCAGACCGACGCCGAGCCACCTGGCTTTGAACCAGCTCGAATCGGCGCCTCGGATCATCACTCCCGCGTGTAGACGCTCCCAGATTCGTGGAACGGCAAAGAACAGTGTTGGCTGCACTTCACGAAGGTTGTCCGCAACGGTTTCGATCGACTCGGCGAAGTTCAGCGTTGGCCCACCTGCGAGCATCGTCCACGTTGAGAAGATTCGTTCGGCGACGTGGCACAGCGGCAGATAAGTAAGGATTTGGTCTTTGGTGTTCGGGGCCTTGCCATCGGGATATGCAGCGACCTCACTGACGACTTTTTCGATCGCATAGAGCGAGTTCTGGTTGGTCAGCATTGCACCCTTAGGAGGGCCGGTCGTTCCTGAGGTATAGACGAGCGTCATGACGTCGTCGGGTTGAGCACTCGCCATCCGCTCGGTGACAGCCCCAGGGTTCTTCTCCCGATGTTCTCGACCGAGGTCGAGGAACTTTTCCCAGAAGATGAGTCGCTCGTCGTCAAAGTTCGCAAAGCCTCGGGGCTCGAGGTACACGATCGACCGGACGTTCGAGGTCTTCTCTGGATCGCAGTCGAACACCTTGTCGACTTGTTCTTGGTCTTCGGCGATGTGGATGACCGAGCCTGAGTCGATCAGGGTGTACTCGACCTCAGCTGCCGGATTCGTTGGATAGAGACCGACCGTAGTGGCCCGAACCGCAACCGTTGCGAGGTCGACGATGATCCACTCGGGGCGATCTTCTGAGTGGATGGTGACGCGGTCGCCAACCTCAACACCGAGCGAGAGAAGTGCATGTGCGGACAACTCGATAAGTTCCCAGGCATCTGCCCACGAGAACTCCTGCCAGATACCGAAGCTCTTTTCGCGAAAGGCAATGTGCTTCGGGCTTCGGATCGCCCAGTCTTTGGCAAGCGACGCTACGGTTGTTGCGCCGCCTCCTGTCGAGGGCGTTATCGCTCGTTCTTCGACCGCTGTCACTACTCGTTCCCTCCCGATGCCGACTGTGACGCCAGACACTTAGTGGAGGCAACGTAGCACGGCACCCAGTCGCCTACGCAAGCCAGCCTAACGATTGTTAGGTAGAAACTACAACCGTGTAGTTTTTCTGCCGGGTTACCCCATCCGGATCGTCTGATCGGCGGCCATCAGGTTGTCTCGTGTCTTTCGCGATGCCAACGCGAGGTTTCGATATTCAACGTCGACATTTGACATGACGGCACCAAATTCTTGACGCACGCCAGCGACGAGCGCCTCGGCGCGTGCGTGAAATGCGTCCTTTTCGGCATTCAAACTTTCAGTGGCCGACCCCAACACTCGATTTACCTGCGACTGAAGGTCGGCTTTGATCGCGATCGCATTTTCGCGGGAGGTGCCCTGCCAGTCGGTTCCCTCGAGCTGGCTGTGCGCCTGGGTGATGTCATCGGTGAGTTCGGACGCAACTTCACCAAAGCGCCGGACCAGTTCGGCCATTGCGTCGTCGACCGCCACCATCAACGTTTCGGCTGCACTGTCAGATGCCGAGCTCGTCGCGAGCGCCTTTGTTCCAGATGCGTCGAGACGGGTGGCCACCTGTTCGATCGACTCGAGATTGCCACCGATAAATACTGCACTCATGAACTTACTCCTCTAGTTGCACACGATGCTTTTCGTGTCGTTTCAATATTTATTGTGACACTTGTGTATTTGTGATGTCAAACTCAAATATTTCACTGCGCGCGTAAACACGGGCGCGCTCGATCGACCGGTGAGCCTGTGCGCTCGTTAGGTCGCGACCTGCACGACCTCGGCGTTTCCAGCCGAGACCACGTACCCACGCCCGGCAACCGGGTCGAGCCGCTCACGGGGAAGACGTACGCCGAGAAGTTCACCATCGGCAACCGGATCGGGTTCGAGCAGAATCCCGTTCGCCGAAGCACGGATGAAACGAGTCCAATGACCGTACGACTGACGCGCGGTCGACGAACGAACGGCGGCCACAATCGACAGGCTTGCCGGAGCGGACCGAGCAAGCTCAAAGAGCGCGCCTCCGTCAAGATCGATTCGGTCGGCGTCATCGACCAGAATCACCCAACGGCGACCGCTCTCTGCCACTGCGCCGAAAAGGTGCTCGAGGTCTTCGACCGAACCGCGCGCATCGAAGTCGTTCCTGTCGCCAGCTCCACCTTCGAACAGCGCTGGGGCACTCCCTTGGGCAATCCCGACCAAAACAACGTCTGGATCTGCGTTTCGAATCTGCGAGGCGAGCACCTGCAGCGTCGTTGTCCGACCGCTCCGGCTCGGCCCCGCAATGAGACAGTGTTCGCCTGCCCGAAGCACGAGGCGGGCTGGCATCCGGGTCTTGTCGGTGAGTCCGAATGGCACGATGAGGTCCGCTCCCGTCTCAGCCGCTGGAAGCTCGCTGAGCTGCACCTCGCTGGCCAAGCTCTCGATCGACGGCGGGACGCTCGCGCTCAAAACTTTGAACCACCCGTCGCGAGCAGCTTGTTCCCAGTCCATCACCTGTCCCACCATCGCCTCTGCACCAAAGAGCGCCCGGCCCGGAACAAAGGCCGGCAGGTTCTTTGTCTTCAGACCCATGTCGACATAGGACCGAACATCGGACTGCTCGAGGACAACCTTTTGATGGAGTGATCCTCGGATCACCCGTGGCACCTCCGCGATCGATTTCGCGCCGACCACCAAGAAGATTCCGACCGACGGACCGTCGCGAACAATTCGGGCCATGAGATCGCCGGTGGCGGTGCCATTCTCGATCCCGTTTACTTCGGCGAATGCACCCGCCCCGTCGATAGCGACGATAACGAGTGGTAGCTCTCCCGACGCGCCTGCCCCGTCGTTGCGTCGATCGTCGAGCGTGGTCGACAAGAACGAAAGGAGTCGTGCTTGGCGGGCATCGTCTGACCCGCTGATGACATCGGCGACGTGGTCGAACTCATCGATGCCGTCCAACCCACCTGCGCCGTGATCGACGGCGTAGACCCAAACCGGCCGATCGTCATCGGCTGCACCGAGCGAAGTCACCACCGAGCGAATCGTCGTGGTTACGCCGCTCCCGGCGCTACCGATGACACCGAGGTGGCCGTCATCGAAATTCCAACCGCGGGTGACGCGACGTTGGTTGGCTGGGTCGTCGGCCACTGCGATCACCACGTGGGCATCGTCGCCCGGTCCGAGGTCGACGAGCTCGTCAGGGTTGGCTACCACCGCGGGCAATGGCTCAAGCCACGGGCGGCGAGCAGGTGTGAAGTCGGCTGCGGCGTCCGCGCAAAGCTCCACAATATGTTCAAGATACGTTTCGTCCTGGTGAGTTTCGAGCGCTGGAAAGCACGGTGGCGAGCCATTTGTCGGTGCAACACCAATCCGTAATGGAGGGCCATCTCCGGAACGAACACCTGAGACATATCCGGTCTGCACCGAGACGAGGTCGCCCTCGCCCCGCCGAATCAGGCACCGTCCAAGGTGTGCCCGATCGATTACCGATGCACCAGCATCGTCGATGACGTCGGTCGAGTCGTTGGGTGTCTGCACACGGAGCGCGACCCGGAGGTTGGTGTTTGCGCGAATGTTCCCGTCGACCGCTCCAGAAGGGCGTTGCGTAGCGAGGATCAGGTGGACGCCCAGGCTTCGACCTCTCTGGGCAATACCGACGAGCGAGTTCACAAAATCGGGGAGCTCGGTGCGCATCGTGGCGAATTCGTCGATGACGACAACGAGCCGAGGAAGCTGCCCTTGTGGTGATCCCGCAGAGCGGTATTCGAAGATGTCGCTGGCTTCGGCTTCTCGGAGCAGGCGTTCCCGATGGTGGAGTTCGGCCTCGAGCGATTGGAGCGCACGTTCTGCCAGGTGCTCGTCGAGGTCGGTCACGAGACCCACGACGTGGGGCAGCGCAGCGCACCGGTCAAAGGCCGAACCGCCCTTGTAATCGATGAGCACAAATACGAGGTCGTCGGGGCCGTGATTGACCGCAAGACCGAGGACGAGCGTTCGAAGAAACTCCGACTTACCAGCGCCGGTGGTTCCTGCCACCAGGGCGTGAGGGCCATCGTGGATGAGGTCGAGCGAGAACACGCCGCTGCCCGACACGCCGATGGGCGCGTGCAGTCGTTGCTCGGTCTTGTTCAATAGCCACCGTCTACGGATCGACGCGAGGTCGGCTTCGGGGGTGAAGAGGTCTGCGTCGAAGAATTCTTCGGGGGCGACCGAGACCGGGAGCGCGCCGCCGACATGGTTGACCTCTGGGTCATCGAATCGAGCCATGGACCGGGCGATGTCAAACGCTGCGGTGGCGGTCACCCGGTCGAGAATGCCAGCGTCTCGGACACTGGGGTGCAAGGGCATGGTGCGTTCGAACTCGCCGTCGACCGAATCGATCGTCACGACGGTCGCAACGGTCGCCGGGAGTCGATCTGCAACTGGAGCAAGGACGACGCCAAACACGTTCTGAGCTCCCCTGCCGAGCAACTCTCGGACGGCACTCGACTTTTTGTGCAACGACTCGAGGTCGTCGACGACGAGCACCATTGCCTGATTAAGTATCGGCTGGCGAGAGGAGTGCTCGTCTTTTGTCAGCTCACCGAGGAGCGCATCTGCGAATTCGGCGATCGACGCACCGGTCAAGATTCGAACCCCACCGTTCGGCTGTGTTAGGTGAGGCAACCACTGCGCCCACTCCCATTCACTCAACCGTTCCTCGCTCGTCAACACCGCAACGTTGATGTCGGCCGGCCCATGGTGAGTGCCGAGTTGAAGCAAACATGACCGTGCTGCACTCATTACGTCGGCGTCGTTTCCGATCAATCCGACCGGGCCGTCGCTCAGGTTCGCCAGCACTTCGACGTGCTCGAGAGAGGAACGAGCTGCGAGCATTTCGATAACTTCGGTGTCGGTCTTGCTGTCGACTTCGGAGAACGCGCTTCCCGCTGGACTCCACGACACGGTGCCCATTCCGAGGCGGAATGTCAGCGCATCAGCCGAGGTAAGGCGTCGTTCCCAGAGCCGACTCGACGGCAGCTCGACCCGACGACGCAACTCGAGGATGTCTGGCCCAAAGGCGCGACGTCGGGCCCGTTCGGCCTTCTCGGCTGCGTCGAGGTCGCTCGTGATTCGGTGCAGAGCTTCGCGTCGTGTCTTAGCGTCGCCCGTGCGCTCTTTCTTTACGGTCCGACGGCCACTGAGATAGTTGCCCAACGCCATGAGCGGCGAGAGCAACGCAAAGAGAGCGAACCGCAGCGACCCGAACGCTACGACCATGACCGCTGCCATCACGAGTGGCACGAGGATCGATGCAACGGCGAGCGTTGGATTCTTCCGCTCTGGAAGCTGTTCGGGAATGTGTACGGGCTCGGGAATGGCTGGCACCGGGCCCCGAGGCGAACGGTTGAACAGAATTCGACCCGCATCGTCGGCGTGAGACGGTGAGGTTCCGAGGGGCTGGTCGTCGGTATCGATCGTCCGGAACACGACTTCAGATGAGCCGACCTGCACATGACTCGTTGCGTCGACCGGCAGAGTAGGTTGAGCAGGTGCCCCATCGACGAACGTCCCGTTCATCGAGTCGAGGTCGGTCACGGTGATGCCGTCCTGCCGGTACTGCACAGCTGCGTGCGTGAGCGAAACACTTGAGTTGTCGATTTTGAGGTTGTTTTGCAGGCCTCGTCCGATCCAGATCGTTCCATGCGCACCGGCTCGAAACAGCACTCCGGTATCAGGGCCGCCAACAACACCAAGCCACGACCGAGCGGTGTTATCGCACTCGTGTCGCTCGCTTCCTGCTGGACCCAATGGTCCTACTCGTGCGCCTTCGACGAGCCCGACGGTCTCGAGTCGCTCATCACCGAGGTGGCTGACATCATCGATGACCAATGCCTCGTCTTCGAATCCCAGTGCTTGGGCGAGATCCTTGACCGTTGCGTCTGCGCGTTCGATCGACACCGCAACAACTCGGTGCTCGTTATTGTCGTGCAAGCTCGGGTCAATGAATAGACGCAAAATTGGACCCTCCGGAGGCCACAAATACCAAAAGGCATCTACCTACGAGAGTAGGACTGGGCATTTCGGCCATGAAGGGCCATCCGAACTACCGAAATATGGCGCCTTTGGGGAGCGCGGGAGCACCTATCGCTTCAGCTTTCACCGGGAAGGCTATTTCACCGGGAGAACGCGGTGATGACTTCGACGTGGCTGGTGTCGCGAAACGCGTCGACGAGCTCGATCGACTCCAACTCGTAACCAGCATCGCGAAGCAGCCCGGCATCTCGGCCAAACGAACCGGTATCACACGACACGAGAACGAACCGTTCTGCGTTTGTCTGCACGAGTGCGCGAACACCGTCGGCGCCCAACCCCGCACGCGCTGGGTCGGCAATGACGACATCTGCTGGGGTCGGCTGCCACGATTCGACGCGAGATTCGACGATGTCGACCGGCTGGCCGTCTCGGATCTGTTGGTCGAGATTGCGCCTTAAGTCTCGAACCGAACTCGGCGCCACTTCGATAGCGATCAGCTCGCTCGCAGCACGACCGACGGTTCCGGCGAACAAACCAACGCCGCAATACGCATCGACCAGCCGCGAACCGGAAAGATCTCCCGCGGCCCTGCTCACCGCATCGACGAGCGCTGTGGCCACACCCGGACCAGCTTGAAAGAACGACTCTCCCGAAATCGTCCACGAGCGACCTGCTGCCTCTTCGGTTATCGAGAGCCCTCTCCCCGCAGAATCGCGAGTTCTCGTCGTGACCTCGACCCGACCTGGCACCGTCACACCGTCGGGAACTCCATCGAGGACGACGATGGTCTCACCCGTTGCCGCGCTCGTTCGGACGACCACTTCCGGACCGGCGGAATCGGGGAAGCGGCCTTCGCTGATCACCGCATCGATGTTTGGATGCACGACACGACAGTGGGCTGGGTGCACGGTCGAATGACTCTTGGCCTGTCGATACCCGAGACGACCATTCGCAACAGCGAAACGAGCCGTCGTCCGGTACCAACCCGACGTCGGCGTATCGGCGAAACCCTTCCACGCTGCGTCGATCGTGGCGTCGTCGAACCGCCCGATTCGGCTGAGCGCGTCCCGCACAACGTGAGCTTTGATCGTTCGCTGCACCGGGTCGGTTGCGTGCGCCATGTCGCAGCCACCACAGCCTTCGTGACGCGCTTTGCATACCGGGACGATTCGCTCCGGTGACGCGTCAAGCACCCTGCCCACCACACCTCGAGCAAACCGCTTCTTCTCTTCCACTAGCTGAACGGCGACCACTTCGCCCGGAAGCGCCCCTTCACAAAAGACCGTTCGCCCAGCCTCGTCACGGCCAACGCCCTGACCGTCGTTTGCTGGTCGGTCGATTCGGAGCGTTATTTCAGATGCCACTCCGGAAGGATACGTCGGCGACGCGAGGCTGAATCTGTCGAAGCCCGTATGGTTTTGCTATGACTCGCCCGATCGAAATCGTGCCCTCCGTACTCCCCGCTGACTTCTCCAACCTCGGGGAGGAATGCCGCCGCCTCGGCGAGGCCGGTGTCGATCGAATCCAATGGGACGTGATGGACGGTAACTTCGTACCGAACCTGACCTTCGGACCCGACGTCATCGCCGCCTGCCGGCCCCACACCGACGTGCGCTTCGAAGCGCACCTGATGGTGGCCGACCCCGATCTCATGGCAAAGCAATACATCGATGCTGGCTGCGACCTACTCATCGTCCACGCCGAAACCAGTTCGCACCTGCACCGGACGTTGGCAAATGTCGCCGACCTCGGCGGAAATGCTGCGGTTGCGCTCAATCCATCGACTCCACTCACCGAGATCGAACACGTCCTTGACCTTGTCGAGATGGTGCTGATCATGACGGTCAACCCCGGTTTCGGCGGCCAGAAGTACATCAAGACCATGGAGCCAAAGATCGCGGCGTGTCGAGCCATGCTCGACGCTGGCGGTTACGACATCGACATCGAAGTCGACGGCGGCATCAGCGCCGACACCATCGCCGGAGCAGCCAGCGCCGGCGCAAACGTCCTCATCAGCGGCAGCGCCCTCTTCCGCTACGACTCCCTCACCGAAGGCGTAGCCGACCTCCGCTCCCGCGCCGAAGCCGCGCAAGCTCAGTAACGAGGCGCCGACGGCTCCGCCTCCATTTTCGGCGACTCGCTAACTTCGCATCACGTCCCCTTCGGGGAGCGTTCATGCGCCACAGTGAGATGATGTTGTCTCGTTTGGTGGCACTCACCGGTCGGGCGTCGTTAGTTACATCCTGTAAATGGCAGGTTGTGTCTTCGGTTCGCCGTCCCGGCAAGTGCGTGTCACCTCTGACAGAGATGAGGCAGAGATGACAGTGACGATTTTAGGCGCAGAGCGTCTGGTGACGGGAGGCGTGGACACGCATAAGGATGTTCATGTGGCGGCGGTGATCGATGGTGTTGGCCGCTTGTTGGGTGTCGAATCGTTCCCAACAACGGGAGTCGGGTATCGGGATCTGCTGGAGTGGATGTCGAGTTTTGGGCCTGTTGATCGGGTTGGGGTTGAGGGCACGGGGTCGTGGGGTGCCGGCCTTTCCAGGTTTTTGGCGGCTGCTGATGTTCGAGTGGTTGAGGTGTGTCGACCGGATCGTCAGGCCCGTCGGTTCAACGGCAAATCGGATCCGGTTGATGCGGAGGCTGCGGCGTTGGCGGCGTTGTCGGGGCGGGCAGCAGTGGTCCCGAAGTCTGGTGTGGGTCCAGTTGAGGCGATCCGGATGTTGGTGGGGTGTCGTGACTCGGCTGTGAAAGCAAAGCTTGCGTGTTGGAACCAGTTGTTATCGGTGATTGATTCGGCGCCTGATGAGGTTCGTGACAGGTTCCGAGATCTCACTGAGCGGGCGTTGATTACCAAGGCGTTGCGGTCTCGTCCTGGCAACGATTTTGGTGATCCTGTGGTTGCAGCTGGGTTCACGATCAGAGAGCTCGCTCGGCGTTGGAGCTATCTCGATGATCAGATCGGCGAGCTCGACGAGCATCTTGAGAGAGCGGTTGGGGAGGCGGCGCCGGGGTTGGTTTCGGTGTTTGGTGTCGGGACTCACACTGCTGCAGTGTTGTTGATCTGTGCGGGTGATAATCCTGAACGGTTGGGTTCCTCGGCAGCGTTCGCTGCGTTGTGTGGTGCGTCTCCTGTTGAGGCGTCGTCGGGCAAAACGGTTCGGCATCGACTAAATCGGGGCGGGAACCGGCAAGCAAATAGTGCGTTGTGGCGGATCGCGATGACCCGGCTGTCTCATGACCCGCGAACAAAGGCCTATATGGCTCGCCGCACGGGTGAAGGCCTGTCGAAGCGTGAAGTGATCCGTTGTTTGAAACGGGCGATCGCACGAGAGGTCTACCCGATCATCGTTGCTGACCTCAACCACCATCAGGCCGCCAACATCGCTGCCTGACCTGCTCTGCGCGGTGGTCTGACCCAAAGTGCCACCCGACCACAACCCGTGTGTCTTTCCTACGAATTGTCGGCCACCGCGCAACCACCATTGGGCGTTGATGACCTAATAGAAGCCTGCACCGACATCTGTCGGCTTGCCAATCACTGTGCTGTCTCAACACGCCCCCATAACACCCACACTTGACACATAGAAGCTTCGCAGGCTGGGCGCCGGAGGCGGCGGCAAATTCGCTGCGCTCCCTTGCTGCAGAAGTCGGGGAATCTCCGCACCGACGTCCAACCACTCCCAATCGGATCAAACGCTCCCGTTGACGGGCAAGCGGCCCGAGAACGGCCAGGGAAGGTCTAACCCCGGCGAACCGTTCTGGAGCACCGAGCGCTCCCGTTAGCGGGCAAGCGGCGCAACCAAACCAAGCGGCCGGCCAGGCGCGTGCGCAGGTAGCGAGACGAAGCCCCGACGAACGCTGCGGGATCTAGAACTGCAAGCGCGCTGAGATGCGATTTCGAAGGTGATGGGCGAGTGCGATCGAAGCCGACTTTGGTGA
>CALHXU010000129.1 GCA_938040365.1 uncultured Acidimicrobiales bacterium
CCTATCGATTGCGACACCGGTGGGCGCACAGGTGTCGACCGCGGACCTTGAGCGGGGCGGCGAAGGCCTCGATCTGCTGAACATGATCGTCCTCGACAACATCTTCATCTTTGTCTGCGCAGTCCTCGTGCTCTTTATGCAGGCCGGATTCGCAATGGTCGAAGCTGGCTTCACCGAAGCCAAGAACGCAGCGAACATCATGATGAAGAACCTGATGGACGTCGCGGCGGGCATGTTGCTCTTTGGCCTGATCGGCTGGAACATCGCCTACAGCGGTGCTGACTTCTTCGGTATTGCCGACGGCGCAGTGAGCATCTTTGGTGTCTCGGGCCTCACCGACCTGAACGTCGCTGACGTTGCCGGTTACCCACTGGCCGTGCCGGTCGACTTCCTCTTCCAAGCAGCGTTTGCGGCAACCGCAGCGACGATTGTGTCGGGCGCCGTTGCTGGTCGCACCCAGTTCAAGGGCTACCTCCTCTACACGATGGTGCTCACCGCGCTCATCTACCCGATCGTCGTCAACTGGCAATGGGGCGGCGGCTGGCTCAACCAGCTCGGCTTCATCGACTTCGCTGGCGCAGGCCTCGTGCACATGACCGGCGGCTTCGCCGCACTCATGGGCGCGCTCTTCCTCGGCCCACGCATCGGCAAGTTCTCCGCCGACGGCAAGCCACGCACGATCAACGGCCACAGCATTCCGCTGGCAATGCTCGGCGTGTTCATCCTGTTCGTTGGCTGGTTTGGCTTCAACCCCGGCTCGCAACTCCAAGCCGACCTCGCCGTTCCATACATTGCGGTCATGACCGCATTTGCAGCCGCTTCTGGCGCTGCTGCAGCAATGGCCACCTCGTGGGCCGTCAGCGGCAAGCCCGATGTTGGCATGGCTGGCAACGGCATGCTCGCAGGCCTCGTCGCCATCTGCTCGGGTATTGGCAACTTCACCTCGATCGGGACTCTGCTCACCGGCGCAATCGCTGGCGTCATCGTGGTCTTTTCGATCAAGGCTGTTGAAGCAGCGAAGATCGACGACCCGGTCGGCGCCTTCTCGGTCCACGGCGTCTGCGGCTTCTGGGGCCTCCTCGCAACCGGCCTGTTCGCTACAGCGAGCTCACCGGTCGGCGGTGGCGAGGGCGCCTCGGAAGGTCTCTTCTTCGGCGGCGGTGTCGACGTACTGATCGACCAAGCCATCGGCGGCGTGGCAATCGCTGTCTTCGTATCGGTTGCCTCGGCCATCCTCTTTGGTGGAATCAAGGCAGCCGGCCTCCTCCGTGTCAGCGAGGAAGAAGAACTCGCCGGTCTCGACCTCTCCGAGCACGGCGCACCTGGCTACGACCTCGGCGCAATCAACCTCGAAAACACCAAGGTCCTCAGCTAGCAGCGGTTTCGTTCTAACTGGACACTCCCGGAACGAAGGTTCCGGGAGTGTTTCATTTTTGACCGACCTTTTCTCCGCTATCGTGCCGGAGCGTTTTTCTCGAGCGAAGCGAGAGGAAAAGGCGCAGTTTGCAAAAGGTCCCTCAGGACCGTCTCTATACCGCCGCCTCCGGCGCACAGGCTCCGTGCCGAATGAACGACCCCCGGAGGGACAGAATCAAGAACCGGCGATTCGGCGAAGATAGCGGCGGAGCCGTTCGCCGAGTCGTCGGTTTGTCACGCGAAGAGGCGGTAGAGCAGGTCGCCCGCCTGCTCGGTGAGTTCATCGGGGACGCTTTGCTTCACGAATAGTCGAGTGAGTTCTGAAACAACCCACACAGCTTCGCCACCGTGGTCGGGCGTCGAGTTCTTGAGCGTCAGCGTGTGGAGGTCAGAGACCTCGGCTCCGAAACGTCGTTTGAAGTCGACGAGGCCAGGTTGGTCAACGTCGCTGCGACCCAAATCGAGGGCCGAACAGCCGCGTTCGAGCCCGTGGATCATCGAAGCATGCACCGCAGCATGGCTCACGCCAGACGAACGGTACTGCGGATGTGACGCCGCGAATTTGTAATAGAGCACACCATCGAACTCGAGCAGAAGACAGCCTCCAGCGACGACATCACCGTCGAAGCCCAAAATGAGTGCCCCCGCATCCTGCTCGACGAAACTCTTCCAGAGGTTTTCGAAGAGCGCGAAGGGTTGGGCGAGGAGCTGGTGACGATTCTTCCGTACGCCGAGATGCAGATCGAAGAACGCTCGTAGGTGCGCCGGATCCTCGACCGCCCGGAACGTAATTCCGGCAGCTTCACTCGCCCGAATGTTTCGTCGAGGCTGCTGTCTAAATCGCCGAACCAACTCATCAATTTCTGCGTCGAGCTTTATCGAGTGATGCCTGCACGTTTTGGCGACAGAAAATCGATCGTCATGGAGAGCGTCGGAATCTGGTGAGGTCTGGACCTTCACCTGAACCCCAGCATCGATGAGGGGCTGGACGAGAGAGCGCCACTCTGCATCCCCGGCAATCGCAGGAACGACGAAGTCGCTAAAGGGCAACGTAACAATACGCTCGCCGCAAATATCATTGATACGACAGAACGGAAGTCCGCTCGTCAGCGCCCCTGAGCTATTGCGCTCAACCGACGCCCGAAAGTCAAAGTCGTAGGTTTGGGCCAGTACCCGCATCCAGTCCCGCGACTGGAACAACGCCCCTGGACGTCCAGCGACGAGCGCGTCCCAAGACGGTTCCAAGAGAGGATCGACGATTTCAGCCACGGGCCTGCTCGTTACCAAATTAGCTAGTTGTGAGCTGTCCGCTGTTGCCAGCGAGGGATCGGAGGGCGTCGGCGAATTTCAGCGGGGCGATTCCCGCCAGTTGGAACTCCTCGTCGGGAGTAACGACCAAGCTCGGTTGATCGGCATAGGTCTCCGAGATTGCCGTGAGCGTGTCGCCGACGGAAACATTCTCTCGAAGGATTCGAACCCGGACCTTCAGCGGAAGGTCATGGGTGAGATCTGGAGCTGCGTTGCTTCCCATCAGCACGTCCATCTGCAGTACCGACGACTCGGCGAGCAGCACGAGGGCACGAACAAGCTCTCGACGAGCGTCGTGCAACCCAAGGTCGGGCCACCCGGCAACAGCGAGGCTGTCACCGTCGAGAACGAGCACGGCGACTCGACCGTGAGTGTCGTGCCGAGCCCAGGGCAGCGTTTCACCTTGATCGGTTGTGTACTGCTTGGCAGTAGCAACAATTGCGTCGACCCACTCGCCTTCATCGACGAGATACTGGGCCTTTTGTGTTTCGATTTCGATGAGTTCGTGCACACCGAGTTCATTTTCTGAATCGATGGGCGAAACCGCGGGTAGCGCACCGGTGCGGAGAACAGAAACCTCGCGACGGTGACCCTCCTCGAGTTCGCCGATCTGGAATCGGCGGTATTGGTCAAGACGTCGAATTGCCTCTGCGGCCTTGCCCCGGAGGTCCTCGATCGCTGCTTGATGGGTTACCTCAGCCGCGGCAGTTGCTTCTGCTGCGCTCGTTCGGACCGAGGCGAGAAGTTCCTCGGTTGCGACAGTGCGCTCTTGTGCAACTTGTTCTCGCTCGCGAACGATCCGAAGCTCCTCGGTTGCTGCCTGATGAGCCGCCTCAGCCGCGGCATTTGCTTCTGCTGCAGTCGTTCGGACCGAGGTGAGAAGTTCCTCGGTTGCAGCAGCGCGCTCTTGTGCAACTTGTTCTCGCTCGCGAACGATCCGAAGCTCCTCGTTGAGGGCCGAAATGGTCTCCTCTTGCGCTTGGTTCTCAAGGACGAAGTTCGAAAGAAGTCCTTCGACCCGCTGGCTCGATTCCATGAATTGGGTGTAAGCGTCGGTAAGTTCGCGTCCGCCGAGACGCTCACTGTCCACCGCACGTAGCGGTCTTTGACTCATAACTCTCTCCGTTCAGTATGAGCTGGTGCATTCGCAACCGCCAGATCCCCTTCGGGTTGACTGCTCAGTTTTTGCAACCGCCATCCGGTCATCATCAACGCTAATAATGGGTACAACAGGTCAGCGCTTCCGCGCAAGGTCATATGTGGGTCGAAGATCATTGCGACGCCAACGACAGCGAGTGCCCCGACGGTCGCAGCCGCAGCGATACCGACCGGTCCATGCACCGTGCTCAGCTGTTTTCTGGCGGTCGCGGCGCCGACGCCGAGCAGCCCAAACCAGGTGAGAAAGAGTGGTACACCACCGCTCCAAATCAGCCACAGAATTCCCGATTCGATCCAAATGAACTCTTCACCTTCTCGCGGAGAGGCCACCCGTGCCTGAGGAGTGACGCCAAACGCAACGTTTGCTGGATCGCGGAATTCGGGAAGGAAGAAGGTCTCGAGGTTGTACAAGCGGACGTCCCAGCTCGACCCAGGATTTGCTTCGAAGAGGTTCCGTCCCTCATCGGAGCCGCCCTGTTCGTGGATCGCTTGTCGATTGGCACCAGAGATCGCGAAAGCATCGAAGCCGTTGATCCGCCGTTCTCCGAGCGGAATCACAACCAACATGGCAACCAGCAACGCGGGGAGCGATATGCGAATGAGGCGGTACGTGGACTTGGTCGACAGGGCGAGGACAGCGATGCCGATGAGAAACGACAAGCTGGGCCCGATCTGTCCACTACCAAACACGCCGACCGAGCAGATCACTGCCGCCATTGCGATGAGCCAACGGGGTCGCTCGTTCGCGAGCAACATGGAAATGGCGATCATTGCGTTCATCGCCATGTAGACGCCGTAGCCGATCGGGTTGCCAATCGTTGCTGCGCCGCGGCCGTCATCGGTGATCTGGCCGTCGTTCGGGAAGTACGGGTTGAGTTTCTCGGCGGCACCGAGAAGGTTCAGCGAATCGAAGGTCCCCAAGATACCTACGAATACACCAGCGACAAGGCTGAGCGACAGGGCCGTCCGGACCTGACCTGGCGTTCTGATGGTGTGACGTACGATTCCGTACAGCAGACCGATGCGCACGAAAACAAGCGCATAAAAGGCGTCATCTGCTGATACCTCTCGAAGCCGGCCAAGTTGGATCAGTAGGGGCAACAAAAACCCGGTAAAGACGACAGCCAACATGACCATGTCCATCCGGTTGAGTCGGACGGAGACACGTCGCGAGTAGAGGAGCCAGCGAATACCGAGCAGGGCACAAAGAGCAAAGAGGAGTGCCTCGTTAGGCCGAAGCAGTGGCAGCACCTGGTCCCGGCCGAAGCCGACGATCAGCGGGGCGCCTGCAATCATTGCGTACCCCGCGATGGGTGGATGGTTCCACACCATGATGAGCACGGCCACCATAGACACGAATGCAACACCGATGGCCGGACCGAGCAGCGCAACCAACCCACCTGCCATCAGCGCACCAAGGGGGCCGAAGAGGAAGAGGAGCTTCACCCGAGACGACCTTGGAACCACGAAGTTCGCGAGGCCAACATCGACGATCGACGGGAGATCGGTCATCGGTGCGGGCACCGTGTCGGGTCGACTATCTAACCGAACAGCCTCGGCGGTTACCTGCGTAGCGGCCGCAGCGTTGGGGGTGACCGCGTTAGGGATGACCGCGTTGTGGATTACAGCGTCAGGGGTTAGAGCGTCGGAGGCTACCCGGTTAGAGATCTCCGAGTTAGGAATCGCAGAGTCAGTGTTGAGGTGATTGACGATGTCGGTCATTGCGCACCACCCGATGGTCGAAGATCGGCCAGGAGCGTATGTAGTTCGTTGTCGAACCTCGAACGCAACGCAACGAACGCCACCATGGCGAGGCCAACAGCAGCGCCGGTGACGGCAAGCCGTGCTCCCTGAGCCTGGGCCATCCCGGCCTCGCGAAGCACGAACGCCACTGCTCCAGCCAACCCAAAGGTTGTGATCGATGCGATCACTGTCGCGTTGATCGAACTCGAAAGCTTGTAGCTGATCGACTCAAGTCGGTTGGTGACGCTCCAGTGCAGATAGGTAGCCGACAAAAGATCGGCCACGCTCATCGAGATCGCAATACCGAGAACGACGCTCGCGCCGTCGAGGGTGGCGAGGCTCGCTCCAATGCCAAGAATCGTGAGCCCGAGGCGAAGGACCAGGCTTCGCAAGGGAGTAGCGGTGTCGTCTCGTGAGTATGCCGCAGCGGTCGCGAGTTGGTGAAGGCCTTCGCCGAGAATCGCTCCGGTGATTCCGACCAATGCATAGGCGAGCAGTAGCCGGCCCTCGCTGCTTCCCATCTCGCCAATGGCGACACCAGAAGCCGCGAACCAGCCGAGCGCAATCGTGGCGGACGCAGCCGGGATGAGCATGAGCGATGAGAGGCTGACCCCACGGGTGTAGGCATCGCTGAACTGGACCCGACGATCGTCCTGATAGAAGGCCGAGAGCCGAGGAAGGAGGGCGAATGCGACCGGCTTGCTCCCAAGGGCAACCGGGAAGTTCAACACGTTGATGGCGAGCTGGAATGCAACGACTCCGCCCGCAACGGTGTTCGATGCCACCAAGAGCACCAAGAGTCGCACGCCGTTGAGTAGCGCAGTACCGCTCGCTGGAACCGCACGGGTGAGGATTTGGCGCACCTCAGGATCGCGCCAGCCCGCTCTTGGGCGTAGGCGTAGACCAGTGCGGCGCACTCCCCACAGTTGCAGCAGCGCATGGGCAGCAACGCCGAGGCTCGAGCCACCGCCGAGCAGCAACAGCTGCTCGCCCTGGATCTCAGAAAGCGACACGCCAGTGCCGTAGAGGAAAAAGAACGCGATAAGCGTTGCGATGACGATGACGTTCTCGACGATGGACGCCGCGGCGGGGAGTGCAAAGTATCCCATTGCTTGTTGCACCGATTGTGCGGTGATAGCCACGCCGTAGCCAATCAGCTGTGGCGCGGTCAGCAGCACGAGCGGCACGGCTGCTGAAACGAACTGTTCTTTGGTGCTGGCGTCGGTAACTGGAAGCGCAAACAGCTGCGCGATCGGCTCGGCCAGGATGGCGACAAGTCCGGCGAGCAACGAAAAGGCCACGAGGACGATTCCGAGGAGGCCACCGGCCATACGCTCGGTCGCTTCGGTGTCGCCAGCGGTGATATGGGAGATCAGTGCGGGTATCAGCAGGGCACTTAAGAGCGCACCAATCGCTACCTCAAACACGATCCACGGAAGCTGGTTCGCCAGCTGGAACACGTTCCCTACAAAACTTGGTCCAAGGATCGCTCCGACCAAAATGACCCGTCCGAAACCTGATCCGCGAGAGACCAGGCTCCAAATCGCTGTTGACGCGGAGTCCCCAGCAACAGTTGAATCACGTCTTACTTTCACCAAGCACCAACAGCTGAGGACCTGCGCCACGACAGGACGTTCCAATAGATAAGGAAAGCCATAGAGGCAAGCACGATGCCCGCAACTGCCCCGAGTGCAGCCATGAGCTTTGGCCGTGGGAAGACGGCGTCCTCAAAGACGAACGGAGTCGTAACGACGAAGGGAACACCGTTCTCTGTTGAGTCAAGCTCGGTCAGCTCGCCATCGAGAATTCGCAGTTCGAAATCGTCGATTCTGGCTCGAAGCGAGCTAATCAATGACTGCGTGACCTGCTGTTGAACCTGACCCGCAGTGGAGTCGTCTCGCGAAAATTCGGCGAGGTCCGCTTGAGCGGTGACCAGTTGCTCGCGAAGATCGACGATCTCCGCTTCAAGAATCTCACGACCCTGAGGGGGTTGGATCTCAGAAACTTCTGCGATGTAGCCAACCGAAAGCGCATCGACGATCGCTTCAGCCTCTTCAGGGTCGGTGCTCACGAAGTCAATGCGAACAATCTGTGTTCCTGGGACAAGCCCGGCTTCGAGGTCTTCTTCAAAGTCCTTGATTGGAATACCGAACGTGTTGGCCACGGGTTGGGCAATCGAGCGACTCTGTACCGCAATGTTTTGGGTCTCTGTCCACGCGGAGCCGCGATACTGGACCTCGGCTCGCGCCTTCCACTCTTCGTCGAATGCGCTCGCGCCGAAGAACCCGATCTGGGCACCGATTGCACCGAGCACAAGGGCGAGAATCGCAAAACCGAAGATCTTTCGACCTGTGGGTTTCGCCGACGGTACTTCGGCGTACTTTACGAAGCCCGACGCTTCAGGGACGGCTGGCTCGCGTAGTTGCAAGCTCTGTTGCGGCTCTTTCTTTTTCGCTCTCGACCGCGTGCGTTGAAGGGTTGTCACGATTGGTCCTCACTGGGTTGGGGGGATGTATCTGATTCGCTGATACGGAAGCGTTCGCCATCGGGAATCAGGCGATCATGAATTGGTTTGAGTTCACTGACCGGTTTGGTCACGACGGCCGGATTCCCTACAGCAACCATGCCAGCTGGAACGTCCCGTGTCACGACAGCTCCCGAGCCGATCAACGCTCCCTCGCCAATGCGGACGTACGGAAGAATCCGAGCGCCAACACCGATCTGGGCTCCGGCCCCGATCACTGGCCCAGCCATAACCTCAGCAGATGCCTTGGAGCCGGGATAGAGATCGTTCGCAACCGAAACGCCTGGCGCCAAGAAGGCTCCGGGACCAATGGTTGTGAATTGCGCAACGTAACAGTTGCTGTGGATCTTGACGTCGGCGCCAATATCGCATCCGTAGTCGATGATGCTGTTGCTCCAGATCGAGACGTCATCACCAATGACGCACTCTTCTCGGACAACAACGTTGTGTCCCGTGGCGAAATTGTCGCCAATCTTTGAGCCGCTGTACAGCACCGTGTTGCTTCGAACCGTTGCTCCAGCACCGAGCTCGAGCGGATCGTTTTCTCCTCGAGCGGACTGGTAGTCGAGAAGAACTCCCGGATCGACCGTGAGGTCTTCAAACCTACCAAAGGCTGGCTCCTCGGTTCCCATAACATTGACTCCTTGTTTTACTGGAACAGTAGATCCAGAACGTAATGAATTATCGTGCACCGTCACCCCTAAAGACTGCGAATGGTGTTTTCAACAAAATTCTAAAATCCGCAAACAGTGACCATTCACGAACGTATCGGACATCGAGATCGAGCATCTCTTGGGAAGAAAGCTTGTTTCTTCCCGATACTTGCCATAGCCCCGTGCAACCGGGGCGGGTAAGCGCCCGCTGTTGCTGTTCATCGGTGAAGAGCTCCCACTCCCACGGAATTGGAGGTCGTGGACCGACCAGGGCCATATCGCCGCGGAACACATTCCAGAGTTGTGGTAGCTCATCGAGGCTGAACCGGCGAAGGAACCCGCCAACGAAGGTGACTCGGGAATCTTTCAGTTTGAACGTGCCGTCGGTCGCTGGCTTCGCATCGTTGCTCACCAGCTGCTGAGCAACAAAAGCGCGGTGCTCAGAATCGTCGTTGTTCTGTGTCATCGTCCGGAACTTGTACATCCGGAAGATCTGCCCGTCACGACCGATTCGCTCTTGTTTAAAGATGACCGGACCACGCGAGGTGAGCGCGACCGCCAATGCAAGGACGAGCAACAGCGGAGAGAGCACCAAGATGCCAAGGCCCGCAATTGTTGTGTCGAACGCTCGCTTGACAGCTCGGAACCTCGTCCGCCCAATCGAGCGTTGGGCAGGCCGTGCGAACCGCTTCGTCTTTCGACCGCCCGTATCATCGGCCCAGCCATACGGCATTCCACCCATACCAGCCGGTTGGGCAGGGCCAGGTTGCGCGGTGAGGTGAAAGACCAGGTAGATCGCCAGCAGCGCAACCATTCCGCCCCCGGCAATACCGAAGACGCCAGCCTTTGCAGGATTCGGTACAACAGGGTCGGCAGCGACGAACGCATCGGTCACCAACCGGGGCGCAATGTTCCCTGCGCCAAAGAGCTCGGTTTCGCGTTGGTCGAGGCGAAAGAGCACACTCGTGATCTGTTGTCGCACTCTCGTGAGCTGGTTCTGTCGATCGATTTCGACCGATCGCGCCAACCCGGTGGTGTCTTGGAGCGAAAGCACCAAATCGTTCTCGAGTACTTCGAGCGCAGCGAGGTGATCGGTCAGCAAGCTCGACTGCTCGACCCCGACATCGGACTGGAACAGGTTGAAGTAGCCGTCGACGAGTCCGCGCAAGACCCGAACGGCGCGATCAGCATCGGTGTCTTCGAACGTGAGGCTCACGATCTGGGTGCCGCCACCGGCGACGGTGACGCCATAGTTCTTGAGGAACTCTTCTTCAGTGAACCCTTCGCTTTCGACCATCGGAGCCCAAATCGAAGGGCTCTGAAAGGTCAGCACTACCGTCTCGGGCAGCAGATTCGGATCCCTGAACTCGACTTCGCTCCTCGCCGACCAGACCTCTTCTTTTGCGAATTCAGCAAAGACGGAGGCCTGGACGGCGAGAACGACGATGACAAAGGCCACGAGAGCCGCGCCGAGAACGACCGTCCACGGAGGACGCGAGTCTCCTAGGACGTCGATAGTTGGTTCAGCAACAGCGACCATCGTTATTCACCTTCCTGGTGCCCCAATCCCTTGCTATCCAACGCTGCACATACCCGCTCAACTTCTTGCTCGGTGATGTGGGGATGCATTGGCAACGACAAGATCAGTGGCGCCTGCGTATCGGCGACCTCGAAGTCGGGAGTCGTACCGGTAACGAACGGCTTTTGGCGATGGCACGGCACTGGATAGTGAATGCCCCATCCAATGTTGGCATCACCGAGTCGGGCGCCGACATCGTCACGAGCTTCGTCGATCGTCTGGACGACAAAGAGGTGGTACACGCTCTCGGCGAGAGGTGCTTCGATGTAGGGGACGAAGCGCTCTGGGAGCTTTGCGTTGTAGTACTTCGCAACACTTCGACGCTGTTGATTCCAACGGTCGAGCTCGGCCAACTTGATTCGCAACGCCGCGGCCTGAAGGCCGTCGAGGCGAGAGTTTCGCCCGACGAGGTCATGGTGGTACCTAGACTCCAACGAGCGGCCATGGTTTGCAATCGACCGAATCCGCTCGGCCAGGTCCGCGTCTGAAGTCGTGACTGCGCCACCGTCGCCCAACGCTCCCAAGTTCTTCCCTGGGTAGAAACTAAAGCCGGCAGCAACGCCGAACGACCCAGCACGCTTACCATTCCAGGTAGCACCATGGGCTTGAGCCGAATCTTCGATGAGCGCGATTCCAGCGGCGTTTGTGACGGCGAGAATCTCGTCCATGTTCGCCATTTGGCCATAGAGGTGTACGACCATGACCGCAGCGGTTCGCGGCGTGATTGCGGCGCTAACGTGCTCGGCGGTGATGAGCGCGGTCAACGGGTCTACGTCGACAAATATCGGCGTTGCGCCCAAGTTGACCACGGCCTCTGCGGTGGCGATAAAGGTGTTGGTGGGAACGATGACTTCATCGCCGGGCTGAATCGACAGACCTCGGAGAATGAGCTCCAAGGCGTCGGTACCGTTGGCGACACCAATGCAATGTGTTGATTGGCAGTAGTCGGCAAACTCACTCTCGAATGCTTCGAGATGGTTGCCCCCAATGAACCCGCTCGAGTTCATCGTCTCTTCCCAAATTTCCTCGAGCGCTGGACGAACTTCGGCGTGCGTCGCAGCGAGATCGAGGAACCGGACTGGTTCTTGGGTGTTCATGTCGTTCGTCACTTGTCCTGTCCATTCTTCGAGCCGGCGCTAGCGACGAGTGGACGATCTCGCAGATCGAGGCTCGTCGGCGTGTTGGACTCAACGTCCACCCAGCTACCGGTTTCCAATGACTTCTCTGCAGCGCAGAGAACCTTCACAACATCGAGGCCGTTGCGGCCAGACGTCGTCGGTGTTTCACCCGTCCAAATGCAATCGACAAAGTTCGTCAGCTCGAGCTGGAGCGGTTCCTTGAAATCGATGAACGGCGAGACGATGTCGCCGTTGCGGTAGGACAGTGGGTAACCGCCGACATCTTGAGCGCCGAAGTCGAGTGGCTTGATTCCCTTGTCGTAGATGCGAATGCGCTCTTCGGCCATGTCGTCATAGACCGCCATCTCGTTTTCGCCAACCACAGTGGTGCGTCGCACCTTCATTGGATCGAGCCAGCTGACGTGGATCTTTGCGCTTACATCAAGCTCTTCGTAACGCATCGACAGATACGCAACGTCGGCCTTGTCACCCATAAGTTCGAGACCCCATGCCAAGACGCTGGTCGGAGACGAGTCGAGGATGTTGTTGATGATCGATATGTCGTGGGGCGCGAGGTCCCACAGCACGTCGACATCTGGCTGGTAGAGGCCAAGATTGAGCCTCGCTGAGTTGATGTAACGGACCCGTCCGAAGTCCGGCCGACCAATGACGTCTTTGAGGCTCCACACCGCAGCGTTGTACTCGAAGGTGTGACCGACCATGAGTCGGAGGTCCTTCTCGTCAGCCAACTCGACCAACCGTTCGCCGTCGGCGACGTTTGTGGTGAGTGGCTTCTCGACGAGGGTATGAAGGCCAGCACTCAGGGCCTCATGGGCCAACGAAAAGTGAGTTGTTGGCGATGTCGCAATGACTACCGCGTCGAGGTCGGCCGCAATATCAGACAGCTCTTCGGCGGCGTGCGCGACTGGATAGTTGGCCATCATGGCCTCGCGCCGGTTTTGGTCACGGTCGATGACCGATACCTCTACCCCTGGCATCGAAGACAACACGCGTACGTGCTTCGACCCCCAGTATCCACACCCAACAACCCCGACTCGAAGTTGAGACTTCACGTTCTGATTAGTAGTCATGTTTTCCACTTTGCTTTCGTTGATTGCCAGTCGTTGCAGTGCCGGCAAGTCGGTGAATATTTGTCTTTCTTGAATATGTGTTTTGTATGTTTTTGACTGTCTGGATCGTGTTCAGCTGAGTCATTGCGCCCCCAGAGGTGAGCGTTCCCCGGCCGGTATTGCACACCCCGATGACTCCGCTGACGCAGGGTCGATTGGGGGCCATGGCGCATTCGCCAAGAACTCGGGCGCTTCGGGTGCCCAAAGCGAGTCGGGTACGGCGGAGATCCCAGCGATCTCTGCCTGTTCCAATCCTTCGACTTCGCCGTCTACGACGTTGTCGGAAAGAACGGTCCCGGTGATGTCGGCTTCGATCGTGAACCCGCCCTCGCCTACTCGGTTCTCCAAGAGAACCTGATCGTTCGAGAACTCCGCGACGCGGAGCGACTCGAGCACGCAGTTGCGCAGCAGCGTGTTTGTCGGACCCGATGGGCCCCACCAATCTGCGAGCACAACACGGTCAAACACGTTGCCTTCGAAGAGGTTGCGCTGGGGCCAATGGCCGTGCAGCGAGAGGTCGGCGCGTGGTTGACGGTCCTCATAGGCTGCCGATCCTCGAGCGTGGTTGTAGGCAACGACGTTTCCACTTGCACCGAGCTGAATGATGATCGCATGGCGCAGGTCATAGAGGGTGTTGTTTGTGATCAGGCACGACGTGGTGTGGCGTGCGAGGCTCACGCCGTAGGCTCGCCCTCCATCGCCGAAGTCGGCAGCATCGTGGAACACCGAGTCCTCGATCGAGCAGCCAAGAACTTGGTCGAGCCCAACATGGGCCCGAGTCGTGACTTCGCTGACGACATCGCTTACCCAGACATCTGCTGCGTATCGGAAGCCGATCGAATGGCCGTAACCAATGTCGAGACGGCTGAGGTACAGCGACTCGATGCCGACGTTACGGACTGCGTCTACGGGTCGGACCCGTGCGTTGCGGTCCGAGGTATAGGTCGAAACAAGCGGGCTTGAGAGCTCGATGGCGCCAGGTGTCACTGCTGTGACCCGGGCCAATTCGCCTTCGGACCCCTCGCCCCAATCGACTACCCACTCGGGCCTCGACGACATTGCCTCGATGTTGACTTGCTCAAGCTCGATGATGTCGCCCTCGGAAAACTCTGCACTGTTGGCAATGGGCAGCGTCGTCGAACCCGCTTCAGCGACAGCGGTAATGTCGGTCCACTGCGAGTCGCGGCCCTCGCCTTCGACCTGGATGGCAATGCCCGTTTGATCGTTCAGATCAAATTCCAACCGCGTGTCGGGTCCTGCCCCGCGCAACGTGATGTTCGAACGGAGCCGGAGGGTTTCGGTCAGCAGGAAGGTTCCCGATGGGACGTTGATGACCCCGCCGCCTTGTCGAGCTTGCTGAACCGCTGCTGAGAAGGCAGCTGAGTCGGACTGTCCGTCGTCTGGGACTGCGCCGAAATCTGACACGTCGAATTGCGTGGTGGACTCGGTGCGTTGCGCTCCCGACGAGGTCCAGATCGGTTGCAAATCTTCTACCGACACCGGCAGCGCGGCTTGCACGACGGAATCGGTAGCGGTGCCATTGGTCGAGTCACCCGCTTCGCCATTTGTTCCGGGCCGTTCGGCAGGTGCCAGCGTTTCGGGAGGACCCGAGTCCTGCGACTCGGGCTCAGGCTCGACCGCGATGTCGGCACTCGCGCACGCCGCAGCGAATAACGCGAACACCAGACACAGCAGCCAGACCTTCGAGCGGGGGTTCATGCGCTGCGACCTTCCAGCGAGTGAACCGACGCGCCGCCTTCGACGGCCATGTTGTATCCGAGGCAGTGTTCGTATGCGGCGAGGAGGTTGTTCGAGCTGTGGTTCCAGCTCAACGGTCCTGCAATTCGGTCCTGGCCGATCTTGGCCATCCGCTCGCGAGCTTCGGGATCATCGATGAGCTCGATGATGGCGTCGCCGAACGCTTCTGGCGAATGGTCTCGTGCATACAGCGCAGCGTCTCCCGCCGACACGTTCGACTCCTTCAGATCAAAGCTGACCAGCGGCAAGCCCATTGCCATGTAGTCCATTGTTTTGATCATCGTGGAGATTGCATTGAGCGGGCTGTCGAGATCTGGTGCAGCGCCCACGTCGGCCGAGGCCAAGTAGTCGAGCATGACCTCATCGGACACGTAGCCAAGGAAGCGTGCGCCGTCGCCGAGCTCGAGGTCTTTGTGTAGCTGCTGGAGGGCATCCCACGAATCGCCGGTTCCCATAATGACGAAACCAATGTCCTCGCGTCCCTTGGTCTTGCGGACGTGATTGGCGGCCTCAAGGAGGACGTGTACGCCATCTTGATGTCCCATGTTTCCAACGAACACGACCAAGGACTCAAAGTCGCCCTTGAGCTCTGGCTTGGCTGGGCGAGGGTGAAAGAGCGCCGTGTCGGGACTATTTCGTACCGTGAACACCGAATCATTTGCTTTTCGGCCGCGCCCGACCGCGCGCTCGCGGTACGACTCGTTCGTCACGATGACCGCATCAGCTGCGTTGTAACTTCGCTTCTCCATCCAGCCGAGCAGGCGTGAGACGAGATCCTGACGTTCTTCGTCGAACTTGCTCTGGTAGGTCTCAGGGCTGAGATCGTGTTGGTCGAAGATGAACTTGACCCCTAGTGGGCCGAGGAGCCATTTGAGACCGAAGAAGATGTCGGGCGGATTTGCCGCATGGACGATCGCAAACTTGTCCTTTGCGAACAGTCGCAGGGCAAGGAAGTGACACGCCACGAGTGCCCAGCTGTATTCGGCGATGAAGTCGGTCTTTGCTGCACCACCGAACGGCATTGGGAACCGAATGATGTTGACACCCTCGAGCGTTTCGCGCGATTTGGTCAGGCCGACCTTCGCGTTCTTTGGAGAGATGATGGTCACTCGAAAGCCGTTGCGCTCAAGTTCTCGCGCCTCGTTCCACACGCGGCGGTCGAGTGGGACCGGCGAGTTTTCGACGAGGAGTAGTGCGTGAGGTTTGGTCACCAGGCAACACCTTCGTAAGAGCCAACGCGTGCGTCGGCGGAGATTCCGGTGAGATCGATCACGTGGGTATCGGCCGGGCGATTCGCGAGGAGCGCGTCGATCTCGGGGCTCGACTTGGACACGACGAGAACAGAGCTGTTGTTAATTACGTCGGCTGGGTCCTCGGCCAACATCTTGTGCAGATGCGGGATCTCGCTGAGGATGAACATGCGATTCTCGCCAATGAGGTCTGGCAGGCTGATGTCGGGATCGAAGATTGAGCAGTCGAAGCCCTTGCCGAGCAAGCGTTCGGCGAGCTCGACGATTGGGCTTTCCCGAAGGTCATCGGTGCCGGACTTAAACGCGAGGCCCACGAACCCAACCGTTGCTGGTTCGAGTTCGATGAGTCGATCGACAACGCGCTGGACCTGGATGGTGTTGCTCATCAACAGGCTCGACAGAAGTGGGGTGGCAACGTCCATGCTGCGGGCGGCGTGGGTGATTGCGCGAACGTCTTTCGGAAGGCACGAACCGCCGAAGGCAAAGCCCGGCCGGAGGTACGCAGCTGAGGTGTTCAGCTTTGTGTCCTGGCAGAGGATTTCCATGACGCGCGGGCCGTCGAGCTCGAGCGCTTGGGCGACGATGCCGATCTCGTTCGCGAACGTCACCTTTGCGGCATGCCAGCTGTTGTTGGCGTACTTGACCATCTCTGCGGTCCGGACGCCTTCGACCAATCGCTTTGCCTCGATACCTTCGTAGAGGCCAATGAGCAGATCTCCGGTTGCTTCGTCGTCGGCTCCGACGAGGATCAGCGATGGCTCCAAGAAGTCGGCAACGCCTTGTCCTTCACGAAGGAACTCTGGGTTGACGGCAACGCTGAAACCGTCGCCCTCTGTCCGGCCACTCGACTCGGCAAGAATCTCGGCGGCGCGAGCTGCGGTGCCAGGAAGAACCGTGGATCGGATAACGACGGTGTGATGAGGCTGGTCGGACTCGGAGAGAGCATCGCCGATGTCGCGGCATACACCTTCGATGTAGGCCAGTTCGATACCACCGTTGGCGTGACTTGGGGTGCCGACGCAGATCATCGAGATGTCGCTCGCATGCACCGCGTCGTGCGCTGATGTGGTTGCGGTGATGCGGCCATCGGCAGCGCCGGCATCCAACATTTCAGGAACGCCCGGTTCGAGGACCGGACTATTTCCCGAATTGAGGAGGTCTACCTTGACCGGGTCGGTGTCGACGCCGATCGTCGTGTGGCCAAGGTGGCTAAAGCAGGCAGCGGTAACCGTTCCTACATAGCCCAGACCGAATACTGCAATGTTCATGAAAATGCTCCACTGTTTAGAAATGGCTCAGCGATGTCTGAGGACTCTGACTGGCCAAGAAGTTGACGCCCTGCAAGCTCGAGCGAAAGCAGGGTGGTGAGTTGCCGCCGATGGTTTTGTTTGCCTGAAACGTGATCGTTGATGAGGTTGGAGAGCACGGATCGATCCAGGATCTCCAGGCACAACGACCCCTCGCCGAGCACTGCTCGTTCGAGAGCTGGTGCGAAATTCTGCGCGAACCACTTGTCGACCGGGGTGGCAAACCCCTTCTTTGGGCGACGAACAATCTCACGCGGAAGCGCTCGCTCCGCCGCACGCTTATGCACGTACTTTCCAGTACGTCCGCGTAGTTTGAAGCTCGGCGGAAGTGTCTCGACGAACTTCATGAGTTCGATGTCGAGGAAGGGCACCCGCGCTTCGACCGAGTTCGACATCGACAGCTTGTCGCCGTAGAGCAACAGATCGTCCGGCAGGGACATTCGGGTGTCTACGTGAAGGAGCTGACTGAATTGGTCGAGGTGACTGACCGGCGCCTGCCAATAGCGAATTGCATCCTCGGCGGTTGCATCGGAGTTAAGGAGGTCGCCTCGAGCCGTAGCGCGAATTTCCTCCGGTGAGAAGACTTGATGGATGGCAGCGAACCGCTTGACGGGATCGGCTTCGCCGAGTGATGCAGCAGCCCGACCGAGGCGAGGGCCCATAGGGAGTTTGTTCGAGGCAACCTGCATGGCCGACGAGCGGAAGAGCATCCGTGCCGCGCCCCCGTACCGCTCACCGATGTAGCGGTCATAGCCCGCCCATGGCTCGTCAGCTCCCTGACCGGTCAGTACGACCTTGAGGTGGCGACGAACCTCTCGGGTCATCAAGTGGTACGCAAACGTGCTCTGCGAAAGCACAGGTTCTTCGAGATGCCAGAGCGTCTGTTCGACAACCGACCCAAAATCGGACTCGGCCAGGGTGATCTTGTGGTGTTCAGCACCCAAGAGCTGTGCCGTCTCGGCGGCATCATCTGATTCGTCATGGTCGAACTGATCTTCGAAGCCCACAGTGAACGTTTGAAGCTGTTGGCCACCCTCGTTACTCGCTGCTTCGAGAATCATGGCCGAGTCGACGCCACCGGAAAGCAGGATGCCGATGGGCACGTCGCTCACCATCTGGCGCTTGACCGCTTCAGCGACGAGGCGCTGGTACTCTTCGGTCGCCTCGTCGAGCGTGATGTCCTCGTCGATCTGAGGTTGTGGGTCCCAATAGCGCGTGACCTTAAGCCCACTCTCGTCGGAGATGAAGAGATGGCCGGGGGCGAGCTTCTTGACTCCCTTGACGAGCGTGTGCGGCGACGGGGTGTACCCAAAGTGCAAGAACAACCGAAGTGCGTCGTGGTCGAGCTCGCGACTCAACGTTGGATCGGTGAGAATTGCGCGCATCTCAGAACCGAAGCGAACGCCATCGCTGGTCTCGCGGTAGTAGAGGGGTTTGATGCCGAGGTGATCTCGGGCCACGACAAGGCGCTGCCGCGAGCTATCCCAGATAGCGAAGGCGAACATGCCGTTCAGATGGTGAACAACGTCGACTCCCCATTCTTCGTACCCGTGGACGATGGCTTCGACATCGGAGTTCGTCGAGAAACGATGCCCGAGCCCTTCGAGCTCGCGGCGCAGTTCACGGAAGTTGTAGATCTCGCCGTTGCCTTGAACGATGACCCCACCGTTGCAGCCGGCTATTGGTTGATCGCCACCTTCGAGATCGATGATCGATAGACGGCGAAATGCGAAACCGATTCCAGGAAGCTGCAAGAAGCCCGAACCATCGGGACCCCTGTGCAACATGGAGTCAGCCATCTTTTGTAGGAGCGCGTGATCAACTTCGTTGTTCGCCCTCCGGTGAATACCGGATACACCACACATGTTGTTTTATTCCTTGAATCCGTCAACCGCACGAGCGGAGAACTGGTCGCCCCGACTAAACCGATCGCCAGGCCAGCTGTCGTGTGCAAACAGCGCCTCGAGGCCCCGAATCTCTTCGGCACGGCCGGCCATCTCCGCGGCGCGGCCGCCCATCTGCTCGGCGCTGCCGCCCATCTCGTCGCCTTCGCTCGAGAGATCCTCATGGGTCTGTTGTGTTGGCGCCCTTCCCGCAAGGAGGCGGTAGGCGGTAATCAACAACATGAGCAACACGAGGTTCAGGGCAACGACGCCAGCTATCACGATCTGTTCTTGGGACATGGTCGAAATCTTCTCTCTCAATTCCAAAGCCAGTGCTTTGGTTTTCAGTTCCGAAGCGAGTGCTTCGGTTCGACGGCATTTTGTTCCCACGACTGCGTGCCAATCAGGAGATTAAATACACTCACGGGGAAGATGCAAGTCGCTTTACTCGAATTCACATCTCTGGAATTCACGACTATGCGTGGGCTTAACTTGCTTCTAGCTACTCTCAGTGAGAACACTAGCAGGAAGTGACCACCCAAAGAAATCGAGTTTGCCGTCGAACTGAAGGGGCGCCTTGAGTCGTGCCGTACGTAGTGACTAGTGTCCCAAAACAGCGAGTACCGTCCACGGTGGCTTCAAGGTGACTCCCAGATGACTCCCAGATGACATTGTGTCGCCATAGCATCATCCTGTACCGTTCGATGAGCATTCTCATTCGCGTTTTTTAACGCGAAGAGTGGCGGCCTGCTGGTAGGTATTTGCATACCGGCAGCTAAACGGAAGAACTTGATCTCGGGCGCAATTCCGAGGAGACAGGCCAACAATGACGACAAACCCCCGAGATCCAGAGATCTTTCCCTCAGCACCATCGACCACCCTCGATCTGGTCCGCGCCGAAATTGGTCAGATGATGGCGCTCGCTGAGGAAGTTCGCGCCCGAATCGAATCTGACCGGTTGGCCCACGAGAAAGCTGCGGCTGAACTCATTGCTCGCACCGAAGCCCGAGCTGCAGAGATTCGCTCCGAGGCCGAAGCGTTCGCAACAGACACCCGGCGGTCGGCGAATGAGTACTCGCTCGAGCAGCGCAACGAGATCGAGCAACTTCGCAACTCTTTGATCACTACCGACGAGCTTCTCGCGAAAGCCGAGGCCGAAGCAAAGACACGGCACGATGAAATTCTTTCCGAAGCGGAGGCGCGTTTGTCGAGCCTCGTCGATGCCCAACGAGACGCCCGAAACAACCTCACCAAGGTCGTGAACGGCATTGACCTCGCCCTCGAACAGCACTCCAACGCGCCCCATCCCGACCAGGAAACCAACTCATGACCGACATGCAGCTGACGACCACCCAGCAAACACAGACCGACGTGGCCGATGCTCGACAGCAGACGAACACGATCGTGGTCGGCGCTGGCCCCTACGGCCTCACCGCGGCTGCGCACCTCGCACACGCGGGCGTGCCGACGATGACATTTGGTCGGCCACTCTCCTTCTGGAAAGAGTGCATGCCCGAAGGCATGCACCTGCGATCGTCCTGGGGAGCATCATCGATTGCCCACCCTGAGCAGCGTTTCTCACTCGACGATCACCAGGCGCGCATCGACCGCAAGATCTCGAAGCCGATCCCGGGAACCGAGTTCATCGACTACGGCGAATGGTTCCAACAGAACGCTGTACCAAATGTCGATGAACGCGCCGTCACACTCGTTTCACGGTCGGCTGGCGGCTTCGAAGTCACGCTCGAAGACGGCGAGATACTCCATGCCAAGAACGTCGTGATGGCAACGGGTCTGGCCGGGACCGAATGGCATCCAGCACCATTTGACGACCTCGCACCCGATCGCGTCACTCACGCCGTCGAAATTCGACACCCCGACCGTTTCGCGAACGAGCGCGTGCTCGTCGTCGGGTCTGGTCAAAGCGCGGTTGAAACTGCGGTCCTGCTCCACGAGGCGGGCGCTGAGGTACAGATCCTGGCGCGCCGTCAAGCAATCCACTGGTTGACCCGGAGCGGTTGGCTACACAAGGCACCCGATTGGGTGCAACGAATGCTGTATGCCTCAACCGACGTTGGTCCTCCCGGCCTCAGCCAGATCGTTGCGAGGCCGGCCCTCTTTCGTCGACTTCCCGAGCGCCTGCGCATTCCAATCGCTGAGCGGTCGATTCGGCCCGCTGCGTCTGGCTGGCTGCTCCCGCGTTCTTCTGGCATTGCGACTTCCGAAGGGGAACGAGGCGTCGCGGCGAACGTGATCGACGGAGAGGTCCGGGTACGTACCGACAAGGGGCGCGAGATCACCGTGGACCACGTTGTTTTGGGGACCGGATACCGCCCTCAGGTATCGACCCAGTTGCTGCTCGACGAACAGCTCCGATCAGTCATTGCGGTAGACGATGAAGGGCTTCCCGTACTCAAGAACGGCTTTATGTCAAGCGTGCCCGGTCTGCATTTCGTCGGCGCGATGGCCGCTGGTACATACGGGCCACTGATGCGCTTTGTTTCCGGGACACCCTTCGCTGGCAAAACGATCGCGTCCGCGATCGGCGTCTCGTAGTGTCGGCAGAACCCCGGGGCGGATCTGATGTGCTCGGTGCGGTCGTTACCGGCGCGAGCTATCGCGGCCTCGCGGTAGTCCGCAGCCTTGGACGCAATGGGGTGCCGGTGCATCTCGTTCGCACCGACGACCACTCAATGGCGTGCGAATCGAGTTACACCACGGAGGTCTCGCACTGGCCAACATTGGATGCGATCACTTCGGATTCGGCGCACTCTGACGCGGCGCACTCTGATACCGCACGCCTTGACACCGCACGCCTTGAACACTTGTTAGCCATTGGGCGTCGCGCTGATCGCGCTGGATGGGTCCTGATCCCAAGCCACGACGACGAGGCACACTTCATTGCCCGTCACCACGCCGAGCTCAGCGAGGTGTTCACTCTGACCACCTCGACGCTCGATGAATTCCTTCTCGCGAACGACAAGCGCCGGCTCCACGACATCGCCGATGAAAGTGGAGTCGACCGGCCATCGATGATGACCCCAGGGTCGCTCTCGGCAGTCAAGTCCTACGACGGCGACTTCCCCGTCGTCATTAAGCCTGCGTTCAAGAAAACAGCGAACCCGCTCACCAATGACAAGGCGTGGCTCGCCACCGATCAAGCAGACCTCGAGGAAAAGTTCGAGGCAGCCCTTTCCTATGAGCCAGCTGAGGCGCTTATGTTGCAGGAATGGGTGCCCGGGGGAGGCGACCAGCAATTCTCGGTTGCGGTGCTTGCACGTGACGGCAAGATTCTCACCTCATTGCATGCGCGGCGTACCCGGCAATGGCCAGCCGACTTCGGACGGGCGAGTACCTTCGTCGAAACCACTGCCCCAGATGTTGACCGCGCGCTCGCAACCGAACGGCTTATCGAACGACTCAACTTCACCGGCATTGCCGAACTCGAGTTCAAACAATCCGTTGACGGCCGTCCGCTATTGCTCGACGTCAACACGCGTGCCTGGGGCTGGATCTCGCTGTGCGCAGATGCGGGTGTTGATTTTCCGTGGTTGCTCTTTCAGCTCGCCGCTGGACGCGAGATCGATGTAGCGATCGCGCAACCGGGAGTCCGCTGGGTTCGCCTCGCAACCGACGCTGCGTCGACCGTGCGCGGTATTCGCTCTCCGGGTGGACTTGTTTCATGGCTGCAATCATTGCGCACACCCATTTCGTTAGCGGTCTTTGACCGCCGCGACGTGCGGCCTGCAGTCATGAGCCCCATCCAAACAGCAACCCTCATGCTCACCCGAAAGATCCCCGTATTGCGGCGGTCCTGACGGACCTTCGCAAACCGGCCTTTTCGCCTGCGGCGAAAACGCCCAACCCAGCAAACACCGCCCCCGGCGCCCGTATTGCGGCGGTCCTGACGGACCTTCGCAAACCGGCCTTTTCGCCTGCGGCGAAAACGCCCAACCCAGC
>CALHXU010000130.1 GCA_938040365.1 uncultured Acidimicrobiales bacterium
GTCGGTCGTTGCGCTGATGGAAGATGGCGACCTCTTCGGCGAGATGGGCTTGTTCGACGGCTTAGGACGCTCGGCCGAGGCCCGGGCGCTCGAACCATCCAAGGTCGCAGAGATTCCCTACGGCCCGGTCAAGAAGGTGTATCAAGACCACCCCGATCTTCTGTGGCGTGTCGTCGACATGTTGGCTCGCCGCTTGCGTTCCATGGACGAGGCACTTGCAGATTCGGTATTCCTCGACGTCACCGGCCGTACCGCAAAGCGCTTGCTCGAACTTGCTGGTGACAACGACGAGTTCACCCTGCCGATTACCCAAGAAGAACTCTCGGGCATGGTCGGCGCATCACGCGAACGCGTGAACAAAGCAATCTCAGCCTTCATTCGTCTCGGCTGGCTCAGCCAGACCGACCGGCGCTACACCATCACCAACCGCAAGCAGTTGGAGATCCGCAGTCGGTAAACACGAACGGCTGCATGGGGTCAGACCCTCGTCCGTCCCGCCACCGGCTCTTTGGGGTCAGACCCCGTCCGTCCCGCCACCGGCTCTTTCGGGTCAGACCCCGCTGCCGAGTCGGAACAACGATTCGCTACAACGCCTTTGAGTAGTACATGACCTCTTGGTCGTCGCCGTAGGGGTTGCCCCGTCCGCTGTCTTCGAACCCGAAGGCTTCGTGGAATCGGTGCGAATGTGGGTTGTCGGGGATGGTGTTGACCTCGGCGGTCAGGTAGCTCTTTCCGAACCCGATAGCCCATGCTTCGAAGGCTCGATACATCGCAGGCCCAAGGCCCTTGCTCCGGGCATCCCCAGTCACTGCAATACGGTCGACATAACCAAAGGTCGGGAAGCGCTCACAGAACCAGGCGTAGTTATTACTGCCATAACTAGCCACGTTCTCATCGAGTCCGATCAGAAATCCGAGGACGGTCGGGTCTGCGTCGACGATCCCAGCCTCTGCAGCAGAAACATCCGCGGTCTGCGCCGAGCCTTTGAAGTCGCGGGCTTCGGCAACCACGAAGAACGACGCGTTCGCTGCAAAGAACGCCAATTTGTCGGCGTCCATCTCACCAACCTCAGGGACACACTCGGCGTTGATCGCCAAGACTGCTTCAGCATCGGATGGAACATAGGCACGCATAGGCCCGAGCCTACGTTCAGCGAAACGGAGACAGACGGATATTGCTTGCCTGTCCCCGTTTCAACAAGGTGGGTGTTATGAGATTGCGTCGAGGACGTTGAGCTTGCCTGCCCGTCGAGCCGGGAGGAAGCCCGCAACGAGGCCGGCAACGCCAGCTGCTAGGACGAGTCCTGCGAGCGGTACCCACGGAATTGCCAGGTTCTCCATCACCTCGTCGGGGGTAGCCATGACGATGAGGACACCAAAGACCACTCCGAGTGCAGCGCCGAACAGCGCACCCACCGAAGATACGATCGCCGCCTCCCAGCGAACCATTCGGTGCATCTGCGGCCGGGTCATGCCGACCGCCCGCAATAGTCCAAGCTCACGAGTCCGCTCGAAGATGCTGAGGGCCATGGTGTTTACGATGCCGATGAAGGCAATGAGGATGGCCAAAGCGAGAAAGCCCGTCAGGATCATCAGGAGAAAGTCCACTTGGCCGGTGATTTCAGCGCGGTAGTCGGCTGCGGATTGCACCAGCACCTGAGGGAACGATTCGCCCACGTCGGCAATGACCGCATTCGCCGCCTCGGTCGTCGATTCGGGAGCAACCGATGCCGCCACCCAGTCGAACTGTTGTTGGTCACCAATGGTGTCCCATCGATCACCGTTCACGAGCAACCCTTCGAAGATGGTGCTGTCGGTGAAGGTCGCTCGGACGGTGAGCTCGACGTCGGATCCGTCAGCCAGGGCAACCCGTACCCGATCACCAACGCCAACGCCGAGCTCCTCGGCGAACCCGGTCTGAATGGCAGCCGATTGTGCATCGATGTTTGCGAGGCTTCCTTCGGCAACGTCGAGGTTGAAGCTCGCATCGATTCGTTCAAGCGGCACAGTGGCGACCTCAGCGAACTCGACGTCGTTCACCTCGGTCTCCCAATATCGCATCCCGACCACATCGGTGAGCTCTGGAGAGGCTTCGAGTTCGGCCACCAGCGTGGTTGGAATGCCCGCACCGGTATTCGAAAAGGCAGCAAAGTCGGCTTGCACTGTCGTCTCGAGGAGCGCGGTCACGTCGTTCTTCAGGGTTTGACCCAAGACGAATGCCATCGATACGAGCGACAGCCCGATCATGAGTGCGGCTGCGGTTGTTGCAGTTCGCTTTGGGTTGCGAGCCGCATTCTCCTTTGCGAGCACACCGGGCCGCTTGTAGACCGCAGCAACCGGAGCGCCGAGCGTGCGACTAATGGGAGCAGCGACATGTGAGCTGAGGAGGGTGATCCCAATCATCAGCAGGGCCGCGCCACCACCCAACATCGAGAGTAGGAGTGCGGTGCTGTCGAGCCCACCGAAGAGCGACACGCCCATGAGCAATGCGCCAACGACACTGAGGACGCCACCGATGAGCGTCATCTGTCGACCGCTGGTATCGAGATTTGCTGAACCGCTGATCGCCGTGACCGGCGGAATGCGGCCGGCACGTCGAGCTGGCAGCCACGCAGAGATCAGTGTCACGAAGATCCCGACAGCGAGGGCGATAGCGGTCGTGGTGATCGTCAGTGGTTTGTCGAAGGGAGGAAGTTCGGCGCCGATGCCATTGAGAAATGCTTCAAGGCCATAGGCCAAACCGAGTCCGACACCGATTCCAATCACCGATGCGATCAGCCCAACGAGAAGCGCCTCACCCAGCACTGCTCGCCGCACTTGCTTAGGGGTTGCGCCAACGGCGCGGAGCAGACCAAGTTCTCGGACTCTCTGGCTCATCACGATGTTGAATGTGTTTGCGATGATGAATATCGACACGAATAGCGCCACGATCGCAAAGCCTCGAAGGACCCAGGCAAAGATGCTGATAAAGCTATTGAACTCGGCGGTCGTCTCGGCGTTGAGTTCAGCAGTGTCTGAAACGATGTAGCCAGCTTCTTCGGTCAAGGTGGCCTCAACATCAGCTTGAACCTCGGAGATCGGGCGGCTGCCATTGACGGCGATTTGGATCGAATCGAAGTTCTCGCGATCGAAGAGCGTCTTTGCTGTCTCGGTCTCGAACGCAAGAAGGACCGCGCCGTTCGTTTGGTTGTCTTCACCAAACCGGAAGGTACCGACCAGTTCGGCCGATGTGGAGCCGTCTGCTGTTGGAACGAC
>CALHXU010000131.1 GCA_938040365.1 uncultured Acidimicrobiales bacterium
AACGCCACGACACGGGACATGCCCGTTCCGGTCGTGACGATCAACTTTCCGATGGTCGACCTCACGTGGGAGAACGGTCCGATTCGCCAAATCCCCGGGACACAACGTTCCAAAGATCCAATTCCCACGCTCGCCGACGAGCCGTTGTGGATGAAACACAGCACGGTCTGTCCAGTGCCGGCCGGGACCGCCGTGATTCGCGACAACCGAGCATGGCACAGCGGCACGCCAAACCTGTCCGACCACGTTCGCGCTATGCCCAACATCGAGTACTTCGCCCCGTGGTTCCGCAGCGAGGGCGTAAACCGGTGCATGCCCTACGAGCAATGGCTGCGGTTGTCCGAACACGGTAAGCGGATCTGCCGATACGTCCTTGTCGATGAGGGCCAACCGGTGATCGGAGCGGGCTTTACCCACCCGCGGGCACGGGAGCGAGACGCATTCATTGAACGACAGTTCGCCCAGCTCGAACCCGACGCTGCCGAGCTTTGGTGGGCCCGTCGGTAACTTGGCCCGACACTAGGCAGTTCGACCTATTTCAGAAAAGTTCGCGACAAAGTCGCAACCCCACGCGTCATACCATCACGAAGCAGCGCAGGTATCCCGCCGCCTGCGTTGCTTCCAAAATCGAAGACTCGATTTGGCCAACGATGTCCAATCACCGAGTCACCACGACCTAAGCGTTGCAGGTATCCCGCCACCTGCAACGCTTACGTCGTTTTCGTGCCGCTTCTGTTCTCATAGTTGTCCGGAGTGAATTGGCTCAGTTGATCTGAGCACGGTCGAGCTCATAGGAGTTTCCCTCGCCGTCTGTGAGCGTCAGATTGACTGCGGTATCCAGGTTGATGACGAAGAAATTGCCCATCACTGTGCCGAACTCTTGCAAACGCTGCACGTTGCCATCGCTCAGAAATGCGTCGGGAATGAGACCTGCGTGAACCACGGGTTCTGGGTAGCCGACCACCATTGCGAAAAACCTGGATTGCAGTCGATGCGCTGGTTGGCAACTCGAACCGCTGGTCGGTCGCTCGGTCGCCAACCCAATGTGCGAGCACACGGAATGCCCATTCGATCCAATCACGAATTCGGCGAGTTCGATGTCGGCGTCGACTCGGATCATTCGGTCCCAATCCTGTGGCGGACCGCCGGCCTCTTCATCGAAGATCAGCGTCGCCAAATCGATGTCTGGAGCATCCGAAGCGAGAACCGAGAAGAGCTCAACAGGTGTCGGCAGCACGATCGGCCGAAGCACAACCGTTGCGAACGAACCCTCAATTGTGAGGCGTTCGCCGTCGAGTTGTCGACGTCCCTGAACAGCGTTGATCAGTGCCTCGTCGACCCGTTCACTCTCGTCGTCGCAGCCGACAGCCGTTTGGACAACCGTACCGTCAGCCTCTACCCCAAAGTCGTTGCATGCTCCACTGCCGCCAAAGAGTTGCTCACGAGACGACAGCAGCAGCGGTTCATCAAACGCCCGGCCGTCGAACTCCAAACTAAGGAGTTCCCACGTACTATCCGGTACTACGTCACCAGATCCAGCGCCGTTTCCGCACGCAACGGTAACCAGAGCGATCGCAGCAACCCACCACCACGTAGCGACAGCCTTCCACCTCTTCACACCGTTCATCCTTCCCATAGTAGTTCTACGCCAGTTGCGCACTTTGAGTTCCCGCTCTTGGACGAAAGTTCGCGACAAAGTCGCAGCCCCACGCGTCATACCATCACGAAGCAGCGCAGGTATCCCGCCACCTGCGTTGCTTCCAAAATCGAAGACTCGATTTGGCCAACGATGTCCAGTCATCGAGTCACCACGACCTAAGCGTTGCAGGTATCCCGCCACCTGCAACGCTTACGTCGTTTTCGCCAAGCTCCTGCGACCCACGATCACGTTGGGGGGCGGCTTTCCGCTGGCGCACAACGTTCCTTGTGCGCACGGTATTTCTCCGCCAATCGAGCGCGTTGGGTTCGCAGTATTGGACGAAAGTTCGCGACAAAATCGCAGCCCCAACCGTCATACCATCACGAAGCAGCGCAGGTATCCCGCGACTTGCGCTGCTTCCAAAATCGAAGACTCGATTTGGCCAACGATGTCCAATCACCGAGTCACCACGACCTAAGCGCTGCAGGTAACCCGCCACCTGCAGCGCTTACGTCGTTTTGGAGCATCTCCACCAGAGGGCGCTTCGGGTCGCGGCCCACTCATTTCGCCTCGAAGCTCGACCATTTCACCCTGAATCTGCAAGCCCATTGTGAGCACCCGATATCGTCAGGGGGTGAACGAATCGCCGACAAGCAGTGTCAATGTTGAAGAGGTCTTCGGTTTTCCGAGCGACCTCGAGGTAACGGGCTTCGCCGAACCTTCCGAATGGACCCCGGTTGTCGACCAGGCGTACTCGTTCGACCCGGAGGTCACGCTTGCGATCTTGGCCGGGTTTGCCCACAATCGCCGCGTTCTCGTGCAGGGAGCCCACGGCACCGGAAAGTCCACCCATATCGAACAGGTCGCCGCCCGATTGAACTGGCCAGCGGTCCGAGTGAATCTCGACGGCCATATCAGCCGCATGGACCTCGTCGGTCGAGATGCAATCGTGGTTCGCGACGGCGTGCAAGTCACTGAGTTCGTCGAAGGAATGCTGCCGTGGGCGCTCCAAAACCCCGTCGCACTCATCTTCGATGAGTTCGATGCTGGCCGCCCCGACGTCATGTTCGTCATCCAGCGTGTATTGGAAAAGGACGGCCGCCTCACCCTTCTCGATCAGAACCGCGTCATCACACCGCACGAATCCTTCCGACTGTTCGCAACCGCGAACACCGTTGGCCTCGGCAACTTGACCGGCATCTACCACGGCACCCAACTGCTCAATCAGGCTCAGATCGACCGCTTCAACGTCGTCGCCACGCTCAACTATCTCGAACCGCAGAAGGAAGCCACGATCGTTTTGGCCCAAGTTCCCGGTGCCGATGTTGCCATGGTCGACAAGATGGTTGCCGTTGCGGGCCTGACCCGCGATGGCTTCGCCGCCGGCGACCTGTCGACGGTCATGTCGCCGAGGACCGTGATCAGCTGGGCGGAGAACACCACCATCTTCGGCGATCCGGCAACGGCATTCAGGCTTGCGTTCGTCAACAAGTGCGATGAGGCCGAACAGGCACTCATTGCCGAGTACTACCAGCGCGCCTTCGACGCCGAGCTGTGAGCGCAGAGAACAAGAGCGGGAAGGCTGCTGAGCGCTTGCGCGAAGGTCGCCCCGAGCGGGCCGTGAGCGCAGCGAACAAGAGCGGGAAATAGCGTGAGCGCCGAAGTTCGAGCAGCGGAGCGGAACGGCGCTGCGATCATTCGAGCGCTCGGAAAATCGCCGACGACCGAGTACCGCGCTCGCCAACTCGAGGTTTCGAACAAACCGGTTGGAATCTCAACCCCCTACCTGCAGCCGAAGCTCGACGAAGCCGGTGTTCTCTCACAGAATGAGATCATCGCCCGTGGCGTGTTCGACGCGATCGGGCTTCGACTGCGCTTCTCTGACCCCGCCATCCACAAGAACCACGAACCCGACGACCTGGTCGCTCGGATCGTCTTCGACATGTGCGAACAACTCCGGTGCGAGTCGCTCGTTCCCGATTCGCTCCCCGGTGTCAAACACAACACGCAGGTCGCGTTCGAAGCGTGGGGTCGAACCGAGCAGTTGTCGTCTACCGCGATCGGGCTGCTGCTCTTCACGGTGATGCACGTCGTCCGGTCGCGGCTCGTCGCCCCCATCGGCAACGAGCTGATCGAGGATCAGATCGAAAGCACCCGCTTTACTCTCGCGACCGAAATCGGCGCCGATGTTCGAGCGATGTCGCACACAACACACGACCAGGAGGCGTTTGCCGTGCACGCGCGCTCGCTGGCCACGACCATCAGTGAAATGGTCAACGAGTCGGCCGAAACGGCAAGCGAGACGGCTACGGCGTCAGCCGCGCTGTTCGTGCCACCTGAATGGGCAACGACCGAACCTGACGAAGGCGACGTTCTCATCGGTGGGGTCACAACCCCGAACGAACACGTCGATCCGCTCACGCTCGACACTGCGGGCGGGTACCAGGTCTTCACCCGCGCTCACGATGTGGAACACGTCGGGAGCGACCTCTACCCCACCGATCGGTTGCGCGAGCTGCGCGAGTTGCTCGACGACCAGATCGCCGCCCAAGCGGTCAGTCCGTTCACACTCGCCCGCCGTCTCCAGCGGCTCTTCGTTGGAATCGAGCGCGATGGATGGCGCAGCGGAGAGGACGAGGGCGTGCTCGACGGATCGAGGTTGGGTCAGGTCATTGCGAACCCTATGAACCGGTCGGTGTTCCGCCAGGAGCGCTACCGCCCGGTCGCACCAGCGGTGGTCTCGTTCCTCATCGATAACTCGGGCTCGATGAAGAAGCAGCGGCACCAAAGCGTGACGGTACTGGTCGATACTTTGGCTCGGGCACTCGACCTTGCCGGCGCAACTAGTGAGATCCTCGGGTTCACGACGAACGCGTGGAACGGTGGCGAACCGTTGCGCGAGTGGCGCCGTGCGGGCGAGCCGGCCAACCCGGGACGTCTCGCCGAGGCAAGCCACATCATCTACAAAGATGCCGACACGCCGTGGAAGTCAAGTCGCTTGTCGGTCGCGGCGATGATGAAGACCCAGCACTTCCGCGAGGGCATCGACGGCGAGGCGATCGTGTGGGCGTATCGACGCCTCTTGACCCGTCCCGAACCGAAGAAATTCTTGATCGTGTTCAGTGATGGCGCTCCTATGGAGGCTGCGACCCTCAATGCCAACGGCGAGGGCTATCTCGAGACGCATCTTGTGCGAGTCACCCAACACATTGAACGAGACCACACGGTGCAACTGGGAGCGGTCACGATCGACCAGTCGGTCGACATGATCTTCAACGCCAGTGTCCACATGGACCTAACCGGAACGCTGACCCTCGCCGCGTACGCCCTCCTCGAACACCTCTTCAGTTCGTAGGGCCGCTCGGGCCCAGCTACGCGAGCACATCCTTCGCAATAATCGTCTTCATAATTTCGCTGGTGCCGCCATAGATGCGAGAAACTCTGGCGTCGGTCCAGGCTCGACTAATTGGATACTCGGTGGTGTATCCGTAGCCGCCGAAGAGCTGGAGGCAACGGTCGGTGACCCGCCCTTGAAGCTCGGTTCCCCAGAGCTTTGCTTGCGCCGCTTTCGCCGCACTCAGCTCGCCGTTGTTCAGCTCGGTGATGCACTGCTCGATGAACGGGCGCGTTACCGCCACTTCGGTGGCGACATCGGCGAGTTCGAACTTGGTGTTTTGGAAGCCCGCTATCGGCGAACCGAAGGCGGTGCGCTCCTTTACGTAGTCGACCGTCCAGCGAAGTGCAGCTTCGGCGGCGGCGAGTCCGTACATGCCAATCGAGAGGCGTTCTTGAGCCAAGTTGAACGTCAGGTACTCAAACCCTCGACCGTCCTCGCCGAGCAGGTTGCTCTCCGGTACCCGAACGTCGTCGAAGAAGAGTTCGGCGGTGTCCTGGCTGTGCATACCGACCTTTTCGATGTTCTGGCCGCGCTCGAATCCCGCCATTGCTCGTTCGACGACAAGTAGCGACATCGAGTTGCGGCCTCCATCGGGGTTCGTGCGGGCAACGACGATGATGAGGTCGGAGTTGATGCCGTTCGTGATGAACGTCTTAGAACCATTAAGGATGTACTCGTCACCGTCGAGGGTCGCATGGGTCGCGATTGCCTGAAGGTCCGAGCCAGTGCCCGGTTCGGTCATAGCAATTGCGGTGATCAGCTCGCCCGAGGCAATGCCGGGGAGCCAACGTTGTTTCTGCTCGGGTGTGCAGTACTCGATGAAGTACGGACTGGTGACATCGTTGTGGAGCGTTATCCCAGCGCCAGCTCCGCCCAATCCGCAGTCCGCCAGAACTTCGGCGATGACGGCGTTGAAGCGAAAGTCGACAATTCCCCCACCTCCGTAGGTTTCATCGACCGCCATGCCGAGAAAGCCGTGCTTGCCCGCTTCAATAAATACCTCTCGGTCAATGATTCCGGCCCGTTCCCAATCGTCGTTGCGGGGCGCAAGCTCGGATTCGACGAATGCTCGAAAGCTCGCTCGAAACATCTCGTGGGTCTCGTCATAGATCGTGGTCATGATTCTTCAGGCGTCCTTTTCAGTCCTTGTCTTGTGAGTACTCGATGAGGCGAGCCATCACTTCGTCGTTCGACTTCTCGATCGAGCCAACATCGAACGGCGGCTGCGGATCGTATTCGATCATCAGCTGCATTGCCTTCGCTGCAACGTCGTCGACGAGCAGTGCAGAGAGCCTCAGCGCCATGTCAATCCCCGAGGACACGCCGGCTGCGGTGATAATGCGCTGTTCGAGGTGTTCGACGACGCGAGTTCCGGTCGGCGTTGCTCCGGTGCGTTCCAATACGTCGTAGGCGCCCCAGTGGGTAGTTGCGGTGAGTCCGTCGAGCAAGCCAGCAGCGCCGAGGACGAGCGAACCAGTGCACACCGACGTGGTGAACTTGGTGGTGTCGTGCACTGAGCGCAACCAATCCAGAAGCTCGTCGTCGTGCATTGCCTCGCGAGTTCCGACACCTCCAGGAACGACGACGACATCGGGGGTTGGTTTGTCGGCGTAGGTCGCATCGGAGGTGATGCCGAGAAAGCCGTTTTCGGTCCGGTATTCCCCGGTTTTCCCACCGATGAAGGTCACTGTTGCTCCGGGTAACCGCTGCAACGTTTCGTACGGACCGACCGCGTCGAGCGCAGTAAGGCGGTCAAAGATCGGGATCACGATGTCGATTGGTTTAGTCACCAACCCTTTCTACCTCGCCGCATTGGCCCACGGCGAGTAATGAAAATCTGAGACACCCGGAATGCATGAGGTCCACGGGCAGTTTTCTCTCGTAGCGTTCCCCTCAGAAAGGCTCGATGTGAACCTCGTCCAACGGATGAATCGACGCAAGATGATTACCCGCTCTACCGGACTCGCTGGTGTTGCGTTGGTCGCAGCCGCATGCAGTTCTGATTCCAGCAGCGGCGCTGCATCAGCTACAGACGGCGGAACGAGCAGTCAAGGTTCCGGCGGGATCGACAACGGGATCGACACGTCCGGCCTCGGCGATGGCCCGCTCGCAATGGTCGACCCGGCCACGATTCCACGCGGCGAGGAGATCGACTTTGGTCCAGCTCCCGATTTCCCCGAAGGACCACTGAGCGAAGAGGCCGCAGCGGCGGTAGCGCTGGTCTATGGCCAACCGCTCGCCACGAGGTTCACCGCCGAACAAGTCGATGCGATCGCGACCATCGGTGCCTCAGGCGACGCGCGCTTGGCGTGGCTGCTCAGCGACCACATTCGCGTCAACATTCAGCTGGCCCGAAGCCAAGGTTGGACCGAGGACGAGTTCTTTGCGGTCAACGACGCAATCGAAACTGCGGCAGCGCAGCTCACCAATCAATTCTTCCCCCAGCTGATGTCGTGGAATCCACTTACGAACGCACTCATTGGGTGGGACATCCCCGCACCTCCTGACTATCTCACCGGCAAACGAAACATCTATGTTCCGGTCGAACCGGCCTGGGCGGCGCTGATGTCGGACAACTCGGTCCTCGACTGGCGTTATGTTTCGTGGGGTGGCGTGCTGATCGACAACCGCCCCTACGACACGACAGATGACCCGTGTAACTGCATTCCAGCAATCGACAACCCCACCGTGCTCACCGCAGAGGAAGCCACCTGGCCTGCTCCCGACTCGGTCGTCTTTGGTGTCGTCGTCAACGGCGAGGCCCGCGCCTACCCGCGTCCGATTATGGAAGTGCGCGAGATGGTCAACGACACACTCGGCGGCCGCGACTTCGCCATGCCGTACTGCACGCTTTGTGGCTCAGCACAGGTGTGGTTCACGAACGACCTGCCAAATGGCCTCGAACGACCGATCTTGCGAACATCTGGTCTGCTCTCTCGGTCGAATAAGGTTATGTACGACCTCAATACGAACTCGATCTTCGACACATTCCGGGGCACCGCCGACAGCGGAGCGCTCTACGAGGAAGGGATCGCCCTCGAAGGCCACACGGTTGTCACCACCACCTGGGCTGCGTGGGCAGAACAACACCCCGACACCACGGTGCTGACCGAAGATCTCGCGCTCGGTCGCGACCCCGACTTCCGCAACAACCGTGATGCCGACGGACCGATATTCCCTGTCGGAAGCGTCGACCCGCGCCTCGCTATCCAAGAAGACATCTTCGGCGTCATCCAAGAGAATGGCCGAGCGCTCGCAATCCACGTCAACTCAGCGACCGCCGCCCTCGACCGCGGCGAAGTCGTGCTCGCGAACGGCATTCGCGTGATCAAAGCTGGCGATGGCGTGGCTGCAATCGATGCTGACGGCAACGAGATCGTTGGACACCAGGCGTTCTGGTTTGCGTGGTCCCAGTTCTACCCCAGCACCGAACTCTGGCCCGACGTCTAACGCGCCGCTTCTACATGCGGCGGAGTAGCTCCGCCTCTACATGCGGCGGAGTAGCTCCGCCTTTTTGGCTTCGAACTCTGCGTCGGTGATCGTACCGCGCATCCGTAGCTCATCGAGTTGCGCGATCTGATCAGGAATCGAGAGCGACGGTGATGCCGCCCCTCCAGAAGAGGCTTGGGCCATACGGTCGATCCGGCGGTTCTCGTGCTTTTCTTTCTGAGCGTAGATCTCAGCCTGCACCAAGTTTGGCTTCTTGATATTCGTGAACGTCTGGCGGCCACCCTCGCCCGCGCTTTCGATCCCGAGGTTTCCAGCGCCAGCGATTCGCTCAAAAGCGGTCTGTTCGAAGAAGACCGTGTTGATGCGATCGAGTGGAATCTCGATGCCGTTCTTCGCAAAGATGCCGTTGCGCGAAATCACTCGCTCGGTCGTCACCACAAACTCGGTCGTCGACCATTCCAAGTAGCGCTTACCAAAAGCCAACAGCACGAGCACGACGGCGATAGCGACGATGATCTGGCCGATCGTCCAGATGGTTCCGTCACCGCTCAGCCCCACGAGGGCGAGCGCGCCGATGATCAGAACTGCCAGCAGCGCGCTGATCGGTGCCATTGTCCACCAATGCGGATGCATGTCGACAACGACTTGTTCGTCTTCGCTGAGAAGGTCCGGTGAAAATCCCACGCCGCCGATGCTATCTGACCGAGCTCACCTACGAGAAATGAGCCGAAGTACTGAACGGCGACCGACTGGCCAAGATGAGCAATGTCAGGGTGAGTCGCTAGTGTCGTCACGTGACGAATCCAGCATCCGAGCAGATACTCGCCGGACTCAATGCCGAACAACGCGCCGCGGTTACGAGCGATGCCCAAAGGCTGGTCATTCGGGCAGGTGCTGGTTCAGGAAAGACCCGTGTGCTGACCCGCCGGATCGCCTACGGTGCGGCGAACGATCTCATCGACCCACGGCGCGTGCTCGCACTTACCTTCACCCGAAAAGCCGCAGGCGAATTGAACCACCGCCTTCGCCAACTCGGCCTTCGTCAATCGGCTGCTGCGGGAACCTTCCACGCCATTGCGCTCAGCCAACTCCGCCGCAAATGGGAAGAGACCGGCACCGCTGCGCCAACCCTGCTCGACCGCAAGTTCGGCTTTGTGGCTCGGCTCGTTCCGAGGGTCAATGACCGGACCACTCCACTCGATTTGGTCGCGGAAATCGAATGGGCGAAGGCTCGCCGAATTCAGCCCGATCGCTACGCCGAAGAATCCCGCAAACACGATCGCAAGCCCCCGATGGAACCCGACCGTGTCGCTCAAATCTACGAGCAGTACGAAGAAACAAAGTCGAAGCGCAACCTCATCGACTTCGACGACATCTTGATCCATTGTGGTCGGATGCTGCAGCGGGATCGTAACGCCGCCGAGGCATTCAGATGGTCGTTCCGCCACATCTTTGTCGACGAGTTCCAGGACGTGAACCCGCTACAGTTCGCGCTGCTCAAGGTGTTTTGCGGCAACGACCCCCACCTCTGTGTAGTGGGCGATTCACGCCAGGCGATCTACGCGTGGAACGGCGCCGACAGCTCGTACCTCGATGACTTCTCGGTCCACTTCCCCGAGGCCGAGGTCGTGTCGCTTCGCCAGAACTACCGGTCGACCCCCGAGATCCTTCGCTGCGCTTCGGCGGTGCTACCCACCCACGACTCGCTCGAACCGACACTTCCTTCCGGCCCTGCGCCGTCGATTGTGAACCATGTCGACGACAAGGCCGAGGCTCGCGCCATCGCCCGGGCGCTGCGCAACAAACACGGCGGCCGCACGAAGTGGAAGGACATGGCTGTCCTCGTCCGCACGAACGCACAGGTGGCGCTTTTGGCCGAAGCACTTACCGACGCCGAAGTTCCGGTGACCGCACGTGGCGAAGGGAAACTCGTCGAGCGGCCCGAAGTACTCGATGCCATCGATGCCATGCGTCGTTCTGGCCAACCGTTGATGACCGCGCTCGACGATCTAAGCGGCCAACTCAACCGACGAGAAGAACCCGAACCTTACGACCCAATCACCGACGGCCCAATTCCTCCAGAACCGCCTCAGACCGATGATGGCGACGATGATGATGAGACCGGTTCAGAACGCCGCCAACTGCTGAGCGCCTTCATCCGCCTCGGCCGTGATCACCTCGCCGTCGACCCGAACGCCACACTGCAGAGCTTTGTCGAGGCGCTCAAGACCGGAGCCAACGAGGCCACTACGGCGAACAGTGATCGAGTCGATGTCACCACATTCCACCAGGCTAAGGGCCTCGAATGGGATGTTGTCCACGTTGCAGGCATGGAACGTGGCCTCTCACCTATTGGTCACGCGAAGACGCCCGACGCTATCGAGGAAGAGCACCGACTTATCTATGTCGCCCTCACCCGGGCGCGCCGTCACCTTCACCTGCACTGGGCGAACGAGCGGCGCTTTGGCGACCGAACCTCGAACCGAAGCCCGTCCCCAATGCTCGACGACATCGGCTCAGCGGCACGGGGAAATGACCCACACCGGCAACGCTCGAAAAGCGCTCGGAACGCGAAAGAGCTGCGCAAGGGAATGTCAGCTCGCAATGGCGGATCGCGTATGAAAGCGACCGAAGACGAATCAGATCCGGTCTTTCAGGCCCTGCGAAAGTGGCGTTCGTCGATCGCAAAGGCGCACGACGTTCCAGCATTCATCGTCTTCAACAACAAGACGCTGCATGCCATTGCCAACGACCGACCAAGTGACAAACGAAGCTTGCTCAATGTCAGTGGCATCGGGCCGGCAAAGGCCGAGCAGTACGGCGAAGAAATCCTGCGCCTTGTCGAGGAAGCGGTCACGGACCAGTCCTAGGTTGTGGTGATGACACACGAGCGGGTCACCCAAGAGCTCACCAAGTTCAGAGACAAAGTGGGCGCTCCCGCAGTTATCGGCGCGGTCACGACCGCCGACGAGCTGATTGCCCTCGAAGCGATCGGCACGCGTTCTCGAACCGATGAACAACCCGTCACCGTCGACGATCAGTGGCACATTGGCTCGTGCACAAAGTCGATTACAGCTCTGCTCTACGCCACGCTCGTCGAAGCTGGGATCACCGAATGGCAAGTCCCACTCACCGAGCTCGACCTACCCGGCGCGGCAAAGGCCAAAGGATGGGAGAACGTCACCATCGAGGACTTGCTCCGATGCCGAGGCGGTGTGCCAGCAAACCCAACGACCAAACAGATGGCTGCCAGCCATGAGAGCACCGAATCTCCTGCCGATCAACGCAGCGCAGCCGTCGAGCAGATATTCGCCGTACCACCAAAGAACCCGGGTAGCTTCTTCTACTCAAACCTGGGCTACACCGTCGTAGGCGCCGCAATCGACCGCCTTGCCGGCATCGCGTTCGAAGAGGCAATACTCGACCACGTGTTTCGCCCACTCGAGGTCTCAAGTGCGGGTTTCGGGCCACCACCAAACGTTGTAGGGCATCTGTCCCGGCTCCGGTTAGGGCCGCTGATGGCGGGCAAGGGAAGCCCGATCGGGCCAGATGACGACGAACCCGCTGACAACCCGGTGCTGCTCACCCCCGCCGGACGAATCCACATCTCGATAACGGACTGGGCCAAGATCCTGCGAGTGTTCCTTAACGACGGCGAGCCACTCGTCTCCCGCTCCACGATCGACCATGTGCTGACCGACCCAGGCGCTGGCGAGAAGGGTCGATCGATGTCGATGGGTTGGACCGACGGTGGAGCGCTCGGTGCAACTCACGCAATGCAAGGCTCGAATACGTTGTGGGCTTCGACGGCGCTACTCGATAGGAAGCGCGGACGTGCCGGAATGGCGGTCGCAAACGATGGCCGTATGTCGGTCATCACCGGCTCAGCCCACCTCGCCGCAGACCTTCTCCGCGTCACGAGAAATTAGTGCCCGAGCGGCCCGAGCGGCCCGAGCGGCCCGTCGCCAGAGGCGACAGGAGCGGGAGAAATGCAAAGGAGCAAAGCCGATATGATCAGGCGCGGAGCGCCTATCGGCTGAGCGCCTTAGCCGCCGAAGAGCGAGCCGAGGAGCTGGTCTTGTTCTTGTTGGTGAATGCGAGCCGAGCCGGTCGATGGACTTCCCGATTCTGGCCGTGAGAAGCGCTGAATCTTGTGCGTATCGCCGTGGGCCTCGTAGAGCCGACCCTTCACGAAGTTCCACGCACCCTGGTTTTCCGGCTCTTCTTGGAGCCAAACAATGCGACGGGCGTTCGGGTGCGCTGAGACGACATCGGCGATCTGTTCGAATGGCCATGGGTAGAGCTGTTCAACACGGGTGATTAGCGCGTGAGCGCCAGTTTCGTCGCGGCGTCCAAGCGCATCGACGGCGACCTTGCCGGTTGCGAACACAAGATCTGTGACCTCGTCGGCTGCTGGGGGGTTTGGATCTTCGAGCGTTTCTTGGAAGATGCCGTCGGTGAGCGACGAGACAGGCGACCGAGTGGTCTTTGCCCGAAGCAGCGACTTCGGTGTGAACACGACGAGCGGCGAACGCACCTCTCGATGCATTTGTCGACGGAGGAGATGGAAGAACTGGCCAGCGGTCGTGACATTCGCGATCTGCACGTTGTCTTCTGCGGCCAGGAGCAAGAAGCGCTCGACCCGAGCCGAGGAGTGCTCTGGGCCTTGGCCTTCGTAGCCGTGCGGCAGCAACATGACGAGGCCCGAATGCTCCCCCCACTTGTCCTTCGAGGCCATGATGAATTGATCGATGATGATCTGCGCGCCGTTGACGAAGTCGCCGAACTGGGCTTCCCACAGTGTGAGGACCTCGGGTCGTTCCACCGAGTATCCGTACTCGAAGCCCAGCGCTGCGTACTCGCTAAGCAGTGAGTCGTAGATCCAGAGCTTCGCCCCATGTCTTGCTGCGCCTTCAAGCGGCACGATCTCGTCACCATTTTCAAAGTCGAACAGCGTCGAATGACGGTGTGAGAACGTTCCGCGTCGCGAGTCCTGTCCTGCGAGGCGGACCGAGGTTCCCTCGTGAAGGAGCGTGCCGTATGCGAGCGCTTCACCGAGCGCCCAATCAACTTCGCCCGCTTGATACATTGCGTCGCGTGCTTTGAACTGGTTGACCAACTTTGGATGAACGGTGAAGTCATCGGGTGCGTAGCTCAACGCCTGGTAGACCTCGTCGAGCACCGCCTTGTCGACCTTGGTGTGTGCAGGAGGAAGAACACCGACCGCTTCGGGTGGATCAGCAGCGCGAATGTTCGGATCGTGTTCGACCGACCGAGTCGTGTCGAGCGCCTCTTGTAGTTGTGCTCGGAAATCGTCGAGTGCCTGCTCGGCTTCTTCGACCGTGAGGTCGCCACGTTTGATCAGGGCTTCGGTGTACAGCATGCGAACCGATCGGCGGCTGTTGATTGCCTTGTACATCAGCGGCTGGGTGTAACTCGGGTCATCGCCTTCGTTGTGACCATGGCGGCGATAGCCAATCAGGTCGATCACCACGTCCTTCTTGAACTTCTCGCGGTACTGGAAGGCAAGTTCGGCAACATGAACGCACGCCTCGGGGTCGTCCGCGTTGACGTGGAAGATCGGAGCCTGCACAAGCTTCGCGACATCGGTCGAGTATTCGCTCGACCGGGCAGCGTGCGGAGCGGTGGTAAAGCCGAGCTGGTTGTTGATGATCAGGTGGACGGTGCCACCGACCTTGTATCCGTGGATCTGGCTCAGATTCAGCGTTTCGGTCACCACGCCTTGGCCCGCAAACGCAGCGTCACCATGGATGAGGATCGGGAAGACCGGATAGGAGCGCTCGGGGTTGTAGGGAATCGTGTCCATCTTGGCTCGCGCCGTACCGATAACGACCGGGTCGACAGCTTCGAGATGCGATGGGTTCGCAGCGAGGGCAACCGGGATCGATTTGCCGCTGACCGAAGTGAACGTTCCGGTCTGGCCGAGGTGGTACTTCACGTCGCCCGAGCCCTGCACGGCATCGGCGGTAATCGCTCCTTCGAACTCTTCGAACAGCTGGCTGTAGTCCTTGCCAACAATGTTGACCAATACGTTGAGGCGACCGCGATGTGCCATGCCGATGACCGCATTGGTCATATCGGCTTCGGCAGCGCTGCTCAACAGCCGATCGAGAACCGGGATCGTGCTCTCGACGCCTTCGATCCCAAAGCGCTTCTGGCCAATGTACTTTGTGCCCAAAAACTTCTCGAGTGCCTCGGCCGCGTTCAGCCGACCAAGAATATGTCGCTGCTCTTCTTTGCTGATCGTGTCGGACTGGCCCTCCACGTGTTCTTGGATCCACGCCTTTTCCACCGGATCGGCAATGTGGGTGTATTCGACGCCGACCGTTCGGGCATAGGCATCTCGCAAAATGCCGAGGATGTCACTCAGCTTCATGCGGGAACGCCCATTCGACGCGCTTGGGCCGAGCAGTTCAGAAACGTTGAACTCGCGTTCGAGATCCCAAATCGTTAGCCCGTAGCTCGCCGGATCAAGTTCGGGATGCATGGTCCGCTCCATCAATCCGAGCGGATCGAGGTTCGCAATGAGGTGGCCTCGCACGCGGTATGCGTTGACGAGGCTGTTGACCTTTACCTGGCGCTCGACAAGCGACTCGGCATCGTCGACCGGGTTGATATCGCGGCGCCACGCAACCGCGTCGTATGGGACGCCCATCGTTTCGAGAACGTCCTGGTAAAAGCCGTGCTCGCCAATGAGCAGCTCGTTCACCGCTTTCAAGAACATGCCACTCTCGGCGCCTTGAATAACTCGGTGATCATAGGTTGAGGTGACCGTCACGACCTTTGACACGCCAATCTCGGCCAACTTTGCTGGATCGGCAGCGACAAATGCGGTCGGGTAAGCAATCGAGCCGAGGCCGACGATGACGCCTTGGCCCGGCATCAGGCGCGGAACCGACTGCACCGTTCCGATACCGCCCGGGTTGGTCAGGCTGACGGTTACACCGCTGAAGTCGTCGAGGGTGAGCTTACCGATGCGACCCCGACGGACGAGGTCGTCGTACACGTCGACGAAGCCAGCAAAATCGAGCGTCTCTGCGTTCTTGATGCATGGCACCATGAGTGAGCGCGAGCCATCCTTCTTCTCTACATCGATCGCAATACCGAGTCCGACCGCTTCGCGCCGAACGATATTTGGTTTCCCGTCGGCGTCTTCGAAGTAGCCGTTGTTCATTGCTGGGACGAAATCGGCGATGGCACGAACGACCGCATAACCAATGATGTGGGTGAAGCTGACCTTGCCTCCACGGGTTCGTCCGAGGTGACCATTCACGATCTTTCGGTTGACCTCGAGGAGTCGGGCTGGCATGTCGCGGAAGCTCGTCGCCGTCGGAACATCGAGGCTCGCCTCCATGTTTTCGACGATCTTTGCGGCAACCCCGCGCAATGGTTCACTGCCCTCGGGAAGCGCGTGGGCTGGCTTTGCGACATCAGCTTTCGGCGACGCCGCACCGTTGCTCTGGGCGGGCGCACCATGTTCTGGAGTGCTCGCGGTCCCATTCGCTGCCGCAGCCTCTTGTGCGGCGTGCGCTGGTGTTGCGTCGACCGCCGTCATCGCCACGCCAGAACCCGGCTGGTAACCGTCGAAGAACTCCCTCCAACTCAAGGAGACGCTTCCCGGGTTCTCAAGGAACTCCCGGTACATCTCGTCAACGATCCATGCGTTAGCGCCCAAGTCGGCGCGCGAGTGAGAAGCCACGTCTTCATCCTAACGACCAGCATCGGTATGCGCCCTGAACGTTCCCTAATGTTCGCCACGACCCGACAGGTGGTGCTCGGGCATTGCCCCCGGTGCTCGGGCATTACGCTTCGCAGGAGCGTCATCACGTCGCGCGCTTCGCAGGAGCGTCATCACGTCGCAGCCGATAGCTTTTGCGAAATGCGCATCGTCACGTGGAATGTCAACTCGCTCGGGGTCCGAATGGACCGAGTCACCGAGTGGATCGAACAACTCAACCCCGACGTGCTCTGCCTGCAAGAGACCAAGATGGCAAACGACGCGTTCCCCCACGATGTCTTCTCCGGGTTGGGATACGAGAGCGCCCACCATGGGCAGGGGCAATGGAACGGAGTCGCCATCATCTCGAAGGTCGGACTCGACGATGTGCGCCCAGATTTTGACGATGGCCGCGGCGAACCCGACCCCGACGCCCGCATTCTTTGGGCGACCTGCGGTGGCGTCCGGGTTGCGAGTTGTTATGTACCAAATGGCCGCTCGCTCGACGACGACCACTACACCTACAAACTCGACTGGCTCGACCGGCTCGCCGCGGACCTCGACAAGAACACCACCCCAGCCGATCAGTTGTGCATCGTTGGCGACTACAACATTGCGCCCGACGACCGAGACGTTCCCGATCCAAAGGCAATGGTCGGCGTGACCCACACCTCACAACCTGAGCGAGACAAGCTTGCCCATCTCAACGACTGGGGCATCACCGACCTCTTCCGTGATCATCACGACGAGGCGGGCTTGTATTCATGGTGGGACTACCGCAACGGTGACTTCCACAAACGCCGCGGTATGCGAATCGATCTGCTTCTGGGTTCGGCTTCGGTAGCCGAACGAACACAGCGGGTGTTCATCGACCGAAATGCTCGCAAGGGAAAACAACCCAGCGACCATGCACCAGTGGTGGCTGACCTTCGTTAGCCTAGCCAGATCATGGACGTTTTCTGGGGGCCACACGGCCACCTGCTCCTCGCCGACGAGAGTCAGCTTCCGCTCACGATCGGCATCATCTTGACGCTCGGTATCGGAGGCCAATGGCTCGCCGGACGGTTGCGAATCCCCGGTGTCCTGTTGCTGTTGACTTCAGGAATCCTGGTCGGTCCGGTCTTTAACGTCATCCAGCCCGAAGAGGACTTTGGCGGCGAAGTGCTCTTCCCAATCGTTGGCCTCGCCGTAGGTCTCTTGCTCTACGAAGGTGGCCTTGGACTCAAGATCGACCGCCTCACCGAAGGCCGCTCGGTCATTCTTCGCCTCGTCACGGTCGGCGCGCTCGTCACGTGGCTGATCGGCTGGGGTGCCACAACACTCCTGTTCGATGTGAGCACCAGTTCTGCAGCACTCATCGGCGCAATCTTGGTCGTCTCTGGCCCCACCGTTGTCATCCCGCTACTTCACCTCGCTCGCCCTCGAGAACCAACCGGGTCGATCTTGCGCTGGGAAGGCATCGTCATCGACCCGGTCGGCGCAACGCTTGCCATCGTCGTGCTCGACGCAATCCTCGAAGAGTCCCAGATGGGCTCGGCAGCACTCCAGATCGGCGTCACGTTGGGCGCCGGTGCAATTGCGGGCGCCGTCGTTGCGGGGCTTGCACTGTGGGTACTCCACAAACATTGGGTGCCCGACCATCTGCTCAACCCGGCAATGCTCGCGGCTGCTGTTGTTGCCTATGCCGCTGCAAACAGCATCGCCCCCGAAGCTGGCCTGATGGCAACCACGATGCTCGGCATCATCCTCGCAAACCAGCACCTCGTTCCGAGCAATCAGCTCACGGCGTTTAGCGAAGATGTTGGGCACATCATTTTGGGGACCCTCTTCATTGTGCTCGGCGCGCTCGTAAACCTCGACGACCTACTCGGCGTGCTTCCAGAAGCCCTCGTTCTGATCGGCGTGCTCGTCTTTGTCGCCCGACCGATCGCCGTGTGGATCTCGACGATCGGAACCGGCATGGCCTTCAAGGACAAGCAGTTCCTCGCGTGGATGGCGCCGCGAGGCATCGTCGCAGCATCGGTCGCCACCGTCTTTTCGAACACGTTGGTCGAAGAAGGCGCAGAACCGGTCCCCGAACTTGTTCCCATCGTGTTCGCGACCGTCATCATCACCGTTGCGCTCTATGGCCTCACCGCTACCTGGGTCGCAAAGAAGACTCGCGTCGCGAAGATCGAACCGAATGGCGTTGCGCTCGTGTCCAACAACCGATTCGTGGTCGACTTGGCCGACCAGTTGGCTGCTGCCGAGGTGCCGGTGTTGGTCGTCTCTACCTCCCATAGCGTCCAGCGCCTTGCGTTCAGCAAGGGCCTGCTCGCCTATGACCGCCCGCTCGATAGCCACGACCTCGACCTCACCCTCGACGGGGTCGGCATCAAAAAGGCGGTGCTCCTCACCGACGATGAGAACTTCGCCTCGCTCGCAGCCCATCACCTCGCCGAGCACTTGGGACGGGCGAATTTGTTTCAGGTAAAGCCCGATATCGACGACGACGATTTTGAGTTGCGTGGCCGCAATGCGTTTGGCGCGCTGACCTATTCGGGACTCACCGCAGGAGCACAAGCCAGCGGCTTCCGAGTGGTCAACGGTTCGGAGTTGCACCCAGATGACCGGGCGCTCTTTTACCTGGCCGACAATCACACGGCGAACTTAGTAAGCGAGATGCCAGCTCCTGACTCACAGGTCATCGCGATCACCCCGTCTACTTCCCAGCCTTAGGGCTGGGTTTCGCAGCCTTAGGGCTGGGTTTCGCAGCCTTGGGGCTGTGCTTCCCAGCTCGGCTTGTATCATGCTCGTCGGGACGGGACTCACGCATTCTTTGGCGTCGTCCCGATCACGTTTCGAGACCGACCGAAAGTCATGCCATGAGCGCCCAGTACATCTACACGATGCACAAGTTGTCCAAGTTCATCCCGCCAGACCGCGACATCTTGAAAGAGGTTTCGCTTTCGTTTATCCCGGGAGCAAAGATTGGCGTTCTTGGTGCGAACGGCGCCGGAAAGTCGACCGTCCTTCGCATCATGGCCGGTCTCGATGACGACTACACGGGCGAGGCTCGCCTGACCGACGGGTACACCGTTGGCTTGCTCGAACAGGAGCCGCAACTCGACGATACCAAGACGGTCCACGAGAACGTCATGGACGGCGTTGGTGAAGTCGCTGCGTTGCTCACCGAGTACGACGAGGTGCTGGCAGGATGGTCCGACCCCGATGCCGACTTCGAAAAGTTAGGCGACCGCCAGGCCGAACTCGAAAAAAAGATCGAAGCCGCCGAGGCTTGGGATCTCAAACGAACCGTCGAGATTGCGAGCGACGCGCTCCGCTTGCCACCGGGCGATGCTGAAGTAACGAACCTCTCGGGTGGCGAACGCCGTCGCGTCGCCCTCGCCCGCTTGCTGTTGTCGCGTCCCGACCTGTTGCTCCTCGATGAGCCGACCAACCACCTCGACGCCGAATCGGTTGCATGGCTCGAGCGCTACCTACAGGACTACAGCGGCACCGTCGTCGCGATCACCCACGATCGCTATTTCCTCGACAACGCCGCGCAGTGGATTCTCGAACTCGACCACGGCCGCGCCTACCCATTCGAAGGCAACTACACCGCATGGCTCGAGAACAAAGAAGAACGCCTCAAGGCCGAGTCTCGCTCGGACGCTGTGCGCAAGAAAACGATCGCTCGTGAGCTCGAGTGGGTTCGCATGGCACCGAAGGCCCGCCAGTCCAAGGGCAAGGCGCGTTTGGCCGCATACGAAAAGTTGGTCACCGAGCAGAAGGAAGCCGAATCACGCGCTGCCGAGCTGCAGATTCAGATCCCAGCGAACAACCGTCTCGGTGACGTCGTCATCGAATTCGACGGTGTGTCGAAGGGCTTTGAAGATCGACTGCTCATCGACGACCTCTCCTTTACCCTTCCTCCGGCAGGCATCGTTGGTGTGATCGGAGCGAACGGCGCTGGTAAGACGACGTTGTTCAAGATGATCACCGGCCAAGAACAGCCCGATGACGGCGAGATCACGGTCGGCACGACCGTCGAGCTTGGCTACGTCGACCAAAGCCGAGACGCGCTCGACCCAGATGCGACGGTCTTCGACGAGATCAGCGGTGGGCACGACTTCTTGTACCTCGGAAAGCGCGAGGTGAATTCGCGGTCGTACGTGGCGTCGTTCAACTTCCGAGGCGGCGACCAGACCAAGAAGGTCGGGGTGCTCTCCGGTGGTGAACGCAACCGCGTCCACTTGTCGAAGGTTCTGAAGTCAGGAGCCAACGTCCTCATGCTCGATGAGCCAACGAACGACCTCGACGTCGAAACGTTGCAAGCGCTCGAAGCAGGCCTTGAGGAATACGCCGGGTGTGCCGTGGT
>CALHXU010000132.1 GCA_938040365.1 uncultured Acidimicrobiales bacterium
CCGCTGTACTTGACGCCGGTGAGCTTGGCCATTTGGTCGTCCCAGGTGGCAAGGTCGGATTTTTCGAACTTGGACAGGTGATCGTGGCCGCACGCGCGTGCCATGACCGACATAAGTTCGGTCGATGCTTCGAAGAAAGTGGCGAGGCGCTGGCTCGCGGCTTCGACGTCAAGGCGAGCCCGAAGCTCGGGCTTTTGTGTCGCGATGCCTGATGGGCAATTGTTCGAGTTGCACATCCGAGCGCCAATGCAACCAATTGCTTGCATTGCCGAGTTCGAAAGCGCCACTCCGTCCGCGCCGAGGGCGAGCGCCTTCACGAAGTCGATCGGCACCCGAAGCCCGCCCGTGGCGATTAGCGTGACACGACCGGTCGCCCCCTGTTCATCGAGGAAGCGGCGAGCCCGTGCAAGAGCTGGAATGGTCGGCACCGAAATGTGATTGCGGAACATCTCAGGAGCAGCACCGGTGCCGCCGCCGCGACCATCGAGAATGATGTAATCGACTCCGGCTTCGAGAGCGAAACCCATGTCGGCCTCGATGTGGTTGGCCGACAGCTTCATCCCGATTGGGATGCCGCCGGTGACCTCTCGGACGCGGTCGCCGAAGCGGCGGAAGTCGTCGACCGAGTTGAGGTCGGTAAAGGTCGAGGGTGAAATGGCGGCCTCACCTTCTGGAATGCCGCGAACTTCGGAGATCTTGCCGATGTTCTTCGTCCCGGGGAGATGGCCGCCAGTGCCGGTCTTCGCCCCTTGTCCGCCCTTGAAATGGAACGCCTGGACCTTGGTGAGCAGTGCTTCGTCGTAGCCAAACTTCGCCGACGCTAGTTCGTAGAAGTAGCGACTGTTGGCAGCTTGCTCCTCAGGGAGCATGCCGCCCTCGCCCGAGCAGATGCCGGTTCCGGCGAGTTCGGCACCCTTCGCGAGAGAGACCTTGGCCTCTTCTGACAAGGCGCCGAAGCTCATGTCGGATACGAACAGGGGAATGTCCAGTTCGAGCGGTCGGTCGGCCTCGTGGCCGATCACTAGCTTCGTCCCGACTTCGGCCTCGTCGAGCAATGGTTTGGTCGCCATCTGAGCAGCCATAATTTGCAGATCGTCCCAGTGGGGAAGGTCTTTACGGGGTACGCCCATCGAGGTCATCGGGCCGTGATGGCCAACCTTGCTCAGGCCATCTCGCGCAAGTTGGTGAATGAACTCGACCGTTGGTTCTTCGGGGGTTGCTCGCGCGGCTGGGGCCGAGTCGCCATTGCCGACCGCAACCGACGTTTCGGCCGGTGCGCTTCCCGATCCGTCGGTGCCCACTAATTCGTCGCCGAATTGTGCGTGCGTGCCGTCACAGAACGGGGGAGTGCCGGTGCGCTTGCACGCACATAGATATGCCTCGCCGTCAGCCTCGGCGGTGAACGCGACGGGAGTGAACTCGGTGCCAGCATGGGAGCCATCGCAGAACGGCTGATTCTGCGACTGGCCGCATGCGCACCAGTACTGTTCTTCGCCCGCGGACAGTTGGACTGGAACTGGCTTGTTGTCGGCAATGATTGGCTCGGCCATTGTGTGCTCCCGTGTGCTAACTAGTCGAGTAGTGCAGGTAGTTGCAGCGTGCAACTATTGCTCGGCGCAACCATATGGCAGGTAGTTGCGTAGCGCAACTACCTTTGCTGATGTTGTAGGGTTCACAGGTGGCACAGCTCAAGTCGACCCCAGCATCAGAAGCCTGGCGGGCGTTGCTTATGGCCTTTACAAGTGTCCGCGAGCAACTGGCTGATGAACTTGAGGAACAGACCGGGATGCACATCGAGCACTACGAGATCTTGCTTCTGCTCTATGAGGCTGGCGATGCGGGTATCCGTCCATCGGAGATCGCCGAGCGTCGGCGCGTGAGTCGAAGCGGAGCCACGCGCCTCGTCGACAAGCTCGTCGCCAACGGAATTGTAGAGCGACGATCGTGTGGTGATGACCGTCGTGGAAACGTTGTGGTCCTCGGCGAGGAAGGCCTAAAGGCCTTCACCAAAGCTGGGCGCGTCCACCTCGCTGGCATCGAACGACTAGTCGGCGACCGCTTGAGCAGCGTCGAGATGGTGGCCTTGCACGAGATCCTCGCCAAACTCGCGCCGTAATAACGTGGGTGCCCGGGGCTAGCGACGGATCGGTTGCAGCCTTCGGTACGTGGCAACGCGCCAGACCCACTCGAACGGCCCGAACCGGAAGTGGCGAAGCCACGGCTCGGACCAGGCGACTTGGAGTACCCAGACCGCAACGATGAACACGAATATCTGCGAGCGGCCCAGTGAGCCGAACTCGAAGAGTCCGTCGAGTACGAGCAAGCCCAGCAGCGTCTGGGTCAGGTAATTGGTCAGCGCCATGCGCCCAACCGCCCGGATGCGCTCGTGCCAACGGGTCTCGGGCCGCTGGTTCCACAGTGCAATGACGGCGAGATACCCGAGTGCGAGTGGGAGCGTGGCCAAGACATTGGGAACGGCTCCGATCAGGGCGACATCGCCACTCCAGCCATTCACGCTGTGGATGATCACACCGAGGATCGATAGTGGGAGGCCGATACCGAAGCCGATACGTGCCATCTTTCGGTAGTAGGCGGCGGGTCGCTGACCCTGAATGATCTCGGATCGGAACAGTCCAACGCCGATCAGCATGGCCCCGAGTGCTCGGCCTCCAAAACCGAGGATGAACATCACTCCGACGATGTCGCTCATTGGGACGTTCTCGTCGGCCCAGTATTGGCCGAGGTCGGTTGCTGGATCGATGGACAGTTGGGTGATAGTCAGGGCGAGGGCCGAGATCGCGAAGCACACGCCGCCGGCGACGAAAAGCGTTCGAGCCGAGCGCTTCCGCATGAGTAGGAGCGCAGGCGAACAAACCGCGTACACCACAAGGATATCTCCCACCCAAATCTCTGAATGGATAAGACCGATGACCAGCAGAAGCGCGTTGCGCCACAAGCTGAGGCCTACCGGGCGCCTTCCCTTTGCCTCGGCCCGATCTGCGAAAACGACAATGCCTGCGCCGAACAGCATCGAGAACAACGCCATGGTCTTTTGGTCGATGAATATCTCTCCAGCGATGCCGACGACCCAGTCGAGCCAGTTGTCCGAGCCAGCAAAGCTCAGGTTGAAATACGCCGGAGCAGGGAGGCCGAAGGACACCGAGTTCATAACGAGAATGCCGAGCGTGGCGATACCTCGGACGGTGTCGAGGTTCGTGATGCGTTGCGCGTTGCTGATCGGCGCCGCGGTCTCGGTCGTGTCAGCGCTTTGCTGAGGGCTCATCCGAGCATTGCATCGACGGCTGCTAAGGCCGATTCGCACGCGCCGTGGATGGCGATGGTCTTGCCGTTCGGGTTCATGGCCTCGCCGGCGAAGTACACGCGATCAGCAACGGGTTCGGACAGCTTCTTCGCCGATGCCTTGCGTTGCGAATACGAGCCCATGATGT